>NZ_JASLAW010000033.1 GCF_030147005.1 Pseudomonas sp.
CAGGTTGCGAAGATCTACGAAGACCGTCAGAAGATGCAAGCCGGCGGCCTGCCGATCAACTGGGGTTACGCCGAAACCATGGCGTACGCGACCCTGGCGTTCGAAGGTCACCCGATCCGCATGACCGGCCAGGACATCGGCCGCGGTACGTTCTCGCACCGTCATGCCGTGTTGCACAACCAGAAAGACGCGGGCACCTACGTCCCGTTGCAGAACCTGTACGAAGGCCAGCCACGTTTCGACCTGTACGATTCGTTCCTGTCCGAAGAAGCCGTGCTGGCGTTCGAATACGGCTATTCCACCACCACGCCTAACGCGCTGGTGATCTGGGAAGCCCAGTTCGGCGACTTCGCCAACGGTGCCCAAGTGGTGATCGACCAGTTCATCACCAGCGGCGAGCACAAGTGGGGCCGTCTGTGCGGTCTGACCATGCTGCTGCCGCACGGTTATGAAGGGCAGGGTCCAGAGCACTCCTCGGCCCGTCTGGAGCGTTACCTGCAACTGTGCGCCGAGCACAACATTCAGGTGTGCGTTCCGACTACCCCGGCGCAGATCTACCATTTGCTGCGTCGCCAGGTGATCCGCCCGCTGCGCAAGCCGCTGGTTGTGTTGACTCCGAAGTCGCTGTTGCGTCACAAGTTGGCCGTTTCGACCCTGGAAGATCTGGCCGAAGGTTCGTTCCAGACCGTTATTCCGGAAATCGATACGCTGGATGCCGCCAAGGTCACTCGTTTGATCCTGTGCAGCGGCAAGGTTTATTACGATCTGCTGGAAAAACGTCGTGCCGAAGGCCGCGAAGACATCGCCATCGTGCGTATCGAGCAGCTTTACCCGTTCCCGGAAGATGACCTCATGGAGATCATCGCGCCTTACACCAACCTCACGAATGTGGTGTGGTGTCAGGAAGAACCGATGAACCAGGGCGCGTGGTACAGCAGCCAGCATCACCTGCGTCGCAGCATCGGCAACCATAACAAGGCCCTTGGCCTGGAGTACGCCGGTCGTGATGCGTCTGCTGCACCTGCTTGTGGTTATGCGTCGATGCACGCCGAGCAGCAGGAAAAACTGCTGCAAGATGCTTTCACTGTTTAACGCCTTCGCGCTGACTGAAACCGAATTTTAAGGACCTACAGATAATGGCTATCGAAATCAAAGCCCCGTCATTCCCGGAATCGGTTGCCGATGGCACCGTTGCCACCTGGCACAAGAAACCAGGCGAGGCCGTCAAGCGTGACGACCTGATCGTCGACATCGAGACCGACAAGGTCGTGCTGGAAGTGCTGGCCGAAGCCGACGGCGTGCTGGGCGCCATCGTTGCGGAAGAGGGCGCTACCGTTCTGTCGAACCAGGTACTGGGTTCGATCGAAGAGGGCAGCGCTGCTGCTCCTGCTGCCCCTGCCGCCGCCGCGCCGGCTGCTGCTTCCGCGCCTGCCGCCGCACCGGCTGCGGGTGGCGAAGATCCAATCGCTGCGCCGGCTGCGCGTCAACTGGCTGATGAGAACGGTATCAACCTGGCGTCGATCAAAGGCACCGGCAAGGACGGCCGTATCACCAAGGAAGACGTGGTTGCTGCGGTTGAAGCCAAGAAAAACGCTCCAGCTGCCGCGCCGGCCAAGGCTGCTGCTCCAGCTGCCTCCGCGCCTGTGTTCGCTGCCGGCGACCGCACCGAGAAGCGCGTGCCGATGACTCGTGTACGTGCCACCGTGGCCAAGCGTCTGGTTGAAGCACAGTCGAACATGGCGATGCTGACCACGTTCAACGAAGTCGACATGACCGAAGTCATGGCGCTGCGTTCGAAGTACAAGGACCTCTTTGAGAAGAGCCATAACGGCGTGCGTTTGGGCTTCATGTCCTTCTTTGTGAAAGCGGCCACCGAAGCGCTGAAACGCTTCCCGGCAGTCAACGCTTCCATCGACGGTGCCGACATCGTTTACCATGGCTACGCAGACATCGGCGTTGCCGTGTCCAGCGACCGTGGCCTGGTGGTTCCGGTTCTGCGTAATGCCGAGCTGATGAGCCTGGCCGAAATCGAAGGCGGCATCGCCGGCTTCGGTAAGAAAGCCCGTGACGGCAAGCTGACCATCGACGAGATGACCGGCGGTACCTTCACCATCACCAACGGTGGTACCTTCGGTTCGATGATGTCGACACCGATCGTTAACCCACCACAGGCTGCAATCCTGGGCATGCACAACATCATCCAGCGTCCGATGGCCATCAACGGCCAGGTCGTGATCCGCCCAATGATGTATCTGGCACTGTCTTACGATCACCGCCTGATCGATGGTAAAGAAGCCGTGACCTTCCTGGTGACCATCAAGAACCTGCTGGAAGACCCGGCTCGTCTGCTGCTGGATATCTGATAAAAGCAGCGACAGGTTGCGAGCTGCAAGCTGTAAGAAAAAGCAGCTTGGCTTGCAGCTTGTCGCTTGAAGCTTGTCGCTGAATAGAGGATCTATTTTCATGACACAGAAATTTGACGTTGTAGTGATTGGTGCAGGCCCTGGCGGCTATGTTGCCGCCATCAAGGCCGCGCAACTGGGCCTCTCGACTGCTTGCATCGAAAAGTACACCGACAAGGAAGGTAAATTGGCGCTGGGCGGTACCTGCCTGAACGTTGGTTGCATTCCTTCCAAGGCGCTGCTGGACAGCTCCTGGAAATTCCACGAAGCCCAGGATGGTTTCGCGATCCACGGTATCAACCATGCCGGCGTGACCATGGACGTTCCGGCGATGGTCAGCCGTAAAGCCAACATCGTCAAAGGCCTGACTTCAGGCGTTGCCACCTTGTTCAAGGCCAACGGCGTTACTTCCCTGCAAGGCCACGGCAAACTGCTGGCCGGCAAGCAAGTTGAAATCACCAAGCCGGACGGTTCGGTTGAAGTCATCGAAGCCGAAAACGTGATCCTGGCCCCGGGTTCTCGCCCAATCGACATTCCGCCTGCTCCGGTTGATCAGAACGTGATCGTCGATTCGACCGGCGCCCTGGAATTCCAGGCAGTGCCTAAGCGTCTGGGCGTGATTGGCGCTGGCGTGATCGGCCTGGAGCTGGGTTCGGTCTGGTCCCGCCTGGGTTCCGAGGTGACTGTGCTGGAAGCCCTGGACACGTTCCTGCTGGCTGCCGACACCGCAGTGTCCAAGGAAGCCTACAAGACCCTGACCAAACAAGGTCTGGACATCAAGCTGGGCGCCCGCGTTACCGGTTCCAAGGTCAACGGCGAAGAAGTTGTCGTGACCTACACCGACAAGGAAGGCGAACAGACCATCACCTTCGACAAGCTGATCGTAGCCGTTGGTCGCCGTCCAGTGACCACCGACCTGCTGGCTTCCGACAGCGGCGTGAGCATCGATGAGCGTGGTTTCATCCACGTTGACGATCAATGCGCAACCACCGTACCGGGCGTTTATGCGATCGGCGACGTGGTTCGTGGCATGATGCTGGCCCACAAGGCTTCCGAAGAAGGCATCATGGTTGTCGAGCGCATCAAGGGTCACAAGACCCAGATGAACTACGACCTGATTCCATCGGTTATCTACACCCACCCGGAAATTGCATGGGTCGGCAAGAACGAACAGCAGTTGAAAGCTGAAGGCGTTGAAGTTAACGTCGGCACCTTCCCGTTTGCCGCTTCTGGCCGTGCCATGGCAGCTAACGACACCGGTGGTTTTGTGAAAGTCATCGCTGACGCCAAGACTGACCGCGTATTGGGCGTCCACGTGATTGGCCCGAGCGCTGCAGAACTGGTTCAGCAAGGCGCTATCGGCATGGAATTCGGCACCAGTGCCGAAGACCTGGGCATGATGGTCTTCTCCCATCCGACCCTGTCCGAAGCGTTGCACGAAGCAGCGTTGGCAGTGAATGGCGGCGCCATCCACATCGCCAACCGCAAGAAGCGCTAAGCGAGATAATAAGAAACCACGGCGGAGTTGCCCGTCGTGAGCCTTGCGCGCAAGACTCACCGCGGAATATCCGCTGGACGCAGCCTTGCGCAGCTTTACGGGCCATAAGCCCCGCAAGTTGCGCAAGCAGCAGTCACAGGTGGCGCGGCACTCATAATGAGCGCAGCGCCGAATGCGCAGTACCTAACGAAGACGGTAAAAAGCATGAATCTTCACGAGTATCAGGGTAAGCAGCTGTTCGCTGAATACGGCCTGCCAGTTTCCAAGGGCTACGCAGTAGACACCCCGGAAGCAGCAGCAGAAGCTTGCGACAAAATCGGCGGCAGTGAGTGGGTTGTCAAAGCCCAGGTCCACGCCGGTGGTCGCGGTAAAGCGGGCGGCGTTAAGCTGGTTCGCAGCAAAGAAGACGCCAAGGCCTTCGCACAGCAGTGGCTGGGCAAGCGTCTGGTGACTTACCAGACTGATGCCAATGGCCAGCCAGTCACCAAGATCCTGGTTGAATCGTGCACTGATATCGCTAAAGAGCTGTACCTGGGCGCTGTCGTTGACCGTTCGAGCCGTCGCATCGTATTCATGGCTTCCACCGAAGGTGGCGTGGACATCGAGAAGATCGCTCACGAAACCCCAGAAAAAATTCTGAAGGCCACTATCGATCCACTGGTTGGCGCTCAGCCATTCCAGGGTCGAGAGCTGGCTTTCCAGCTGGGCCTGGAAGGCAAGCAAGTTGCCCAGTTCGCCAAGATCTTCGTGGGTCTGGCCAAACTGTTCCAGGATCACGATCTGGCCCTGCTGGAAGTGAACCCGCTGGTGATCAAGGCTGACGGCGATCTGCACTGCCTCGACGCCAAGATCAACATCGACGCCAACGCCATGTACCGTCAGCCTAAGCTGAAGACTTTCCACGATCCGTCGCAAGACGATCCGCGCGAAGCGCACGCTGCCAAGTTCGAACTGAACTACGTAGCCCTGGAAGGTAACATCGGTTGCATGGTCAACGGTGCCGGCCTGGCCATGGGTACCATGGACATCGTCAACCTGCATGGCGGCAAACCAGCCAACTTCCTCGACGTAGGTGGTGGCGCTACCAAGGAACGCGTTACCGAAGCGTTCAAGATCATCCTGTCCGACTCCAACGTCGCTGCAGTACTGGTCAACATCTTCGGCGGCATCGTTCGTTGCGACATGATTGCCGAAGGCATCATCGGTGCAGTGAAAGAAGTTGGCGTTAAAATCCCGGTTGTTGTTCGCCTTGAAGGTAACAACGCTGAACTGGGCGCTAAAGTACTGGCAGAAAGCGGTTTGAACATCATCGCGGCTACCAGCCTGACCGACGCTGCTCAACAAGTTGTCAAAGCTGCGGAGGGCAAATAATGAGCGTCCTGATCAATAAAGACACCAAAGTTATCTGCCAGGGTATTACCGGTTCGCAAGGTAGCTTCCACACCCAGCAAGCCATCGAATACGGCACCAAGATGGTTGGCGGCGTAACTCCGGGCAAAGGCGGCACCGAGCACCTGGGTCTGCCAGTGTTCAACACCGTGAAAGAAGCGGTAGAAACCACTGGCGCCACCGCCAGCGTGATCTACGTTCCTGCTCCTTTCTGCAAAGACTCGATCCTGGAAGCGGCCTTCGGCGGCATCAAGCTGATCGTGTGCATCACCGAAGGCATTCCTACCCTGGACATGCTGGACGCTAAAGTTAAGTGCGACGAGCTGGGCGTTGTCCTGATCGGCCCTAACTGCCCAGGCGTGATCACTCCAGGCGAATGCAAGATCGGCATCATGCCCGGTCACATTCACTTGCCAGGCAAAGTCGGTATCGTTTCCCGTTCCGGCACCCTGACCTACGAAGCTGTGAAGCAGACCATTGACGCCGGTTTCGGTCAGTCGACTTGCGTCGGCATCGGCGGTGACCCGATCCCAGGCTCGAACTTCATCGACATCCTGAAACTGTTCCAGGAAGACCCGAAGACCGAAGCGATCGTGATGATCGGTGAGATCGGCGGTTCGGCTGAAGAAGAAGCTGCTGCCTACATCAAGGCACACGTGACCAAGCCGGTTGTTTCCTACATCGCTGGTGTGACTGCCCCTGCGGGCAAGCGCATGGGCCATGCTGGCGCAATCATCTCCGGCGGCAAGGGCACTGCAGACGAAAAGTTTGCTGCCCTGGAAGACGCAGGCGTTAAAACCGTGCGTTCGCTGGCAGACATCGGCAAGGCTTTGTCCGAGCTGACCGGCTGGGCTGTCAAGTAAGCCTCGCGCTTAGCTGACGCTTCATCCACACAAAGGCCACCTTCGGGTGGCCTTTTGTGCGTTTTACAGGGTACTTGATCCAGCTTCCACAGCGGCCTGCCTGGCCGGATTAAGTATGAAAACGCGACATTTGAATGTCGCTTATCGGACAGTACGCCCCGCAACAGTGCGTTTGTCAGCCTAATTCTGTACCCTAGCCGCCTCTTTATGCGCCCGCATCCCAAAAGGAAGCTGCGCGCCAGACCGATCGGTCCCCATAAGGGCCGGCAGCATTTCCCTCATCCACAGGGAAGCCCTCTCTAAATTCCGATTCAGTAGTGTGGTATTTCCTCAAATGAAAGTGTTGAAAAGCCAGGATATCCTGGCGTTGGGCTTTATGACGTTCGCCCTGTTCGTGGGCGCCGGCAACATCATTTTCCCGCCTATCGTAGGCTTGCAGTCCGGGCCTCATGTCTGGATGGCGGCCCTGGGTTTCCTGATTACGGCAGTCGGTCTGCCGGTCGCCACCGTGATCGCGCTGGCCAAGGTCGGTGGCGGAATGGATGCGTTGAGCAGCCCAATCGGCAAGATCGCCGGCGGCCTGCTTGCGGCGGCGGCGTACCTGGCGGTAGGGCCGCTATTCGCCACACCGCGTACTGCGACGGTATCGTTCGAAGTGGGCCTGGCGCCGCTGACCGGGGAAAGCCCGCTGGCACTGTTCCTCTACAGCTCGGTGTACTTCCTGGTGGTGTTTTTTGTATCGCTGTACCCGGGGCGCCTGCTGGACACGGTGGGGCGATTCCTCGCGCCGCTGAAGATCATCGCACTGGCCATCCTCGGCATTGCCGCGTTTGCCTTGCCGGCAGGTGAAGTCGGCGTCGCAACGCCGGAATACGTCGCCGCGCCGTTCTCTCAGGGCTTTATCAATGGCTACCTGACCATGGATACCCTCGGCGCGCTGGTATTCGGCATCGTCATCGTTAACGCAATCCGCTCCCGTGGTGTTGAATCGCCCAAGCTGATCACGCGTTACGCGATCATTGCCGGTCTGATTGCCGGCGTGGGCCTGGCGTTGGTATACGTCAGCCTGTTCCGCCTTGGGTCGGGCAGCCATGAAGTCGCCGCCGGTGCCGCCAATGGCGCCGCTGTATTGCACGCTTATGTGCAACATACCTTCGGCTCCCTGGGCAGCGGTTTCCTGGCTGTGTTGATCTCCCTGGCATGCCTGGTCACCGCTGTGGGCCTGACCTGCGCCTGCGCCGAGTATTTCAGCCGTGTACTGCCACTGTCCTACAAGACCCTGGTGGTGATCCTCGCGCTGTTCTCGCTGTTCGTGTCCAACCTGGGCCTGACCAAGCTCATCGCGTTCTCCATCCCGGTGCTTACTGCGATCTACCCGCCGTGCATCGTGCTGGTGGCTCTGAGCTTCTGTAAAGACTTCTGGCAGGAGCAGGGCCGTATCGTTGGCCCGGTCATGCTGGTTTCGTTTATCTTCGGCTGTATTGATGCACTCAAGGGCGCGGGCCTGGCGGATTGGATGCCGACGCAACTGACGAACCTGCCGTTGAGCGAGCAGGGCCTGGCCTGGCTGGTGCCTTCGGTGATGATCCTGGTCGTGGCGATGGTGGTTGATCGCATGCTGGGCAAGCGCAGCGAAGCCATCGCGTAATACCGGTTTTACGCATTACTGAAATGCCCCGTATCAATCGATACGGGGCATTTTTTATGGGCGTCATGCCGTGTCTTTTTGTTTGAGCTAGCGTCGAACAGGTTGCTCACTTTCGAATTGAAACTTGGTTAGTGTGGGAACTGGCTGCCTGCGATAGCGATATGTCAGTTAGCGCAGTGGCGACTGAAAAGGCGCCCTCGCAGGCACGCCAGCGCCTACATCTTTCACCGCGCTCATCTTCCTTCACTGTGCATGAGGACCTGCATGTCGTTCATCGAAACCAACCAAATCCACCTGCTTGCCGCCCTTTGGTTCATCCTGTGTTGGGGCGGCTATACGCGTTACGCCACCTGGAAGGCCCGAGACACCGCCTGCCTGGCCAGCGTGCTGCATCTGTATCGCGAAGACTGGATGCGCCGCATGCTGCTGCGCGATAACCGTATCGCCGATGCCAGTGTGATCGGTAACCTGGAGCGTAACGCCTCGTTCTTCGCCTCCAGCACGTTGATCATCCTCGCCGGCATTCTGACCGTGCTGGGTGCCTCCGAACGCGCGGTGTCGTTGTTGGCGGATATCCCGATGGTGCAGCAGGCTTCACAAGGTATGTCAGAGATTAAGTTGCTGTGCCTGGCGCTGGTGTTCGTCTATGCCTTTTTCACGTTCAGCTGGTGCATGCGCCAGTACAACTTCGCCGCAGTGCTGGTGGGCTCGGCACCGATGATCGGTGAGCGACACGTGTCGGAGCAGGAGCGCAATGCATTTGCCTTGCGGGCGGCGAGGGTGATTTCGATGGCGGCCAACCAATTCAACTTTGGCCTGCGAGCTTATTACTTCGGCATGACCATGCTGGCCTGGTTCGTCAGCCCTTGGTTGTTCATGTTGATGAGCAGCGGGGTGGTATTAGTGCTTTACCGCCGTGAGTTTCACTCCGACGTTTTACAGGTGATGGTGTATACCCCGACGAATATGCAAGCCCCGGAGGCGGCAAAAGATAGCCTGTCTTGAAGGCGGGATAAAAACTGCAGACAAAGAAAAGCCCGCTCTATTAAAGCGGGCTATCTTTTGCAGCACTACAGCTTTACACCGTGCAATTACTGCTTGGCAGGCTCTGCAGGTGCGGCAGGTGCAGCTTCTTTAGCGGCGGCAGCGTTCGATTCAGCCTGAGCTTTGGCAGCATCGGCGTTTTCTTTCGCAGCGTCGTTCACTTTATCCTGTGCTTTTGCCATGTCTTGCTGAGCTTGCTCAGAATGTGCAGCGGCGTCTTGGGCTTTGTCTTCGGATTTCTTGTCGCAGGCAGCCAGACCGAGTGCAGCGGCCAGCATCATGGAAATAGCTAATGTCTTGCGCATGGGTGTTTCTCCTTATTGAAGATATCTACTGGCCTTTCGAACTCAAGGGGCCAGCATTAGTTCCTTTTGTTCCACAGATATATAAAGCTTTTCGCCAGGAACTTTCCAAATTATTACCTATCCGGCCCTTCCACACTAATAAGAATTTAAAAATCATGACCTCAACCCCCTTGTCAGACCGTGCCACCCGCTTTATTTCGGCGCTTCGCCACTGCCAGGTGTTGGGGGTTACGGTCCATGCTGCGACACAAGAGGGCATCACGCTGGTCTTGCCTTACGGCCCGCATATTGTGGGCGACCCGCGCACCGGCGTCATCCACGGTGGCGCACTGACGTCATTGATGGACACTGCCTGCGGGATGGCCACGCTGTGCGTATTACCCGAGTTCGAGGTGTGCCCGACCCTGGATTTGCGCATCGACTACATGCATCCCGCCGAGCCGCATAAACCGGTGTATGGCTTCGCCCAATGCTACCGGGTGACCACCGATGTGATCTTCAGCCGCGGCTTTGCCTATCAGGACGACCCGCAGCAGCCTATAGCCCACGTGGTAGGTACTTTCATGCGCATGGGCAAGCGTCTTAAAGGCACGCAAGGGCTGGGCAGCACAATCACCGGAGAACAGGCATGACCCATCGATTCAAGACCCGCCTGGAGCAAGCCCTCGAGCACGGTGATTACACGGCACTGCTCGATCTGGTTCCCTACGCAAAGCTGATCGGCGTCGAATGCACGCGTTCAGGGGACGAATTGTTGTTTCGCCTGCCGGCCAACAAGGACAACATTGGTAACCCTATATTGCCGGCGCTGCATGGCGGGGTGATCGCCGGCTTTATGGAGCTGTCAGCGGCGTTGCACCTGCTTGTATTCACCGACGCCCCGGGCCTGCCGAAAATCATCGATTTTTCCCTGGATTACCTGCGCGCCGGTCAATTTCGCGACACTTATGCCACCTGCCAGGTGTGCCGCCAGGGGCGGCGTGTGGCCAACGTGGCGATCACCGCCTGGCAAACCAGCCCGGCCGAGGCGATTGCCACCGCTCGCGCACATTTCAAGATTGAGGAATTGCCGCGCCCTTGAAATCCCGGTCTTAGCCCCCAACTTTGATGACAACCCGCTGCCAACCCTTTCGGGCGCGGCCACTGCCATCCAATTGGAGTTTGATGACCATGAGTGTGGAAACTCAAAAGGAAACCCTGGGCTTCCAGACCGAGGT
Organism: Pseudomonas sp.; assembly: GCF_030147005.1. Taxonomy (GTDB): domain Bacteria; phylum Pseudomonadota; class Gammaproteobacteria; order Pseudomonadales; family Pseudomonadaceae; genus Aquipseudomonas. Next base: position 10,367 of record NZ_JASLAW010000033.1, read on the forward strand.
GAAGCAACTGCTGCACCTCATGATCCATTCGCTGTATTCCAACAAGGAAATTTTCCTTCGCGAATTGATCTCGAACGCCTCTGACGCTGTCGATAAATTACGTTTCGAAGCCCTGTCCAAGCCGGAGTTGCTGGAAGGCGGCGCCGAACTGAAAATCCGTGTGAGCTACGACAAAGACGCCAAAACCGTCACCCTCGAAGACAACGGTATCGGCATGAGCCGTGAGGATGCGATCACCCACCTGGGGACCATCGCTAAATCCGGCACCGCGGATTTCATGAAGAACCTGTCGGGCGACCAGAAAAAAGATTCTCACCTGATCGGCCAGTTCGGCGTGGGCTTCTATTCGGCTTTCATCGTTGCCGACAAGGTTGAAGTGTTCAGCCGCCGTGCCGGCCTGGACGCCAGCGAAGGCGTGCACTGGGCTTCCAAAGGTGAGGGCGAATTTGAAATCGCCACCCTCGACAAGCCTGACCGTGGCACCCGTATCGTGCTGCACCTGAAAGATGGCGAAGACGAATTCGCCGATGGCTGGCGCCTGCGCAACATCATCAAGAAATACTCCGACCACATCGCCTTGCCGATCGAGTTGCCGAAAGAACAGGCGGCGGCTGAAGGCGAAGAGAAGCCTGCCGAGGAATGGGAAACCGTCAACCGCGCCAGCGCCTTGTGGACCCGTCCGCGTACCGAGATCAAGGACGAGGAATACCAGGAATTCTACAAGCACATCGGTCATGACTACGAGAACCCGCTGAGCTGGAGTCACAACAAGGTCGAAGGCAAGCTGGAATACAGCTCGCTGCTCTACGTGCCTGCCCGTGCTCCGTTCGACCTGTACCAGCGCGAAGCGCCGAAGGGCCTGAAGCTTTACGTACAGCGTGTGTTCGTAATGGACCAGGCGGAGTCGTTCCTGCCGCTGTACCTGCGCTTCATCAAAGGCGTGGTCGATTCCAACGACCTGTCGCTGAACGTGTCGCGCGAGATCCTGCAAAAAGACCCGATTATCGATTCCATGAAGTCGGCGTTGACCAAGCGCGTACTCGACATGCTGGAAAAACTGGCGAAGAACGAGCCTGAGAAATACAAGGGCTTCTGGAAAAATTTCGGCCAGGTCATCAAAGAAGGTCCGGCGGAAGATTTCGCCAACAAGGAAAAAATCGCCGGCCTGCTGCGTTTTGCCTCGACTCAAGGTGAAGACGGCGAACAGGTTGTGTCGCTGGCCGATTACCTGGCACGTGCCAAGGAAGGTCAGGACAAGATCTACTACCTTACCGGCGAAACCTACGCTCAGGTCAAGAACAGCCCGCACTTGGAAGTCTTCCGCAAGAAAGGCATCGAAGTGCTGCTGCTGACCGACCGTATCGATGAGTGGCTGATGAGCTACCTCACCGAGTTCGACGGCAAGTCCTTTGTGGACGTGGCGCGCGGTGACCTGGACCTGGGCAACCTGGACTCCGAGGAAGACAAGAAAGCTGCTGAAGAAGTCGCCAAGTCCAAAGAAGGCCTGGTCGAGCGGATCAAAGCGTCGCTGGGTGATGCGGTCAGCGAAGTGCGGGTTTCCCACCGTCTGACCGACTCTCCGGCGATCCTGGCCATCGGCGAGCAGGACCTGGGCATGCAGATGCGTCAGATCCTGGAAGCCAGCGGGCAGAAGGTTCCGGATTCCAAGCCGATCTTCGAATTCAACCCGGCGCACCCGCTGATCGAGAAGCTCGACGGTGAACAGAGCGAAGAGCGTTTTGGCGACTTGTCGCACATCCTCTTTGACCAGGCGGCACTGGCCGCTGGCGACAGCTTGAAGGACCCGGCCGCCTATGTGCGACGACTGAACAAGTTGTTGGTTGAACTGTCGGTTTAACACCGTTGTAAAAAAACCCGCTTCGGCGGGTTTTTTCGTTTTTAGCTGTGCCGCTTCACTGTAGGAGCGAGCTTGCTCGCGAAAACTCAAGATCACCGCGTTCATCCCGGACGCCCGCATTATTGATGATTTTCGTGAGCAAGCTCGCTCCTACAGGGAGCATCGTTAATCCATCTCAGCTGGAGTGAATCATGAGCCAAGTCACAGTACGTTCCGTGGTCTATCAGATTGATGGCCAGCCTTATGAAAGCCGCCTGGCGTTCGATGCCAGCCACAAAGGCCCGCTGCCGGGACTGTTGATGGCACCGAACTGGATGGGTGTGAGCGCCGGGGCCGAAGAGATCGCCAAGACCGTCGCCGGCAAAGGCTATGTGGTATTGATTGCCGACCTCTATGGGCAAACCGTGCGCCCCTCGAACGGCGATGAGGCGGGCGCGGCGATGATGCCGCTGAAGAATGACCGTGCATTGCTGAACAAGCGCATGCAAGCCGCCTTCGAACAGCTGCAGGGCCAAACCGAGGCGGCTGTCGATACCTCGAAACTGGCAACCTTCGGCTTCTGCTTCGGTGGCTGCTGCTCGCTGGAACTGGCCCGTACCGGTGCACCGTTGAAGGCGGCCGTCTCGTTCCATGGCACCCTCGACACGCCGAACCCGGCCGATGCGAAGAATATCAAGGGTTCGGTCCTGGTACTGCATGGCGCTTCGGACCCGCTGGTGCCGAAAGAACAACTGCCGGCGTTCGAAGATGAAATGAACGCGGCGGGTGTGGATTGGCAGCTGCTCAGCTACGGGGGCGCGGTGCATTCCTTTACCGACCCCCACGCCAATGTGCCAGGCAAGATGATGTACGACGCCAGGACCGCTGCGCGGGCTTTCCAGTCGATGCATAACTTGCTGGATGAAGTGTTCAAGGGCTGATTTTTCAGCGCCAGTTCCGGCATCTTCGCGGGCAAGCCCGCTCCCACATTTTGCGTTGTGATCTCGGTCAAAAATGTGGGAGGGGCTTGCCCTCGATGACTATTTCACCGGCAGCTCGATTCTTTCTGACTCCCCTGGCACGGTAGGCCAATCCCCGCTCGCCCAACGCTGTCTGGCCTGCTCAATCACCGCCGGATCGCTCGCCACGAAATTCCAGTTGATCCGCCGCGGTCCGTCCAGTGGAGCACCGCCAAACACCACGGCATGGCAATCGGTTTCGGCAAACAGTGTCATGGGTTGTCCTGGCGGCAATACCACCAGGCTATGCACCGCCAGAGCCTCACCGTCGAGCTGCGCATCACCCTCCAGCACATACACCGCCCGTTCCTCATGCTCATCGGGAATCAGCAGGGTAGTGGCCGTCTGCATCCGCACCTCGGCATACAGCGTGGGCGACAGCACCGGCACCGGGGACTTGAGACAAAACCCGCTGCCCGCGATCAGGCGCACCTGCACGCCCAGGGTATCGCTGACCGGCAAACTTGCCGCCGGATGATGGCTGTAATGGCCCGGCCCGGTTTCATGGTCCTTGGGCGATGCCAGCCACACTTGCAGTCCATGCAGGTTAAAACCACTGACCCTGGCCACCTCTGGTGTACGCTCGACGTGGGCAATTGCACTGCCGGCCGTCATCCAGCTGACATCGCCGGCCTGCACCAACTGGTCCGAACCCAGGCTGTCCTTGTGCTGCAACATGCCTTCGAACAGATAGGTGAGGGTAGACAGCCCGATGTGCGGATGCTGCCGGATATTCATCCCGCTGCCCGGCGCATAGCGGGTTGCCAGCATATGGTCAAAAAACACAAAGGGCCCCACGCTGCGGCATTCGCGCGAGGGCAGTGGGCGCAGGATAGGCTGGCCCTCAACGTCTTCGGGGCGCGGGCGGATTACGGTGAGCGTGGTCATGGGGGGCATCCCTGTCTGAGCGGGTTCGATGACGCTGAGCATAACCCGCTCGACCGGAAGTTGGCGCTATTGGCTGAAGGCGCCTTCCGAGAGCGTTGTCTCGATGGACACTTCGGCGGTGGTCATCAATTTGTGCACCGGGCACTTGTCTGCGACGCGATGCAACTCATCGCGCTGTGCGTCGGTGAGGACGCCCTTGAGGGTCAGCTTGACGTTGAGCTTGTATTTACCTTTTTGCTCTTCGGCGGCATCGTGAGTGACTTCCACGGTTACGCCGGTGAGGGGGATGTCTTTCTTTTGTGCATAGAGCCTCACGGTCAAGGCTTTGCACGAAGCCAGTGCGGCATCGAAATAATCGTGGGGGGAGGGCGCTGAATCATCACCTCCCAGGCTCTTGGGCAGGTCGGTAAACAGCTCGTGGTTATTGATATTGACGCTGTGACGGAAATTTTCAGCGTTCAATGTATTGACGGTAACAGGCATGGCGAACCTCACAAGGCTGTGGATGACGGTCATGCACTAATAGAACATGCCGGCATGGAGGTGTTCCAGGTTTTTGTCCCTGCTGAACCCCGATGCATGGCGCAGGGTCTACCCGTATCAGCCCTTATCGAGGTACCACCGTGCTCTGGAACCGTGTGAGTTTTGCCCTGATGCTCGCCGCCAGCAGTCTGGCCGTGCAGGCCCGCGACTATGCCTACAGCGACGCCCACCTGCATTACGTGGATTTTTTCCAGGAAACGGCCGGCATGGACAAGCTGCTCAGGGCCATGGCGGACAATCGCATCGAACATGTGATGATTTCCGGTATCCCCGTGGCGAAGAAATGGCACGAAGACGAACCCAAGCGCCCGCGTTATTACGCAGGTGACGATGCCGACGCCTATTGGTACAGCGCCACCGATGTGATCGTCGCTGCTGCGGTCAATAAACTGGCCCCGGAACAGCGGCGGCACTTTCATCCGTTCCTGGCCGGTTTCAACCCTAACGACAAGAATTCCGCCGCCCACATTCAGCGCATGCTCGACCTCAATCCAGGGCTGTGGCAGGGCATTGGTGAAGTGTTTACCCGCCACGACGATCTCACCGCGCTGACCTCGGGTGATACACCGCGCGCCAACAACGAAGCCATGACGCGTATCTATCACTTGGCGGCGGAGAACGACCTGCCGGTGATGTTGCACTCCAATATCACCTCCAAGCGCGAGCGCAACCCGTTGTACCTGGCCGAAGTCGAGCAGCCGTTGCGTAACCACCCGCACACGCGTTTTATCTGGGCCCACGCCGGTACCAGCAAGGAAATCCACCGCCATCAGAAGCAAATGGATTTCTTGCTGCCCACGTTGAATCGCCTCCTTGAGGCTTACCCCAACCTGTATATCGACCTGTCCTGGAGCATGCTCACGCCTTATCTGCTCGATGATGCGGGAAAGCCCAGACCGGAGTGGGTCAAGCTGGTGGAGCGCTTCCCGGATCGCTTCATGCTGGGTTCAGACGTGGTAGGACGCTTCAACAAGCTGGGTAAGGAAATGCGCCGTTTTGATCCCTTCCTCGATGCATTGCCTGAGGAGGTTGCGCACAAGGTCGCGCGTGATAACTTTCTGGCCATCCTGCCCAAGTCGCCTCGCAACGAGGGCGCGCATTGATATCGATCCACTGTGGGAGCTGGCCTGCCTGTGATAAAGGCGACTCGGTTTCAATTCAGTCGCGCACAAAAAAGCCCCGAACCAGTCGGGGCTTTTCATCGCGTCAAGCTGCAGGCCTTACTTGCCCTGCCAGCGTTTCAGCACCAGGGTGGCGTTAGTGCCACCAAAGCCGAAGCTGTTGCTCATCACAGTGTCGATTTTTACATCTTCAACGGTCTTGGTCAGGATCGGCATATCGGCAACGACCGGGTCGATCTCGTCGATGTTGGCCGAGCCGGCCATGAAGTTGCCTTCCATCATCAGCAGGCAGTAGATCGCTTCGTGAACACCGGCGGCGCCCAGGGAGTGACCCGACAAGCTCTTGGTGGAGCTGATTTTTGGCGCCTTGCCACCGAATACCGCACGCACACCTTCCATTTCCTTGGCATCGCCGACCGGAGTCGAGGTGCCGTGGGTGTTCAGGTAGTCGATCGGGGTATCCACGGTGGACATCGCCATCTGCATGCAACGGATGGCGCCTTCACCGCTTGGCGCAACCATGTCGTAGCCGTCGGACGTCGCACCATAGCCGACGATTTCCGCGTAGATCTTCGCGCCACGGGCCAGGGCGTGTTCCAGTTCTTCGACCACTACCATGCCACCACCACCGGCGATGACGAAACCGTCACGCTTGGCGTCGTAGGCGCGGGAGGCCTTTTCCGGGGTTTCGTTGTACTGGGTGGACAGCGCGCCCATGGCGTCGAACAGGAACGACTGGCTCCAATGCTCTTCTTCACCGCCGCCGGCGAATACGATGTCCTGCTTGCCCAGTTGGATCTGCTCAACGGCGGTGCCGATGCAGTGGGCGCTGGTGGCGCAGGCGGAGGAGATCGAGTAGTTCACCCCCTTGATCGCGAACGGCGTGGCCAGGCAAGCCGAAACGGTGCTGCCCATGGTCCGCGTTACGCGGTACGGGCCGACGCGTTTCACGCCTTTTTCGCGCAGGATATCCAGCGCTTCCATCTGGTTCAGGGTGGATGCGCCGCCGGAGCCGGCGATCAGGCCGGTACGTACGTTCGACACCTGGTCTTCGCTCAGGCCGGAGTCGGCGATCGCGTCTTTCATGGCCAGGTAGGCATAAGCGGCAGCGTGGCCGACGAAGCGATAGATCTTGCGATCGATCAATTCTTCGAGGGGCAGGTCGATGGAGCCGGAAACCTGGCTACGCAGACCCATTTCGGCATATTCCGGGTTGAAGCGGATGCCAGGGCGACTTGCACGCAGGTTAGCGGTGACGGTCTCTTTGTCATTGCCCAGGCAAGAAACGATGCCCAGACCAGTGATAACGACGCGGCGCATGCGGATAACCCTTAAAAGTTGTCAGTGGAAGTGAATACGCCGACCCGAAGGCCTTCGGCAGTATAGATCTCGCGACCGTCGACAGTCACCGAACCGTCGGCGATGGCCAGGTTCAGCTTGCCCTTGAGGACGCGCTTGATTTGAATGTTGTAGGTAACTTTCTTGGCGGTCGGCAGGACCTGGCCAAAGAACTTCACTTCGCCCGAACCCAGGGCGCGACCGCGACCCGGCAGGCCTTGCCAGCCCAGGTAGAAGCCGACCAGTTGCCACATGGCATCAAGGCCCAGGCAGCCCGGCATCACCGGGTCTCCTTCGAAGTGGCAGGCGAAGAACCACAGGTCAGGGGTGATATCCAGCTCGGCGACCAATTCACCTTTGCCGTACTTGCCACCTTCTTCGCTGATATGGGTAATGCGATCCACCATCAGCATGTTCGGGGCGGGCAGTTGCGCGTTACCTGGGCCGAACAGCTCACCGCGACTGCAGCGCAGCAGGTCTTCCCGAGTAAAGGCGTTTTGTTTGGTCATGCGAGCTCCTCAATAATCCCATGCGGCAGGGTAGGGCAAATCTTCCCGAACCGAATGAAGCGTTCATGCCTCATAGCGGCAGCCTACACATAGACTATTGCGTTGTAGTGAAAGTCACAGCGTCAAGGTACTCAATGTACACCTGTTCACTGAAATTTTAAACCGGACCTGTTTATAGGCCCGTTCGGGTGCCTAAGACTGCCGCACTTTCGTCTTCCACGCCAGTCGGACTTGGCTCGCCCGCAACAGCTAATGCACCCAGCGCTGGAGGATTTGCTGCAAATCCGTGCGTTTGAACGGTTTGGCCAGGTAATCGTTCATTCCGGCAGCCAGACAGGCTTCGCGGTCGCCCTGCAAGGCGTTGGCGGTCAGGGCGATAATCGGCAAATCGGCGCAGCCAGGCAGTTGGCGGATTCGCCGGGTGGCCTCGTAGCCGTCGATCAATGGCAGCCGGCAATCCATGAGAATGGCGGTGAAGATCAGACTTTCGGCACTGCGGATCGCTTCGGCGCCATCGGTGGCCAGGCTGACTTCGAAGCCCAGGCTGCGCAGCATGGCTTCGACCACCGTACGGTTAACCGGATTGTCTTCCACCAGCAATATGTGCCTCCCGTCGCCAGCACTGGTTTTACCCACCGCGTCTGGGGCAATGGCAGGCAGGCTTTGTTGATCAATGGCCAACGGAATTTCCAGGGTGAACACCGAACCCTGGCCTTCTTCGCTTTGGGCGCGCAAGGTGCCGCCCATGCGTTCGGCGAGGGTGCGGGCGATCGGCAGGCCGAGGCCGGTGCCTCCGTAACGTCTTGAAATAGAGCTGTCGGCCTGCTGGAACGCATCAAACATCAATTCCAGGCGCTCGGCGGAAATCCCGATGCCACTGTCGCGCACGGTGCAAGTGAACCACACCAACTCATGGTCCAGGGTTTGCCAGTGGGGCTCCACATGCACGGTACCGTGCTCGGTGAACTTCAAGGCATTGCCGATCAGGTTCACCAGGATCTGCCGGATACGCGTCGGATCACCGCGCACGCGCAGGGCCTCCATGCCCAATGGAATCGGCAGCTCCAGCGCCAGCCCGCGCTGCTGCGCACTGTGCTGGAATGCTTGGGCGCAGCTGCTGATCAGATCAGCCAGGTTGAAGGAGATATCTTCCAGCTCCAGCGCGGCCCGTTCGATACGTGAGAAGTCGAGGATGTCGTTGATCACCTTGAGCAAGTGCTCGGTAGACTCGGAGGCCAGCGCCGCGTACTCGGTCTGCTCTTCGGTCATCTCGGTGGTTTCCAGCAGTTGCAGCATGCCCAGCACCCCATTCATGGGCGTGCGCAGTTCGTGGCTCATCATCGCCAGGAATTCCGACTTGGCATTGTTCGCGCGCTCGGCTTCTTCGCGGGTCTGGATCAACTGCGCCATGGCTTGCTGTTGTTCACGGCTGGCCTGGTTGAGGCCCTCAGCCAGGTTGTTGATGTGCCGCGACAGGTCGCCCAGCTCGGAGTCGTCGACAATCGGCAGCGGCGTCTTGTAATCGCCCTGCTGGATGGCCTTCACTGCGTGCCCCATGGCGCTGATCGGCTGCGACAGGCTGGCGGCCAGGCGTCGCGCCAGCAGGCAGGTAAACAACAACGCGAACAGCGCCAGAATGCCGGCCTTGAACAGGATTTCCTGCTGACGCTGGCTGAACGCGTCGTTGGACATACCGACAATCACCCGGCCCAGGTAGTCCGCACGCGGCGCCTTCGGTTCGTTGAGGTTGTCCTGGAAAAAGTCGTTGCCCAGCTGGATATGTTGCAAGCGGATCGGCGCCTGGAACACCTTTACCGACAGTGAGCGGTCGTGCTTCTCCGACGGCTGCTCGACGTACACCAGAATGTTCTCGGCGCTGTCCTGAATCTCCAGGAAACGCACGTGGGGCGTTGCCAACGTCGCGCGCAGCAGAGCGTCGAGCACATCGTTGTTGCCGGAAATAACGCCGTACTCGGTGGCAGGCGCCAGTTGGTTGGCGATCAACTGGCCAGTGTGGTCCAGCTCCTGGCGCAAGTCCTGGATACGCACGAAGGTAAAGAAGCTGATCAACAGCAAGGTCAGCAACAGCGCTGGGCCCAGGGTGATGAGTTGGGTGCGGGTATTGATGTCCCAGCGACGGCGCAAGGTCATGGGCGTTTATCTCCTTCGGCCAGGCGGGCGGCGACGGCAGCTTCGTCGACCTGTTCGATGCCCAGTGAGCGCGCGACTTGCGGGTTGCCCACGACTTTGAAATGTTGCGGGTAGAGCGTGCTCGGCCAGTTGGCCGGCGGGTGGTCCAGCAGGCGGTCGAGCACGGCGAGCCAGTCGAGCTGGTCGCTATAGGTGCTGGCCAGGCTGCCGGCCCGGACAAACCCGGCATTGGGCCCTACAAGCGGCAATTGCTGGGCATAACTGCTCAACAACAGGTTCTTTGCGGTTTTAGGGTTGTACAGTTGCGGATCGTCCAGGCCCAGCAGCACGTCACTGTTCTTGAACAGGGCTTGCAGGGGGCGGCTGTCATTGGTGTTGTCCCAACGTTGCGGCACGATTTCCAGGCCCAGCGGCGCGGCGTACCGGTGAAGCTCAGGCAACAGGAATTCGCTGTCGGCACCGTAAAGCACGCCGATACGCCGAGCCTGGGGCAAGGTGCTGGCGATCAAGCGCAATTGACGCGTCAGCGGCGGGTCGCTCCACAGCAGGCTGATTTTCTCCGGGTGGGCGCTGCCCAGGCGTTGATGGGCTTGCAGGCGGCTGATGCGCAGCACCAAAGTCGGTGGGCCCTGGGCGTCCTGCAAGCGCCAGTCGAGGCCGGGCAGGTCCAGCAGGATCAGGCGAGTGTTGACGGGAAGCTGGCTCGGCGCCGGCAAATCCTTGAGCAGGCTGAAGGAGACATGGTCTTCGGGGCGCTGCCGGGCGAGGGCCTGGGTAAAGTCCTGAACACCGGCACCGTCCTCAGCGGCGATCAGCAGGATATCAGCGCTCCACACCGGGGTTGTGAACAACAGGCACGCCAGCAACAGGGCGCGCCGCCACAGCCGGGAAACAAGAGGGAAGGTCATCCGTGACTGGTCGCCCATGTCAGAACTCTAACTGCGCGCTGAAGTAGAGCACATGGCGATGGTCGTAATGGTTGTCGGGCCAGGTGGTCGGCTGGTTATCGAGGCGTTGCTGCAGCATGCCGGCCAGCTCCACGTTGGTTTTGCCCAAGGCCATGCGCTTGGCCACCCGCAGGTCGACCCGTTCGAAGCGATACTCGTTGAGTGCATCGTCACCGTAATAGAACAGGGCGCTGGACCAGCCATGGCCCCATTCACGCAACCAGCCGGCCGAGCCGCTGTTACGGGCGGTCTGCGCTTTATCCAGCGGGTTGCTGGCGCTCGCGTCGACGTAAGCGTAGGTCAGGCGCAGGCGGTCGGCGTTGCTCACGCGCCAGTCAAACTGCGATTCGGCACCGGTAAAGCGCGAGCTGTTGGCGTTGCTGGCAATGTATTGGTTGTTGCGCAACGGCGAGCTGATCATGTCGGTGATTTCGTCATAGAACAGCTTCACGTCGACATTCAACCCAAGGTCGGCAAAGAAGCCGTTGTAGCCCAGTTCGCGCGAGCGCATCAACTCTTTATCGAGATTGCCCGGGCCTCGCGTCACCACAAAATATTGCCCGGCATTCTGCCCGTAGACGGGCGAGCTGAGGTTGGTGACGCGGTAGCTCCAGTTGACGTTGTTCTCGAACATGTCCGGAGAACGGATCGCCTCGGAGTACACCGCCCGTAGACCGTGGCGCGGGTTGATCAGGTAGTTGACCGCCACGCGAGGTGTCAGCGAGTGACCGCTCAATTGGGTGTCTTCGTACATCGCGCCGCCTTGCAGCAGCCAGTGTTCGCTGGCCCGCCATTCCAAGTGGCCGAACAGGCGCCAGGTGGTGTCGTCCAGCGTGCCGTTGAAGTAGGTTTCGGAGTCGGCGCGGTCGTAGCGATAATTCAGCCCGCTGACCAGGCGCAGGCTGTCGGAGAGGCTGAGGGTGTCTTGCAGCTCCAGGTCGTAGCGGCTTTCCTTGGTGCTCTGGTCGATATCGCCGCACACACTCTGGTTGGCGCCGTTGCGCCATTGGTCCAGCACCTGGTTGCCCAGCGCCTGTTCGGCGGCGTTGCCGGGTGGGGCGCTACCTTGACTGAATTCATCCATGTGCCGCGCCAGTTGTTCGGCGTAGTTGGGGTTGAGCTGCCACAACTGGGTCAATTCGGGGCTGAACGATACCTTGGCATCACAGGCTTTCCAGATCTGCCGACGGTCCCATTGCTGGGCCGACCCCTGGATATACAGGCTGTGTTCGGGGCTGAAGTCGAAGTTCCAGCGCATGGAACCCGCATAATCCTTGGCGGTGACGTCGGAATTGGTGCCGCCCTCGGTGATCCCTGCGAATACCGGAGTGTAAGTATAGGGACGCTGATTGGTCCCTTCCTTGGCATCCAGTTGCCAGTCGATGCTCTGTTGCGCATTCAACGTCTGGCTGACGGCCAGGCTGAAACGGCTGAGGCGGCGGCTGTCGCGGCGGTCGGCGCCGGCGGCATCGCTGTCAAAACCATCGTCCTGTTGCCCGGACAGCGACAGGCGCAAATCGCCGGTTTCCCAGCCCACGCCCTGGCTGGCATAGACATCGTTGATCCCGCGCTCACCACGGGTGACCTTGACCCGCGTGCCCTGGCTGTTGGCCGGTGAACGGGTGAGGATATTGACCACTGCCATCAGCGCGTTGGCGCCATAGCTGACGGTGTTGGGGCCACGAAACACCTCGATACGCTCAATGTCTTCCATGGCGACCGGAATATCGCTCCAGTCCACCGTGGCCAGGCCTGCGCGGTATACCGAGCGCCCGTCGATCAATACCTGCATGCGCCGTGCGTCGCTGGCGCTGGTGCCGTGGTAGTTCACCGCCGCCTGGTTGCCGGTGGTGTAGCCGACCATCATCCCGGGCACCAATCGCAACAGCTCGGCAACGTCACGCGCGCCGCTGGCCCTGATCAACTCGCTGTCGATCACGGTCATACTGCCGGGAACGGCGGCGGCCGATTGCTTGAGGCGGGTGGCGGTCAATACTTGCGGCAGCGGCTGGCTGTCGAGGAACAGGTCGTCGGCCGACGCACCGGCGCTGCACGCCAGCATCAATGGCAACATCATCAGCAGGGATGAGCGGGGAGGAGGGCCCAGGTACACGGCACGGCCTTGATAATTACGGATAGCCGCCCATGTTAACTGAGGTCAGGCCTTTTGCCAGTCGT
>NZ_JASLAW010000049.1 GCF_030147005.1 Pseudomonas sp.
GCCCTTTTGCACAGGTTCAGCACCGCCCTTGGCACAGGTCCAACACCGCCCTTAGCACAGGTTCAACGCCGCCCTTAGCACAGGTTCAACACCGCCCTTAGCACAGGTTCAGCACCCGCGCTTAGCACAGGTTCAACACCGCCCTTAGCGTTGTTCAGATACCTATGGTCTTCGGGGCAAGCCCTAATGCCAGTCAGTTAAGACAGAACCGGTCCCTGTGGCGAGGGAGCTTGCTCCCGCTGGACAGCGTAGCAGTCCCAATTTTGGGGCCGCTTCGCGCCCCAACGGGAGCAAGCTCCCTCGCCACAGGTCGCAGGTTTTTCTGCTTTAGCGCTTAACTGACCGGCATTAGGGCAAGCCCTCTTCCACTGTTGATCTTTATTCCGGCTCGAGGTTATTTGCAGTCCTGCGCGGCCTGCTCGAGCCGCGACGGCTTGAGCGCCGAAGCCAGCGGTTTGCGCTCGTACAAAAAGACCTTGGTGCCGTCCTGGGACTTGTAGGCTTCCAGCACGTCATCGGCCGCGATCTTGCTGGTCAACAGCACCTTGGCGTGGCGCGAGTTCTGCGTCACGGTCGCGGTAATGCCGTGCTTTTCAAGCTTGGGCAATACGCATTGCACATAGCCTTCGGGGGTCTTGGCGGTTTGCAGGGTCAGCGAGGGGGCATTCGGCGCAGTGATACAACCGGTCAGCAGCAGAGAAGCAACGGCCAGGGCCGGGGCGAAAAAAGAGCGCATAAACATTCCTGAAAATAACAAAATAGGTTCCCATCGATCCGCGTATCAACCGGCGCGGACCAGGGCTTTTAGGGAGGCGTCAAACCGCTTCAAGGCATCTTGTTGTACATCTCGCTGCTGTTCGATCTGCGCGGCAATCTCGAGTGCCGACTTGTCATGCACCCACACCGATGGCACCTGCTTATCCACCGAGCCTTCGGCCTTGGCGATGTATTGCAGGTCGGCATCGTAGAACCGCGCGGTAAAGCGCGCCTCGACCACGTCGTTACGCTGGGTGAGCAATTGGTTATGGGTATCGAGCACCACGACTACGTCCGGATGCGCCTGCACCAGAGCATCCAGGCTGCCATAGACCGTCACCGAGACAAACGTGCCTTGCAACGAGTTCATCAGCCAATCGATGGCCAGTTCCGGATCGGAGCTGTTGACGAACGCCTCGCGAATGCGCCCGTCCAGGGCATCCTTCGCGCCGTTCAACGCCATGGCGTGGTAGCGCTCGAGGTAGCTGAGGTTGTCGCGGGTGTTTTCGCTGTACAACACCCCCACCGACTGCGCGCGCTGCAGGGAGTTTACGCTACCCACGAGTGGCAGCAAATGGCCTGTACGCAGCTCATCGGCAATGGCGGGGTTGGCCAGCACCGCAGTGCCGAGCATCAGGGTCATCAAAGCCAGCTGGATTATGGTTCTCATCGCGCAGTTCCTTGGGCAGCGTTTCGATGAGCAGATTTTGCGCTTTTGCCATAAAAACAGAACTCGTGATGCTTGATGGTGACTATCATTTGAACCGATAGTGTCAGGTAGCCGAGCCCCATAAAATCTAATAAGGACCATGCCATGAAGCGTCACCAGAAAACCTTCGACCGCATCCGCGAAGCCGTACTGCCGGAGTACCGCGAGCGCGTCGCCGAGTACCTGGTCGATTATGAACGCGTGCTGCAGGACGTTGCAGTCGATGCCCGTGAGCACGCCGCCAGCGCCCAGCAATTGCGCGGGTACCTGCGCGGCCTGAACACCACGCGCGTGCTGGGCATGGCGGATTGGGAAGACCTGGACCGACGCGTCGCGCAAATGGACGAAAGCGTTACACCCCAGGGCGTGGCTGGTTGACCCACGCCTGCACTGACGGCCTTTGCCACTGACGCCCGGCGTACGCCGCCAGCACGGCAGGCACGGCGTCGCCGTTAAGGATCAGACGATTGAGCATCACGGCCAGGTCGACGTCGGCGATCGACCAGCTGCCGAACAGGTATTCACGGCCGTCCCCCAGCAAAGCATGCGCCACACTGATCAACCTGCCCGCTGCCGCATCGGCTACCGCCGACAGTGGCGGCATCTTCTTCCCGCAGAACACCACAAGGGTTGACCGCTCCTGGCGAATCGGCAGCAAATCGCTGCGCAACCACGCCTGCACCTGCCGCGCCCGCGCCCGCTGCTGCAAGTCGACTGGGTAAACGCTGGTGGCGGGATAGGCCTCGTCCAGGTATTCAGTAATCGCCGAAGACTCCGACAGGGAAAACTCGCCTTCCTCCAGCGCAGGCACCCGCCGGGTCAGCGACAGTCGCGCGTAATCCGCAGCCTGATGCCGACCGGCGTCCAGGTCCAACGGCACGGTCTCGAACGCCAGGCCCTTCTCTCGCAAGGCGACGAACACCGACATGGCATAGGGGCTGGTGAACAGCGAATCAACGTAGAGGCGCAGCGGGCGGTGGCTCATGGGCGATCTCCTTGAAATGAGGCTTAACGCTACGAGATCCCGGGCGATAAAGACAATGCGCCGTTTTTATGGGGGCATTCCTGGTGGGAATAGCGCCAGTGGCGGCTCGGCAAGGCTAACCCGCGAAGCCTCCGGCATTGAGGAAGTCCTGCTCTTCATCGGTGGTCTCACGCCCCAACACCGCGTTGCGATGGGGAAAGCGCCCAAACCGCTCAATAATCCGCGCATGTTCCTTGGCCCAGTGGTAGGTGCTGGCGTCCAGATGCTGATTAAGCGTGATGGAGCGTTGCTGGTCGCGGGGGTCTTCGGAGTGTTCAAACGGCAAATAACAAAACGCCCGCAGGTCGGGTTCGATCAATGCGTCCAGGCCTGCATCGACCATCCGCCGCGCATACAGGCGTGCCAGTGGGTCGGTGGCGAACATATGCGCGGTGCCGCGAAAGGCGTTGCGCGGGTACTGGTCCAGCAGGATCAGCAAGGCCAGCGCGCCGTGGGCCGAGGCCAGCCAATCGTCCAGCTCACGCCGCGCCGCTTGCAGATGGGTGGCGTAGAAGGTCTCGCGGAAGGTCGCGTCGAACTTATCGTTCTTGGCAAACCAGCGCTTTGGGCCCGCCTGTTTCCAGAATTCGATCACGGCCTCGGCCGAGGGTGGGTTCACGCGTGTCATCCGTACCTCCGATAAGCTCGCCTGTGCGACGCGGCAATGTGTTGATTAATGTTATAGGATAACGCCTCTTTTTCGCCCAGCCTTGTGAACCGCCCTCATGACTGACGCTGTTGCGCTACGCCCACGCCTGCTTTCCATCGACGCCCTGCGCGGCCTGGTGATCCTGTTCATGTTGCTCGACCACGTACGCGAAACGTTTCTGCTGCACCGCCAGGTTGGCGACCCAATGAGCATCGACACGACCGAGCCGGCGCTGTTTTTCAGCCGCACCCTCGCCCACCTTTGCGCGCCGGTGTTTGTGTTGCTCACCGGTTTGTCGGCCTGGCTGTATGGTCAGAAATACCAGGGACGGCCCGCGGTGTCGGCATTTTTATTTAAACGCGGGCTGTTTCTGGTGGTATTGGAATTCACGCTGGTCAACTTCGCCTGGACCTTCCAGTTGCCGCCCAGCGTGATTTACCTGCAGGTCATCTGGGCGATCGGGGTGAGCATGATCGCCCTCGCGGCGCTGGTGTGGCTGCCCCGCCCGCTGCTGATCAGCTTGGCGGTGGCGATCATTGCCGGGCATAACCTGCTTGACGGTGTGCATTTCACAGCGGGTTCGGCATCGCAGGTTGCATGGTCGATCCTGCATGAACGCAGTTGGATCGAGGTGTCGGACACCCTGCGCCTGCGCGTGACGTACCCGGTACTGCCGTGGATCGGCGTGATTGCCCTGGGCTACGGCCTCGGGCCGTGGTTTGCGAATGCCGCGCTGCCGGCCGTGCGCCAGCGTTATCTGCTGCTGGCGAGCGTCGTCGCGTTGCTGGGGTTTGTGCTGTTGCGGGCGGCCAACGGGTATGGCGAAAAGCCCTGGCTGGCCTATGACAGCAGCGTGCAGACGATGATGAGCTTCTTCAACGTCACCAAATACCCACCTTCGCTGTTGTTCCTGACGCTCACGCTGGGTATCGGCCTGTTGCTGCTGCTGACATTCGAACGCGCCGGGCACAAGCGCTGGATCAGCACGCTGGCCGTGTTTGGCGCGGCGCCGATGTTCTTTTATCTGTTACACCTGTATGTGCTCAAAATACTGTATGTCGCCTGTGCCGCCTTGTTTGGGCTCAATCACGGCAATTACTTCGGCTTCGACAGCATCGGCGCAGTGTGGCTGGCCGCTTTGTCGCTGCCACTGGCGCTATACGTGCCGGTGCGATGGTTTGCCGGGCTGAAGGCGCGGCGCAGGGACATCACTTGGCTCAAATACTTCTGAGCGCGTGGCGGCCTGACCGGCAAGTGTCCGCTCAGTGGCTCAGGGGCGTTCGAATTGACGGCGCAACGCTTCGATGCGCCCACGGCAGACGCAACCCTGCAGATGATCATTGACCATGCCCATCGCCTGCATCAGCGCATACATCGTGGTCGGGCCGACGAAGGTCCAGCCACGTTTCTTCAGCGCCTTGGATAATCGCACCGACGCCGCTGACGTCGGGTTGGCCTTCCAATAGGCCATGTCCACCACAGCCGGGCGCTCCTGCGGGCCAGGCTCGAACGACCACACCCAGCGCGCCAGCGAGCCGGTTTCACTCACCAGCTCACAGGCCCGGCGGGCATTGTTTACCGTGGAAACGATCTTCGCCCGGTTACGAACGATGCCGGGGTTGCTCATCAAGCGTTCGATATCCGCCTCGCCATACTGCGCCACCTTGCGAAAATCAAAGCCGTCGAACGCCAGCCGAAACTGCTCACGCTTGCGCAAAATGGTGATCCACGCCATCCCCGCCTGAAAACCTTCCAGGCAGATCTTCTCGTACAACAGGATGTCGTCCGCCACGGGCACGCCCCACTCATGGTCGTGGTAATGCGGGTATTGCGGCGCGGCGTTGCGCCACTCGCAGTAAGTGACCCCGGTTGCGTCCGTGATGAGCCCTGATTGATCCATCCTTCACCTCGCTTATCGAGCGCGGATGATACGCAAAAAAATTTACGCGCCGTCAACCGCTCAAGCACCGCACTTGCCGCCCCACTGGTCAGACCGGGGCTCGTCAGCCATGAAACATTTGCTTGTAGTTTGAAAAAAACCGAGCGTAGACTGGCCCCGCACTGGACTTACCGGTAAGACCACAACAATTAAGCCCTGGACCCACCAGGGCACCGAATAGAGATCCTTCCCATGCTCAGATGGTGCTCGCGTTCGATTTTCCTGCAAGTCGTGATTGGCCTGATGCTAGGCGTCATTTGCGGCCTGGCCCTTCCCGAATTCTCCTCGCAACTCAAACCCCTGGGTGATGGCTTTATCAAGCTGATCAAAATGCTGATCGGCCTGATTGTGTTCTGCGTAGTGGTCAGCGGCATTTCCGGCGCCGGCGACTTGAAGAAAGTCGGGCGTATTGGCCTGAAGTCAGTGATCTACTTTGAAGTGCTGACCACCGTCGCCCTGGTGCTCGGCCTGATCATGGCCTTCAGCACCGGTATCGGCAGCGGCGCCAACATCCACCTGGAGCAACTGTCCTCCGCCGGTCTGAATGAACTCGCCGACAAGGGCCAGCACATCAAGGGCACCAGCCAGTTCCTGATGGAGCTGATCCCCAACTCGGTGATCGGCGCCTTTGCCGACAACAACGTGCTGCAGGTGCTGTTGTTCTCCGTACTGTTCGGCAGCGCGCTGAACCTGGTGGGTGAAGCGGCTTCGGGCATCTCGCGGCTGATCAACGAACTGAGCCATGTGATCTTTCGCATCATGGGCATGATCGTGCGCCTGGCGCCGATTGGCGTGTTCGGCGCGATCGCGTTCACCACCAGCACCTACGGCCTGGACTCCCTGCAACACCTGGGCAGCCTGGTGGGCCTGTTCTACCTGACCTGCTTTGCCTTCGTCGGCCTGATTCTGGGGCTGGTGATGCGCCTTTCCGGCCTGCGCATGCTGCCGCTGCTCAAGTACCTGCGTGAAGAACTGCTGATCGTGATGGGCACGGCGTCCTCCGACGCGGTGCTGCCGCAGATCATGCGCAAGCTGGAACATTTGGGCATCGGCAGCTCCACCGTCGGCCTGGTGATTCCGACCGGATACTCGTTCAACCTCGATGGTTTCTCGATCTACCTGACCCTGGCCATCGTATTTATCGCCAATGCGACCGGCACGCCACTGTCGATGACTGACCTGTTGACCATCCTGCTGGTATCGTTGATCACGTCCAAGGGTGCCCACGGCATTCCGGGTTCGGCGCTGGTGATTCTGGCGGCAACGCTCACGGCCATCCCGGCAATTCCGGTGGTCGGCCTGGTGCTGGTACTGGCGGTGGATTGGTTCATGGGAATCGGCCGTGCCTTGACTAACCTGATCGGCAACTGCGTCGCCACCGTGGCCATTGCCCGCTGGGAAAAAGACATCGATATCCAGCGCGCCAACAAGGTGCTCGACGGCCAGCAAGGCTATGCCTTCCAGGCCAAGAAACCGGTATTGCCCGCGCACCAGGAATTCTGACTAATCGCATGTACCCCACCCATCAACTGTGGGAGCGGGCTTGCCCTAATGCCAGTCAGTTAAGCGCTAGAGCAGGCAACCGTCGGCCTGTGGCGAGGGAGCTTGCTCCCGCTGGACTGCGCAGCAGTCCCATTTTCTGGGGTCGCTTCGCGGCCCAGCGGGAGCAAGCTCCCTCGCCACAGGCCGACGGTTGCCTGCTCTAGCGCTTAACTGACTGGCATTAGGACAAGCCCCCTCCCACATCGGTCCTTGTTATTTCCAGGGCGCCGGCTCGCCGAATAACTGCCCCTGCACCCCAAAAATCCCCATCTCGCGAATCACTTTCAGCTCACCCTCGGTCTCCACGCGCTCGGCAATCAACGGCAGGTCGATGCTGTGGGCCGCGCGCTGGATGGCTTCGATAAACAGGCGCTTGTCGCTTTCCTGATCGATAGCGCGGATGTAGCTGCCGTCGATTTTCAAGTACGCAAGCCCCAGGCGTGCCAGGTTGCCGATCATGCTGAATCGCCCACCGAAACGCTGAAGGCTCAGAGAGAAACCCAGCTCGCGCAGGCGCTGGGTCATCTGTTCCAGCACGTGCTGCTCCGGCAGTTGCTCCTCACCAATCTCCAGGGTGAGGCGAGAGCCCAGGTTGCTGTGCTGGCGCAGCAGGTCATAAATACGCTGCAGTGCCTGAGCATCCTGCAAGGTCGCGGCGGAGAGGTTCAGCGCCAGGTTATGGCTGTGGCCGGTCATCTGTTTGAGCACCTGCTCCAGCATCAAGCGGTCCAGGCGGGCCGACCAGCCGAAACGCTCGAGCCACGGCAGAAAACGCCCGGCGGGTATGGTATGGCCATCAAAATCCTGCAAGCGCGACAGCACTTTGTAGTGCAAGACCAACTGCGGGTCCTGGCTGGCGACCACCGGCTGGAAGTACAACTCGAAACGCTGTTGGGTCAGCGCCTGATCCAACAGCGTGTGCCAGGCATGGTGATCGTCACCGATGCTGGCGGCGGCACTGTGGTCGAGGCACGCCCAAGTGCTGTCACCCTGCCCTTCGGCTTGCGCTAGGGCTTGGTCGGCTAGGGTCAGCAGCGCCTGCGGCGCATCGCCATGGTTGAACGATGCCAGGCCGATATAGGCCACGGGTGAGACATCGCTGGCGCCGGTGGCTTGTAGGCTGAGCAACGTGCTTTCAAGGTTCTGCGCCAATTGCAGCGCTTCTTCACGCGTCAGCCCAGGCGCCAGCACGGCGAATTCGCCGCCACGAATACGGGTCACCAGATTATGGGTTTCCGGGTACGGCTCGCACTGGCGCAGCAGTTGCTCGCCGACCGCTTGCAGCAACTGGTCGGTACGCTGGCCCCCCAGGCGCTGGTTCAGGCCGGCCAGGTCATTGACGCGCAACACCAGCAGGTAGCCGGAGTTGGTTTCCTCGGGATTGCTGACGCGGGCGTTGAGCTGCATCTCGAAATAACGGCGGTTGGCAAGACCGGTAAGGTTGTCCTGATAGGATTCGGTGCGCAGCTTTTCGCTGCGCTCGGCCTGCTCCTGAAACAGCGCCTTGAGCTTTTCGACCATTTGGTTCATCGCCTGCACCACTCGGCGCAACTCCGGCGTGCGTGGCAGGTCTGGCAGGCTGAGGAATTCTCGACGGGCGATCGCGTGGGACTGTTTGACCATATAGTCCAACGGCTTCAATTGCCGGCGCAGCAACAACCCGCCAAGCACCACGCTGACCGCACCGCACAGCAGCAACCAGCCCAGGCTGCCCAGGGCGCTCTGCCAGAGTTTGGCCAGGGCGAACATCGGATGGCTGACCACCTCGACACGCGCGGCCTGCTCCCAACCGCGGCTCACCAGCGCATCACCACCGGCCGGCTCCAGGCCGATCAATTTTACAAACCAGTTGGGCACGCCGTTGTTGTCGGGTATACCGCTGCGCTCAACAATGGTTTTGTCCGTGGCCAGGTCCACCACACGAATGCTCGCGTAGTAACCGCTGTCAAAGATCGAGCTGACCAGCAACTCCACCATGGCCGGGTCATCGATATTGGGGGTGAGCGACAGCGCCAGCGCCGTCGCGGCATCCTGCGCGTGAGAGCGCAACTGGTTGACGTATTGCGTGCGCGAACTTTCCAGGCTGACCATGAAGCTGCCGCTGAAGGCGACCACCAGGAACAGACAGATTGCGATCAATAGCTGTTTGAACAGAGACATCCGATCAGTTACTCCTAGTTGGCAGGCTCGGCTGGAAAGCCTTCCGCACGCATTTTTCTCAACACATCCTGCCAGCGCGACAAGCGTTTGGTATCGCCGACCTTCTTGTTGCCCTTGGCGCCGGGCAGGTACAGCCCCTCGGCGTTGAATGAATACACCGGGATCAAATCGGTACGGCGGGTAGCCGGCAGGATTTCGTCCATCAGGCTGTCGAGCACCAGCGGGATCGCGTCGGGGGTCGAATAGTAGGTCAGCACCATGTGGGCGCGATTCTGACGCAAGGCCTTGACGTAGGTAATGCGCAATTTGTCGCTGGACACGCCCAGGTGACGCAAACTGAAATACTTGGCGATGGCGTAGTCTTCGCAGTCACCGGCGCCCTTCCAGAGGGCTTCGATGGGTGTCTCCCAATAATCGACCGCTTGCCAGAGATCGATGTCTTCCACGTAGGTCATTTGTTTGTTGAAAAACAAGTTAACGACCTTGAGCTGTTCTTGCTCGCTGACCTGCTTTTCGGTGGCCAACAGCCGCTGCCAGGCGTCAATACGCTGCTGGCCTTCGCCCAGCGGCCCGTATAAGGCGGTGGCCTTGCGGCTGATCTGCGAGAAATCCCAATCGGCATGCAGCCCGCCAAGCATCAGGCCGGCCAATAAAATCGCCGATAACAGCCAGCGAAAAACGCGAGAGGGAATAAAACTTACCGCCAAGGCGTTCAGTCCATGAAGAGAGACGGAATTTGCAGGGATGGTGAAGCTTCGTCTCACAAAAAACAATGGCACAGTGAGATCATTCATCGGTAGAGCGAGTTTATAACCGCCTTCTGTGAGACCCATAAAATACCGCTGTAGGCCCTTACAAACGGAAACTTTGGTTGTTTGACAAGTGCTTGGGTCATCTCTAGTGTGCATTGGATCCAATAAACACACCTTATTATTCGAGAAAGGAGGGTAGCGTAACCGTGACGCCGAAGCCGAACCCTTTAAGCAGTATCAAGGTCAGCGGGCCTATACCCGCCCATCTTGCCCGTGCCGTTATTGAAGAAACACTGCGCAACGCCATCCTTGATGGGCGATTACCCTGTGGCACCGCAATGCGCCAGCAAGAGCTCGCCAGCCTGTTCGGCGTCAGCCGCATGCCCGTGCGCGAAGCTTTGCGTCAATTGGAAGCACAATCCCTGCTGCATGTGGTGACCCACAAGGGCGCTGTGGTTGCACCCTTGATCGAGGACAATTCGGCTGAGACCTATGCCCTGCGCATGTTGCTGGAGTCCGAGGCCTTGCGCTTGTCGATCCCATTGCTCACTGAGTCGGACATCGCCGAGGCAGAGGCCTGTATCAATGCGCTGGAGTGCGAGAAAGACTACAGCGAGATCGGCCGCCTCAACCGGCTGTTTCACATGGTCTTATATGGGAAGGCGCCTAACCATCGCCTGCTCAAACTGGTGGAGCATGGGCTGAATGAAGAGGAGCGGTTTCTGCGCTTCAACCTTGAGGCAATGGGGCTGGGCGAGACGTCACAAGAAGACCACCGCGAACTGCTCAACCTGGTGGTGCAGAAGAAAATCGACGAAAGCATCCTGACACTGCGTAATCACTTGATGCGAGGCATGGAGGTAATCAATACATACCTCAACAGCCTCGAAACGGAAGACAAAGAAGGCACGACGTAAGGCGTTCGTCCCTCTCTTTGAGCCGTTGCACCGCGGGGTACCTTTTCCTTTATCTGGAAGAGTCCCGCGCTGATAACGCTATAAACAAACTGGTAAATCTTAATTACGTCGACGGCATATAAAGAAATCTCTCACATTTAAAATAACTATTTCTCCAGGAAGCTTTATTCCGAAAAAACATCTCATACATTTACAAGTCTATCCAAACGTTTAAACAGTTTATTATCACCCGCCAATCAGATAAACCTCTCAATCAGTGCCCGCCTATTGAGCCAGTGCTCCTTGCGTGGGCGCACCTAAACGTCAACTTCCATCTAACAACTACAAAATCCCATCACTGCAACTAGAGCAGTCGCAACATTTTTATAGGCGTCAACCATGCACCATCATTTTCTTGAACAAAAAAAACTGCAACTGTGCAGCCACCCGTTATTTGTCGAAATAACTTCACTTAGCAAACTACAGCACTTTATGGAAAGCCATGTATTTGCGGTTTGGGACTTCATGACCCTGACCAAGCGCCTTCAGCAGGATCTTACTTGCACCCAAATACCCTGGCTTCCTCCCACCAATCCGCAGGCCGCACGCCTGATCAATGGAATCGTGCTGGGTGAAGAGTCGGACGTACACCCGACGCGGGGCCATTGCAGCCACTTTGAGCTGTATATGGACGCCATGACGGAGGTGGGTGCCGACACTCGTGTCATTGCACGTTTCGTAGACCTGCAACATCAGGGCGTGGAGGTAAGCGCAGCGCTGCAAATGATCGGTGCGCCTCTCGGTGTGCCGCGCTTTGTCGACAGTACATGGCAGATCGCACTCAGCGCTGACACCCACTGCGTAGCGGCGGCCTTTCTGCATGGTCGCGAGGGCGTCATTGCATCAATGTTCGAGCGCCTTCTGTGCAGCAGTCCCGTCATTGCTCGCCAGGCACCCACCTTGTGTCACTACCTCAACCGTCATATCGAGTTGGATAGCCAGGAGCATGGGCCGGCGGCAGAACAGGTGCTCCAGCGTTTGATCGGCGCAGACTCGACGCGCCGGCAACAAGCCGATAGCGCTGCCCTCAGCGCCCTGGAAAGCCGCATTACCTTCTGGAATGACGTACAGACCTCGATGCAAGAGGTACATCCATGAGCACCACCGACTACCGCTCCTTCGCCGAAGACTGGGAGCGTCGCGCAACCATCCGCACACGCCCGCGCCGTGTGTTGGAAAACGACGGCAAACTGATCTATCCCGTCTGCCGCCAACCGCTGGTACTGAGTGCAACCTTTCTCGAGTACTGCCCGCAATGGCGCGACTTTGTGCTGGCGCAAAGTTTTTATCGATTCATCCATGACATCGTGGTTTTCGAAACCGAGATCGTCGATAAGACTGCCCGCAGCATTGCCAAGAATCGCTTCTCGCTGCCCCTCCCCCCCGCCTGCCGCTACGACGCGATGACCGTCGTGGTGGATGAGGATTACCACGCCCTGGTGGCAATGGACTTCCTGCAGCAAGCCGTGGAGTTGACCGGTATCGAGCCGCTCGACCTACCCGGGCAGATCGAACTGAGCCGCGCCTTGCCGGCAGCGCAGGCGCAGGCACCGGAACACCTGAGCGACGCCGTTGAGTTGATCGTCGTGGCCATCGCCGAAAACACTGTCACCCATGACGTGGCAGCGTTTTCCAAGGACGACAGTGTCAAGCCGTCCGTGCGCGGCTTGATGGCCGACCACCTGTTTGATGAAGGGCGCCACGCACAGTTCTGGACACAACTGGTGCGCATCTATTGGCAGTCGGCAAGCGCCCAAGACCGCGACAGCATTGCAGGTGTGCTACCGACTTTCCTGGCCCGTTATCTGACCAACGACATACAGAAAGCTTTCGACCTGCAACTGATCGAACATCTGGATATCAGTGCCGATATTCGTTTGGCGCTGCATGATGAAATCGTCGCGTTGGACTTCCCCATCACCCGCCAGCACCCGTTGGTGGGCAACATCATGAGCTTCCTGCACCACAGCGGCGTGTTGCACACCCCTAGCGTGGCGCGAGCCCTGGACAGCTGCCTGCCCGAGCTGGGGAGGTCGGCATGAGGCGCCTGACGATTGAATGGGGTGTTGCCGGTCAAGCGCTGGAGGCGCTCAAGCACGTGCTGGAACAATACGGGCATGTCGCGGGGGCGGGGGCGGTCGACCTGGTGATTGAGGACGGTAGCGTGCCGGCGTCAGCATTATCCACCGACGCTCCCTGGATGAGCCTGCGTCTGGGCATCGGCCCAGTCTCCGAAAATGGGCTACCCACACTTCAGTTTCGTTGCTACGACCGTGAGCGGCGCCTGTTGGCCGTGCACGACCTCGCTGAGGAGCCCAGCGGCAACGGCCAGCGACTGCGTCGTCGTGCCGTGCACGCCTTGGTGGAGTGGGCAGCCTCATTGGTCAGCGGGTTCTCAAGAGACCCAGGCTATTTCTGTACAACAGCCTGCCCAGACACCTCGCCCGAACAGGGCTTGCGGGGGCTGGAGGCACTGGCGTTCATGCATCGATTCAATCGTACGGCAGACCCGGCGCTGCTGAGAGCGGCACAGGTGCCCATGATCGAACGATTGCAGGCCAGCCTTAACGCCTTCGCCAATCGTACAGCGCTGAAGTTCGCGGATCGCATGGTGAGCTATCGCCAACTTCAGGAAAAAGCCGCGACCATTCAGCAACACCTGCTGCCGCTGTTGGAAGGCATTGAAACACCACCGGTGGTGGGTGTATGCCTTGAGAAATCCACCGAGCTCTACGCAAGCATTTTGGCCGTGCTGGGCTGCGGCGCGGTGTATGTGCCGCTATCTCCGGATCATCCGGTAAAACGTCAGCACAGCATGCTGATAAGCGCAGGTGCCCATGTATTACTGGAGGATGGCCTGCATCCGCTGCGGGATCATTTCGTTTCACTTGATGTGAGTACGCTCACCTCACACCTCATCGCCCCCACTCAACCGCTGATGCGCCATCGTCCCCACACCGACGCGCCGTGCATGGCACTTTTCACCTCTGGCACCACGGGGCAACCCAAGGGTGTGCTGCTCAGCCAGCATAATCTGGCGCATTTTACGGCCTGGCTCAGCACCTGTGTGGCGCTGGACCATAAGAGTCGCGTCCTGCAATTTTCACCACTGAGCTTTGACTCGTCGTTGATCGATATCTTCCCCGCCTTGATGGCGGGCGCAGAATTGATTGTGCCCAGCAGAGACCAACGTCACGATCCTCAGCAGTTGGTCGAGTTGATTCGCCTGGAACGTATCACCCATGCTTTTTTGCCACCGGCGCTGCTCAGCATTTTGCCGCTGGATCAGCCACTGGGCCTCTCCCACCTGCTCACTGGCGGCGATTTCTGCGAGCCCTACGTGATCGAGCGACTGGCAAGCCAGTGCAAGCTGCACAACCTCTATGGCCCCACCGAAACCACGGTACTGGCAACCCATCGAACGTTTCGGCCCGGTGACAGCAATTGCAACATCGGTTTGCCCATTGCCAACAGTCAGGTGTTGATCCTCGACGACCGCCTGCAACCGGTCGACGAGCATGTGATGGGCGATCTGTACATCGCAGGCCCGGGAATAAGCCAGGGATACATGAACGGCACACCGCAGGCCGACTCACCGTTCGTCAAGCTGAAGTTGCCCAATGGCCAATGGCTGCACGCTTACCGCAGCGGCGACCTGGCGAAATGGACGCCGGACGGTATTGAGCTGGGCGGTCGAAGAGATGATCAGGTCAAGATCCGCGGCTTTCGAGTTGAGCCTCAGGAAATTGAGCAGTGCCTGCGCAGCAGTCGGTTATTTCGCCAAGTGGCAGTGGTGATTGATCAGGCGTACAGAATCACTGGCTTTGCTGCCCAGCCCGAACCCGGCGCCACGCTGGCCAGCCTGAAGGAGCATGCCCGGCAGTGGCTGCCTGAGCATATGCAACCCGTTGCCTGGAGCGAGCTGCCAAGCCTGCCCTCTTCATGCAACGGCAAGATCGATCGCAAGGCGTTGCGGGTGCCGCCGAGTGCCTGCGCCCAAGGGATGACTCATTGCAGCGCGCACACGCCAGTCCAGGCACAGTTGGTGGACCTGTGGGGAGAGTTGTTAGGGTTGCCTGCCGGCGAAGTGTCGATCGACGATAGTTTTTTCAACCTGGGTGGTCACTCGATTCTGCTGTCCACCTTGTTACTGCGCCTGCGCGAGCAGTTTGGCCGCAGCGTTTCCTTGAGCCAGTTTTTTGAAGCGCCGACGATTCGTACTTTGGCCTTACACATGGTGGGCGCAGCGCCGCCGGACACATCCTTCAGCCAGATGGAAAAAGATGCGTCCCGAGCCTTGGAGCTTGAGGTGCTACCCGAGGCCCGCGCTGGCGATCCACGAAAGGTGATTGTCACGGGGGCCAACAGCTTCGTCGGCGTGCATATCGTCCAGGCATTGCTGGCGGGTGGAGCACAAGAAGTCGCGTGCCTGGTCCGGGCGCTCCCCGGCCAGTCGGCGGCGGATCGATTCACTCAGGCATTGCGCGAATACCGCCTGGAACAGCTGGACTGCAGCCGGGTGCGGGTGTACGCCGCCGACCTGCGCCAACCACGCCTTGGACTGGCCGATGAGGTGTACGACCGCCTTGCTCGCCATCATGGTGTACTTGTGCACAATGCGGCACAGGTCAACCATGTGATGGACTACACAGCACTCGCCGAGGACAACGTCGAACCGGTGTTTGAATGCCTGCGCCTTTGCGAGACCCACTGTAAGAAAGTTTTCAATTTCATTTCAACGCTGTCGGCCTGCAGCAGCATTGATGCCGACCGGTATGTTCTCGAAGCACCCGCAAGCCGCGCGTTGCCGCTCTTTGTAAAAAATGGCTACAACCTCTCCAAGTGGGTGGCCGAGCGATTGTTGGGGCGTGCCGTCGAGCAAGGCGCCTGGGTGAATATTCATCGGCCGGGGAATATCAGCTTCAACAGTCAGAGCGGTGTCTGCCAACCCCATAAAAACCGATTGATGTTGATGCTCAAGGGGTCGCTGCAGTTGGGCATGGTCCCTCGAATGGAAGGGAATTTCGACTTGATGCCGGTCGACTTCCTGGCGCGCCTCATAGCGTTTCTCAGCCCGCGCTTTGTCCCTGGGCGAAACGTTTTTAACCTGCACAATCCACAACCCTTGAGCTGGGACCAGTACCTTGATGCGTTCAGCCAGGCCGGACACACCTTCGAACGGACGAGCCTCCAACACTGGCAACGGGCATTGCGAACAGTACGCCATGACAATGCGTTGTTCGGCGTATTGGGCTTCTACCTTGATGGGCTGGGTGAAGACATCGGGGACACTTCGAGGATCCATTACAGCAATGCCCAGTGGGGGCTGGAGCAAATGGGCACACAGTATCCGCCAAAGAGCCCCGCGCTGTTACGCAAGGGCTGTGACCACCTAAGGGCCATCGGCTTTCTTTAAGATGCTCTGGGGCCTTTATGACAGCCGGCTGGGCAGTCGGAGCGGGGGCCCCGCTCCGATGCAGCCAGGATCAGATTTTGAAGCTATCGACCAATTGCTTCAATCGACTGGCCTGCTGGGACAGCGCGTCGCAGTCCTTGAGCGTCTCGTTGAGATTGGCCACGCCTTGCTGGTTCAGCAGGTTGATCTGGTTGATGTCGACATTGAGGGTTTCAACCACCGCCGTTTGCTCTTCGGTAGCAGCAGCGACCGATTGGTTCATGCCGTCGATCTCAACGATTCGCTGTGTCACGCTGACCAGACGCTCGCCGGCCTGGTTAGCCACTTCCACACTTTCTTCGCTGGAGACTTGGCTGGCGTTCATGGTGGTCACCGCTTCGCGCGAACCCACTTGCAGGGAAGTGATCATTTTATGGATCTCTTCTGCCGATTCCTGGGTACGGTGAGCCAGGTTCCGCACCTCGTCAGCTACCACGGCAAACCCACGCCCAGCTTCGCCGGCACGGGCAGCTTCAATTGCTGCGTTAAGCGCGAGCAAGTTGGTCTGCTGGGAAATGCCCTTGATCACATCGAGAATGTGGCCGATGTTGTCGGTACTGGCGTTAAGGGTCTCGATCTGGGTGCAGGACAGGCTGATTTTCTGCGACAGTTCCGACATCGCCTGGATGGTTTGCTCGACCACTTTGCGTCCATCGTCAGCTTGTTCACTGGCACCGCTGGCGTGCTGCGAGGCATCAGCGGCATTACGCGCGATTTCCTGAGTGGCGGCACCCAACTCATTGATCGCTGCAGCCACGCTGTTGGTACGTGCACTTTGTTCGTCGGAACCGATGATCGACGCGTTGGACGAGGCCATCACGCGCTGGGACAAGTCATGCACTTGGCGTGTTGCCGAGGACACTTCGGAAATCGAGGCGTGGATGCGCTCAACGAACTGATTGAATGCGCTACCGACTTCGCCGAACTCGTCTTTGCTCGTAACGTCGAGGCGTCGGGTCAAATCACCTTCGCCTTGAGCGATGTCCTGCATGGCGACGCCCATGGTGGTCAGCGGACGCAACAACACCTGAATCAACACACTCAACAGTACGGCAATCGCCACCACAGCAATGAGCATCGCTATCAATGCAGAAGTGCGAAATTTACCCAGTGCGGCATAGGCCTTGTCTTTATCGATAGACAGACCGATGTACCAGTCAGCACCCGGCAAACCGCTGATTGGCGTAAACGAGAGGATACGGTCTTGTCCATTGAGGACAACCTCCTGGTTAACCTTCTCGATGCGCACTTGGGTGCCGGGATAGATGTCTTTGAGGTTTTTCATCACCTGGTCTTCGTCAGGGCTAACGATGACTTGGCCGTCACCACTGACCAAGAATGCATGGCCAATACCGCCAAAATCTACCGAATTGATGATTTTAACCAAGGTTTGCAGGCTCAAGTCTCCCCCCACAACGCCCAACAACTCTCCGTTCTTCTTCACCGGCATGGCGATCGTCACGATCTGGCCGCCCACAGCCGCCATATAAGGCGGGGTAAGCATAGTTTTGTCAGCTGCTACGGCTTGCTTATACCAAGGGCGCTGCCGTGGGTCATAGCCTTCGGGCATCTTCGCATCGGGGCGCTGAGTGAACACACCGTTGATTTGGCCAACATAGGTGAACTGAAAGTTGGAAGTGAACGCCGGCTGATCGACCAAGCCGGGAAGGTCGGCGCCGCTCCCTTGATGGGCAACGTTTTGTGCCAGGTTTTCGAGAACCAAGATGCGGCCACTGAGCCAGTTCTGCACACTGCTGGCGGTAAGCTCGCCGGATTGCTGGATAGAGGACGCCAGGTTTTGTTTGATCGTGTTGCGCTGCAAGTAATCGTTATAGAACGTGAATAGCGCAAAGGCTAGAACCACGATGCCTGACGCCGCCAACAGAATTTTATGACTGAACTTGAGATTCATTTCATGGACTTCTTTTGCCAAAGGGGGTGAGCGTGCCGAGTGGAACATTCCATGTAACGTGATAGGCGGATTCTTCGACCGCTCTATTTCGGTGCACGCATGGCTCGTCAGGCTTTCGGCCAGAAATCGATAAATCTTAGAAATTTGCGTGAATCTTCCTCTTTTTGAGCAAGAGGCCGACAGGCGGTAGGCGTACAGCCGCTAATTAGCCATCTGCAGCCTTAAACGACAAAACCCCTGTCTGCGTTAGCAGACAGGGGTTTCGGAATTCAATCTTGACGATGACCTACTCTCACATGGGGAAACCCCACACTACCATCGGCGATGCATCGTTTCACTGCTGAGTTCGGGATGGGATCAGGTGGTTCCAATGCTCTATGGTCGTCAAGAAATTCGGGTACTGAGTCGTGGC
>NZ_JASLAW010000093.1 GCF_030147005.1 Pseudomonas sp.
TGCGACCTGTGGCGAGGGAGCTTGCTCCCGTTGGGGCGCGAAGCGGCCCCAAAAATGGGACTGCTACGCAGTCCAGCGGGAGCA
Source organism: Pseudomonas sp. (assembly GCF_030147005.1). Lineage (GTDB taxonomy): Bacteria > Pseudomonadota > Gammaproteobacteria > Pseudomonadales > Pseudomonadaceae > Aquipseudomonas. The sequence continues at coordinate 85 of NZ_JASLAW010000093.1, forward strand.
AGCTCCCTCGCCACAGGGACCGGTTCTGTCTTAACTGACTGGCATTAAGGCTTGCCCCCTCCCGCATCTGATACTCAGGTGGCGACCGCCGCCTCAGCCTTGAGCTGCGCTTCCCTGGCCTGGTCATCCGCCAACCGATACAACTCGATATGCCCATCCCAGTGCTCGATCAACGCTGTACACGACTCCACCCAATCGCCGCAATTGAGGTAATCCACCTCGCCCACCTTGCGGATCTCGGCATGGTGAATATGCCCGCACACCACCCCGTGCAACTCACGTTTGGTCACCTCGTGAGCGATGGCCTCTTCGAAATCACTGATGAAACTTACTGCGGTTTTCACCTTGTGCTTCAAGTACGCCGACAGCGACCAATACCCGTAGCCATAGCGCGCTCGCCAGTGATTGAGCCAGCGGTTCAGAGTGAGGGTGAATTCGTAGGCCGAGTCGCCCAGGAAGGCGAGCCAGCGGTGATAACGGGTAATCACATCGAACTGGTCGCCATGAATCACCAGCAGATGACGACCGTCGGCGGTGATATGCACCGCCTCGTCCACCAGTTGGATATTGCCCAGAATCAGCTTGGAATAGCGCCTTAGAAATTCGTCATGGTTACCGGTGACATAGATCACCTCGGTACCACGCTTGGCCATGGTCAGCAGGCGACGGATCACGTTGGTGTGGGCTTGAGGCCAATACATGCCGCCTCGCATTTTCCAGCCGTCGATAATGTCACCGACCAGGTACACCTTGTCGGCGTGGTAACCCTTGAGAAACTGCGACAAGTGCTCGGCCTGGCAGTCCCGGGTGCCCAGATGCACGTCGGAAATCCACAGGGTACGCACGCGTTGTTTGCGGCTGGGCTTGGCGAATTCGGCACGGGTCATGGGTATCCCTCGACGCTGTTTTCGCGAGCTTGCGCCCTGGCGATTAATAGCCAGTGACAGCTGTGCGTCAGTCTGATGACAGCGCATTCGCCACCAGGCATTGTAGACTGCGCCCCTGTTACCCCTTGGCTCAAGGATCGCAATGACTCCCCGCTCAGCCCTAGGCGCCCTGCATATCGGCGCATTGATGTTTGGCCTCACCGGCGTATTCGGCAAACTGGCGGCCGCCTCTGCGGCCATCATCGTATTCGGGCGCGCCGCGTTTGCCGTGCTCGCCCTGGCGGTATTTGCACGCTTTGCCAGCAATGCGCCGTGGAAAAAACTGCAGATGCGCGACTGGCGCCGCCTGCTGGTCAGCGGCGTGCTGCTTGCCGCGCACTGGGTGACCTTCTTCATCGCCGTCAAAGTCGCCGGCGTGGCCGTGGCGACCCTGGGGTTCACCGCTTTCCCCGCCTTTACGGTGATCCTCGAAGGGCTGATCTTCCGTGAGCGGATTCGTGCCAATGAAATCGTCCTGGTAGCGCTGGTCAGCATCGGCCTGGTGCTGGTGACCCCGGATTTCAACCTTGCCAGCGAAGCCACGGGTGGCTTGCTCTGGGGCATCGCATCGGGGCTGCTGTTCTCGTTATTGTCGCTGAACAACCGCGCCGCCTCCGGCCGCATTCCAGCAGTACAGGCCGCGCTGTGCCAGAACGTGGTGGTCGCGGTCTGCCTGCTGCCCGTGGCGGCACCGGGGCTGGCGGATGTGCGTGGGATTGATTGGCTATGGATCGGGCTGCTGGGGGTGTTCTGCACCGGCCTGGCCCACAGCCTGTTCGTCGCCAGCCTCGCGGTGATCAAGGCGCGCACCGCTTCGGTGGTGTTTGCCATGGAACCGGTCTATGGCATCACGGCGGCCTGGCTGCTGTTCGCCGAAACGCCGACCCTGCGCATGTTGCTGGGTGGCGCGCTGATCATCGTCGCCATCGTGCTTTCCGGCCTGATGAGCAGCACCAGCCAGGCCAAGCAGCCGGCGGCGGTCTGACTTCACTGCGTACGGTCGTTATGCCCAAGGTCGCGCTGCGGGTCGATCTGGTCACGTACCCGCTGTTTAAGCACCTTGGCCTCGGGAAAACCGCCATCAGCCTTGCGCTCCCAGATTTGTACACCGTCGCACGTGATGCGAAACGCGCCCCCGCTGGAGGGTTCCAGCGACACTTTGCGCAGATCGTCGGCAAACGTACTCAACAACTCCTGGGCCAGCCACGCGGCACGCAACAGCCACTGGCACTGTGTGCAATAGGTGATCACGATTTCGGGCTTGCTGGCTGACATAACGTGAAAGGCTCCTGTGTGAGGGCGTCAGTGGATCGAGTGGCTATAATACCGGCCTTTATCGCCCAGCCTTGAGATTCATGATGCGCCGCCTGCTGTCCTGCCTGTTCCTGTGCCTGCTTCCCCTTCTCGCCGACGCCGTTGAAAGCCCACGCCCGAAAATCGGCCTGGTGCTGTCCGGCGGTGCCGCCCGTGGCCTGGCGCACATCGGTGTGCTCAAGGCCCTGGAAGAGCAAGGCATCCAGGTCGACGCGATAGCCGGCACCAGCATGGGCGCGGTAATTGGCGGGCTTTACGCTTCGGGCTACAAGATCGACGAACTGGAAAAGCTCGCCCTGAATATCGACTGGCAACAGGCTTTGTCCGACGCACCGCCCCGGGAAGACGTGCCGTTCAGACGCAAGCAGGATGACCGCGATTTCCTGGTCAAACAGAAACTCAGCTTCCGCGACGACGGCAGTCTCGGCCTCCCGCTGGGGGTGATCCAGGGCCAGAACCTGGCACTGCTGCTGGAGAGCATGTTCGCCCACAGCAGCGGCACGCGTAATTTCGACAAGCTGCCGATTCCGTTCCGGGCCGTGGCCACCGACATCACCACCGGCGAAAAAGTCGTGTTCAGCAAGGGCCACCTGCCCCAGGTGATACGCGCCAGCATGTCGATCCCCGCAGTGTTCGCTCCGGTTGAGCTGGACGGGCGCCTGCTGGTCGACGGCGGCATGACCGACAACATTCCGCTGGATGTGGCGCGGGAAATGGGCGTCGACATCGCCATTGTGGTGGACATCGGCACGCCGCTACGTTCACGCCAGCAATTGGCGACCGTGGTCGATGTGCTCAACCAGTCCATCACGTTGATGACCCGGCGTAATTCCGAGGAACAACTCAAGGCTTTGCACCCCAAGGACGTATTGATCCAACCCCCCCTGGCGGCCTATGGCGTGACGGATTTCGGACGCGCCAAGGACATAATCGACGCCGGCTACCGCGCGACACGCGCCCTCGACCTGCGCCTGGCGCATTTGCGGCCCGCCGAACCGGTAGACCCGCAACTGACCGCCGCCCGCACGCCAGGCGAGCGCACCCCGGTCATTACTGCGATCGACGTGGAAAACGATTCCAAAGTCAGTGACGACGTGATCCGCTACTACATCCGTCAGGAGTTGGGCGAACCGCTCAACCTCGGGCGCCTGCAATCGGACATGGGCACGCTGTACGGCCTCGACTACTTCGAGCAGGTGCAATACCGCGTGGTGAAAAAGGCCGGGAACAATACCCTTGTCATCAGCGCGCGAGGCAAACGCAGCGGCACCGACTACCTGCGCCTGGGTTTGAACCTGTCGGATGACATGCGCGGCGACAGCGCCTTCAACCTCGGCGCCAGCTACCGGGTTAACGGGATCAACCACCTCGGCGCCGAATGGCTGACGCGGGTGCAGATCGGTGATCGTCAGGAGCTGTACAGCGAGTTCTATCAACCGATGGACACCGGCTCGCGCTACTTCATCGCGCCTTATATCAGAGCCCAGGCGCAGAACGTCGAACTGACCTTGGACAACGACCCCATCTCGGAATATCGCCTGGAACGCTACGGTTTCGGCTTGAACGTCGGGCGGCAGATCGGCAACAGCGGCGAGATCCGCTTCGGCGTGGGGGAAGCCTGGGGCAAGGCTGACGTGCGTATTGGCGACCGCGACCTGCCAGGCGTGAGTTTCAGCGAGGGCTTTTATGAGTTGAAATACTCGTTCGATTCGTTCGATAACGTGTACTTCCCGCACAGCGGCGAAGACATCGCCCTGGCCTACCGCGAATTCGAGCCAGGGCTGGGGTCGGACCAGCGCTACCGCCAATGGGAGTTCAAGCTGGACAAGGCCATGAGCCACGGCCCCGACACCCTGATTCTAGGCGGGCGCTACGGACGTACCTTGGATGATTCGGACGTGGTGGTTTCCAGCTTCCTGCTGGGCGGCGCGCGGCAATTGTCGGGCTTTCGCCAGGATGCGATCTCGGCCCAGAACATCAGCCTGATGCGTGCGGTGTACTACCGCCGCCTGACTCCGCGCTCGTACCTGCCGCTGGATTTCCCGCTTTACCTTGGAGCCTCGGTAGAACGGGGCCGGGCATGGAACAATGACAATGAGTTCGACAGCGGGTATATCAACGCGGCGAGCATCTTCCTCGGCTTTGACACGCCGCTGGGCCCGTTGAATTTCAGTTATGGGTTCAATGACGACAACCAGAAAGCGGTGTATCTGAACCTCGGCCAGACCTTCTAGAAACGCTGCACACATCCAATGTGGGAGCAGGCGAGCGTGGCGAGGGAGCTTGCTCCCGTGGCGGCAGGGCAGCCTATAGCTATACGATTGATGCCCAGCGTGCCACATATGAGAGCTGGCTTGCCTGCGACGGCGGCCTGACAGCCAACCAGGATGCCGGGTTGGTCCGAGTGCATATCCATTGTCGCAGGACAGGCCCAGGACAGTCAGTTGTATAGATGCCTAGGGCGATCTCAGCCAAGCCGGTGCATTTGGAAACACCGGGGCAAACTGATTGGGGCCGCTTCGCGCCCCGGCGGGAGCAAGCTCCCTCGCCACGGTAGGCTCGCTCACGGTGGCGTGGTTTCAGGACTTTTCCAGATTCGCCAGGATGTGGCCATGCACGCGCATACACACACGCAAATCCTCTTCGTCCACCCCAACAAACAGCTCATGGCGCAACGCCGTGGCGATGGTCTCGATCTGGTCAATGAGGGGCCGGGCGGTGTCACACAGCAGGATACGTTTGGCGCGGCGGTCTTCCACTACTGCCTGGCGTTGCACCAGGCCCTGGCCTTCGAGGCTGTCGAGCAGACGCGCCAGGGTCGGCCCTTCCACTCCGACGCTTTGTGCCAGTTCACGCTGAGTCGGCGCTTCGGTAAAACGGGCCAGGTGCAGCAGCACCAGCCACCGCGCCTGGGACAAGCCCAGCCCCGCCAAACGGCGGTCCAGCTCGGCGCGCCAACCTCGGGACATTTGCGCCAACTGCATGCCAAAACGGTGTTGATCGGTTAACGGCATAAAAAACTCATGATTTATACTGAAAATAAAGTGTGGCTAATTATTAGTCAGCTAAGCATGAGCCATGCCAGTAGGCAAGGCCCGGTATGTACTGATTCGTTACATTGGCGCAATTGGCACTCTAAATTTCGAATTCCGACTGCAAAGCGGCACGTACGCAGTACAAAACGCCCTCAGGAACGCGCCCGGTAAACAGCGGCGCGATCTCTGCGACAGGTGGCAATTCGCCCTCCCCATCGAGAAAGGCATCCTGGATTTCGCCGAGCAAATCCTCAGGTAAATCAAGGGCCTGTTCCAATGACAATTGCTGCTTGCCGATGGCTTCGGCCAGCAGCGTGTACACGTTCCTTTCCGAGCATTGCAGTTGGCCGGCGATCTGGATCGGGGTCATGCCGGCACGGGCCAGGCTGATCAGTTCGTGACGGATATCGGCGATTTCCTTCGGCGCTTCGGCCTGACCGCCGAGAACCTCGAGGAAGGCCTGGCCATAACGCTCCAGCTTGCGCGCGCCCACGCCGCTGACCCTGGCCATCTCGGCCATGCTGGTGGGCTGCTCGCGCAACATCTCCAGCAACGTAGAGTCGGGAAAGATGACGTACGGCGGCACGCTGTGTTCCTGCGCCAGTTTGCGCCGCAGGGCGCGCAAGGCTTCCCACTGTTCGCGCTCCTCGCCACGCACCAGCTGGCTCGCCTGGCTGGTGCTGCTCTTGGCGGTGGTCTGCGGTTTGAGGTCGCGGCGCAGCTCCAGGCTGACTTCGCCCTTGAGCAACGGCCGGCAACTGTCGTTCAGGCGCAGGCCGCCGTAGCCTTCGATATCGATGTCGACCAGCCCGCGCGCCACCATCTGACGGAACAGTGAGCGCCATTCGCCTTCGGCGCGGGCCTTGCCGACACCGTAGACCGAGAGTTTCTCGTGGCCGAAGCTGCGGATTTTTTCGTTGTCCTTGCCCAGCAACACATCCACCAGATGACCCACGCCGTAACGCTGGCCGGTGCGGTAGATCGTCGACAATGCCTGGCGCGCCGGCTCGGTAGCGTCCCAGGTCTGCACACCGTCGATGCAGTTATCGCAGTGCCCGCAGGGTTGCGGCATGTCTTCGTCGAAATACGCCAGCAACGTCTGGCGGCGGCAGCGGGTCTCTTCACACAACGAGAGCATGGCGTCGAGTTTGTGCTGCTCCAGACGCTTGTGGCGCTCGTCGCCTTCGGAGTTCTGCAGCATCTGCTTGAGCATCACCACGTCTTGCAGGCCGTAGACCATCCAGGCGTCCGCCGGCAAGCCGTCGCGGCCGGCACGGCCGGTTTCCTGGTAATAGGCCTCAAGGGACTTGGGCAGATCCATGTGTGCCACGAAACGCACGTTGGACTTGTCGATACCCATGCCGAAGGCGATGGTCGCCACCATGATCAGGCCTTCCTCGTTGAGGAAGCGTTTCTGGTGAGCCGAGCGCGTTTCGTTGGGCAGGCCTGCGTGATAGGGCAACGCCGGATAGCCTTGCTCACAGAGGAACGCGGCCACTTCATCGACCTTCTTGCGTGACAGGCAATAGACGATACCCGCGTCGCTGCGACGCTCGGAGAGAAATGCGAGCAACTGCTTGCGCGGCTGCTCCTTGGGCACGATGCGATAGAAAATATTGGGCCGGTCAAAGCTCGACAGGAACCGCTCGGCGTTCTGCAAATGCAAGCGTTCGACGATCTCTTCGCGGGTACGCTTGTCGGCGGTGGCGGTCAGGGCGATACGCGGCACGTCGGGGAACAGCTCCGCCAGTTGGCCGAGCTGCAGGTATTCGCGGCGGAAATCGTGGCCCCACTGCGACACACAGTGGGCTTCGTCGATGGCGAACAGGGCAATTTCCAGGCTCTGCAAGAACGCCAGCATGCGCGGCTGCACCAGCCGCTCCGGTGCCAGGTAGAGCATCTTCACTTCGCCGCGCTTGATCCGCGCCGCCAGGTCGCGCTGCTGTTCGGCGTTGAGGGTGGAGTTCAAGGCCGCGGCGGCGACACCGAGCTCTTCCAGAGTGGCGACCTGATCGTCCATCAATGCGATCAGCGGCGACACCACCACGGCCAGGCCATTGCGCAACAGCGCCGGCACCTGGAAGCACAACGACTTGCCGCCACCGGTAGGCATCAGCACCAGGGCATCGCCGCCATTGGCCACGCGCTCAATGATCGCACCCTGGCGGCCACGAAAACTGTCGTAGCCGAAGATGTCCTTGAGGACGCGTTGAGCCTGCTCGAGCATGTAAAACTCCAAAATGGTGCTGAAATCCCTCTGTACAGGCTGGCCGAAAAAACCCGCTTTCATGGAAAATAATCCGTAAGCGAAGTTTTCCCGGATTGCTGCATGGCCTGCAGGGGCATCACAAAACGCGGCAGTATACCCGAGCGTTCATCGGCAAAGGGCGTGACTGACGAATAGACCACCTCTGTGTAAAACCGTGCAAATGTGCAGTGCGGCTGGCCTGGGCGCTCAAGAAAGCCTAGAATTCAGCATCGTTTATTCCCAAGGTAACTCTTCAATGTCCTTCGCTGAGCAACTAACCCGCCTGCAAGCCTTCCTCGACGCCGATGAGCTGCATGACGAGGCGCTGGACTACGTGGCCGCCCACGGCTACCTGACCGCCCTGTCGATCTGCTCTGATGTCGTGCCCGACCGTGAGTGGATCGACGCGTTGTTCGCCGAAGAACCTCACTACGCCGACGACGCCCAGCGCGAAGAAATCGAAGCCACCCTGCTGGCCCTCAAAGCCCATATCGCTCGCCAGCTCGCTTCCGATGAAGAGTTCGAGCTGCCATGCGAACTGGACCTGGGCGACGATCCGGACGACTCCGACCTGCGTGGCTGGTGCATCGGCTTCATGGAAGGCGTGTTCCTGCGCGAAGCCGCCTGGTTCGAAACCGCCGAGGAAGAAGTCAGCGAAATGCTGCTGCCGATCATGGTCGGTTCGGGGCTTTTTGAAGAAGAAGCTGAATTTTCCGATATCGCCGCCGACGCCAATCTGATGGACGACATGATTGTGCAGATCCCGGAAGCCCTCACCGCGCTGTACCTGCTGTGCAACGCGCCTGACGAAAAACCGGCGATCCTCAAGCCACGTCACCACTGAGTCGCTTGCCCGTGGACCCCATGGGCAACCGCTCGCCGCTCCTGCGTTATGGGCTGCTGGCCATCGGCTGGCTGAGCGTAGCGCTTGGTGTGATCGGCATTTTCCTGCCGGTATTGCCGACTACGCCCTTTCTCCTGCTTGCCGCCGCCTGCTTCGCTCGAAGCTCCCCGCGCTTCTACCACTGGTTGGTGGAACATCCGCGTCTAGGCCCCTGGATTCGTGATTACCTGGACGGTAGCGGCATCCCGCTCAAGGCCAAGGTCTACGCCATCGGCTTGATGTGGCTGAGCATCGCCCTCTCCTGCTACCTGGTGCCGTTGCCGTGGGCACGCGGCTTTATGCTGACCAGCGCGGTGCTGGTGACGATTTACATCCTGCGCCAGAAAACCCTGCCCCCTCGCTAAACAGCGACATCAAGTCGCGCTCAGACCTTGGTCGACACTGACTAACCCCGGCCATCATGCGAGACTGTCCAACCGGGCCCGGAATGCCTGGGTGTTCTTATGCTCGGAGTTACCATGACGCTGTCCAGCGGGCTGATCGCCGCCGTTGCCCTGGCCTATATGGCCATTATGTTTGCCATCGCCTTTTACGGTGACCGTCGCCATGCGCCGTTGCCACCGCGTGTGCGTGCGTGGGTCTATAGCTTGTCGCTGGCCGTGTATTGCACCAGCTGGACGTTCTTCGGCGCCGTGGGCCAAGCTGCCGAACAGCTTTGGGCATTCTTGCCAATCTACCTGGGGCCGGTGCTGTTGCTGGTGCTGGCACCCTGGGTGCTGCAGAAGATGATTCTGATCAGCAAGCAGGAAAACATCACGTCCATCGCCGACTTTATCGCCGCGCGCTACGGCAAATCCCAATCCCTGGCGGTGGTGGTCGCGTTGATCTGCCTGGTTGGCGTACTGCCTTATATCGCCCTGCAACTCAAAGGCATCGTACTCGGCGTGAACCTGTTGATCGGCTCCGGGCCCGACGCCACAGGCACTCGGGCCCAGGACACCGCACTGGTGGTGTCGCTGGTGCTGGCGCTGTTCACGATCGTGTTTGGTACCCGCAACCTCGACGCCACCGAACACCACCGGGGCATGGTGCTGGCGATTGCCTTTGAATCGCTGGTCAAGCTGTTCGCATTTCTGGCGGTCGGTGCGTTTGTGACCTACGGGCTGTACGACGGCTTCGGCGACCTGTTCAGCCAGGCAATGCTCGCGCCGCGCCTGGAGGAATACTGGAAGGAGACCATCAACTGGCCGTCGATGGTGGTGCAGACCGGCGTCGCGATGATGGCGATCATCTGCCTGCCCCGGCAATTCCACGTGACGGTGGTGGAGAATATCGACCCACAGGACTTGCGCCTGGCCAAATGGGTGTTCCCGGCTTATTTGATCCTTGCCGCGCTGTTCGTGATCCCCATCGCCCTTGGCGGCAAGATGCTATTGCCTGGCTCGGTGCTGCCGGACTCCTATGTGATCAGCCTGCCAATGGCCGAAGCCCACCCGGCCCTCGCCGTACTGGCCTTCATTGGCGGTGCATCGGCGGCCACGGGCATGGTGATCGTGGCCAGCATTGCCTTGTCGACCATGGTCTCCAACGACATGCTGCTGCCCTGGCTGTTGCGCCGCTCCAGCGCCGAACGCCCTTTTGAAGTGTTCCGCCACTGGATGTTGTCGGTGCGCCGGGTCAGCATCGTGATCATCCTGCTGCTGGCCTATGTGAGCTACCGCCTGCTCGGCTCCACCGCGAGCCTGGCGACCATCGGTCAGATCGCCTTTGCCGCCGTGACCCAACTGGCACCGGCGATGCTCGGTGCGCTGTACTGGAAGCAGGCTAACCGGCGCGGGGTATTTGCGGGCTTGGCGGCGGGTACATTCCTATGGTTCTACACCCTGGTCCTACCGGTTACCGCGAAAAGCCTGGGGTGGTCGCTAAGCCTTTTCCCCGGCCTGACCTGGATGCACTCGCATCCGTTCGGCTTTTCCGTGACCTCACTGACCTTAGGCACCGTGTTCTCTCTGGCCGGTAATTTCACGCTGTTCGTGTGGGTGTCCATGCTGTCGCGTACGCGGGTGTCCGAGCACTGGCAGGCCGGCCGCTTCATTGGTCAGGAAATCAGCCAGCGCGCCAGCGCCCGTTCCATGTTGTCGGTACAGATCAGCGACCTGCTCAGCCTGTCGGCGCGCTTTGTGGGCGAAGAACGTGCACAACAAAGCTTTATCCGTTTTGCCTATCGCCAGGGCAAAGGTTTCAACCCCAACCAGAATGCCGACAACGACTGGATCGCCCACACCGAGCGTTTGCTGGCGGGCGTGCTCGGTGCGTCTTCGACGCGAGCCGTGGTGAAAGCCGCCATTGAAGGTCGGGACATGCAGCTGGAGGACGTAGTACGAATCGCCGACGAAGCGTCCGAGGTGCTGCAGTTCAACCGCGCCCTGCTGCAAGGTGCGATCGAAAACATTACCCAAGGCATCAGCGTGGTGGATCAGTCGCTCAAGCTGGTGGCCTGGAACCGGCGCTATCTGGAGCTGTTCAACTACCCCGACGGCCTGATCAGCGTCGGCCGGCCGATTGCCGACATTATTCGCTACAACGCCGAGCGCGGCCTGTGCGGCCCCGGTGAAGCGCAAGTGCACGTGGCGCGACGCCTGCACTGGATGCGCCAGGGCCGTGCACATACCTCCGAGCGCCTGTTCCCCAACGGGCGCGTGATTGAGCTGATCGGCAATCCGATGCCCGGTGGAGGTTTTGTCATGAGCTTCACCGACATCACCGCGTTTCGCGAAGCCGAACAAGCGCTGACCGAGGCCAACGAAGGCCTGGAACAACGGGTGACCGAGCGCACCCATGAACTGTCGCAGCTCAACGTCGCGCTGACCGAGGCCAAGGGCGTGGCCGAATCCGCCAGCCAGTCCAAGACCCGATTTCTTGCCGCCGTCAGCCATGACTTGATGCAACCGCTGAACGCCGCACGCCTGTTCTCCGCCGCCCTCTCCCACCAGTACGAAGGCCTCTCGAGCGAGGCCCGGCAACTGGTGCAGCATCTGGACAGTTCGCTGCGCTCCGCCGAGGATCTGATCAGCGATTTGCTGGATATCTCGCGCCTGGAAAACGGCAAGATCAATCCACAACGCCAGCCGTTCGTACTCAACGAACTGTTCGACACCTTGGGCGCCGAATTCAAGGCGCTGGCCAACGAGCAAGGCCTGCGCTTCCGTTTGCGCGGCAGTCGCCTGCGGGTGGACAGCGACATCAAGTTGCTGCGGCGGATCCTGCAGAATTTTCTTACCAATGCCTTCCGCTATGCCGATGGTCCGGTGCTGCTGGGCGTACGTCGACGCAAGGGTCAATTGTGCCTGGAAGTCTGGGACCGTGGCCCTGGCATCCCGCTGGATAAACAGAAAGTGATTTTCGAAGAGTTCAAGCGCCTGGACAGCCACCAGACCCGCGCCGAAAAGGGCCTGGGCTTGGGCCTGGCGATCGCCGACGGCCTGTGCCGCGTACTGGGCCATCGCTTGAGCGTGCGCTCATGGCCGGGCAAGGGCAGCGTATTCAGTGTGCGTGTGCCGCTGGCGCGCAACCAGGTCAGCCCGCAACACCAGGCGCCCCCGGAAAAAAACGGCCTCCCGCTGAGCGGCGCGCAGGTGTTATGCGTGGATAACGAAGAAAGCATTCTCATCGGCATGCGCAGCCTGCTCACTCGCTGGGGCTGCCAGGTGTGGACCGCTACCGGCCAGGCCCAATGCGCGGCCCTGTTGGCCGAAGGCATGCGCCCGCACCTGGCGTTGGTGGATTACCACCTGGACCACGGCGAGACCGGTACCGAGTTGATGGGCTGGCTGCGCGCAGAATTGGCCGAGCCGATTCCGGGCGTGGTAATCAGTGCCGACGGGCGTGCGGAGATGGTCGCCCAAGTGCACGCGGCGGGGCTGGATTACTTGGCCAAACCGGTTAAACCGGCGGCGTTGCGGGCGCTGTTGAGCCGGCATTTGCCACTTTAACCAGGCTCCAATTATGCCCCTGTGCACTGCGAAGCATCAGTTAGCCAAGCGTCGACTGCCCGGCCGTTACGGGAGCAAGCTCCCTCGCCACAGGTTCAGTGCCGCAACCAACGTTGTGTCGATATCTATGGGCTTCGCAGGCCAGCCCCCACACCAGCGGGTTTATTCGGGGAGATGCGCCACGCCATCCGAATCCGTCATCGCCCTTTCCAGCAAATCCGCCGGCAGGCTTTTGCTGGCCCGAGCGCCAAGCAGGCGCAACTGCTCAGTGCGACTGACAAGATTTCCGCGACCGTCCGTCAGCTTGTTGCGCGCTGCGCTGTAGGCCTTATCCAACTGTTGCAGGCGATTGCCCACTTCGTCCAGATCCTGGATAAACAGCACAAACTTGTCGTACAGCCAACCGGCGCGCTCGGCGATTTCCCGGGCGTTCTGGCTCTGACGCTCCTGCTTCCACAGGCTGTCGATCACCCGCAGGGTGGCCAGTAACGTGGTGGGGCTGACAATCACGATATGGCGGTCAAAGGCTTCCTGGAACAGGTTCGGCTCGGCTTGCAGCGCTGCGGAAAACGCCGCTTCGATCGGCACGAACAGCAGCACGAAATCCAGGCTGTGCAACCCTTCCAGGCGCTTGTAATCCTTGCCGGCCAACCCTTTGACGTGATTGCGCAAAGACAGCACATGCTGCTTCAACGCCGCCTGGCCAATCACCTCGTCATCCGCCGCGACGTATTGCTGATACGCGGTCAGGCTGACCTTGGAGTCCACCACCACCTGCTTGTCGCCCGGCAACATGATCAACACGTCCGGCTGGAAGCGCTCGCCGTCCGGGCCTTTGAGGCTGACCTGGGTCTGGTACTCGCGGCCCTTTTCCAGGCCCGCATGTTCCAGCACCCGCTCGAGGATCAGCTCGCCCCAGTTACCTTGGGTTTTCTGGCCTTTGAGGGCGCGTGTCAGATTGGTGGCTTCGTCCGACAAGCGCAGGTTCAGTTGCTGCAGGCGCTCGAGCTCTTTGGCCAGCGAGAAGCGCTCGCGGGCTTCGTTCTGATAGCTTTCTTCAACGCGCTTCTCGAAGGATTGGATGCGTTCCTTGAGCGGGTCCAGTAACTGCCCCAGGCGCTCCTGGCTGGTTTCGGCAAAGCGTTGCTCGCGCTCATCGAAAATTTTCCCGGCGAGTTCGGCGAATTGCGCGCGCAGCTCGTCCCGGGAACCTTGCAGGTCGGCGAGGCGTTGTTGATGGCTCTCCTGTTGCTCGCGCAGCTCAGCGCGCAGGGCCGCAGCCAAGGCGTCAAGGCGACGCAGCTCGGTTTCCTTGGCGCTGCGGTCAAGATTCCAGGCGTGGGCGGCATCGCGGGCATTATCACGGTCGATCTGCAACAGCTCGACTTCGCGGCGCACCGCCGCCAGGTCGGCCTGTTTGGCGGCATTGGCGTGGCTCAAATCGCTGATCTCGTCGCGGCTGGCATCCAACTGGGCGGCAAGCCCTTCCTGGGCCAATTGCGCGGTCGCCAGGCGCTCTTCAAGCAGCTCCCAGCCGGTGGTGCGCGCGGTCAGTCGCCGTTGAAGCTGCCAGCACCATGCCAATAAAGGCAGGGCTGCGCCGGCAAGGCCCAGGGCGACACTGGTCCAGTCGAAAACCATAGTCATTTCTGCCATCACTAAAAAAGAGCAAGGTTAACCAAGCTATGCGCGGGAGGACAGCTCAGTCTGCGACCTGGCCCAGTTCGCGCTGAGCGCGACGGTCGCCGGCGCGGGCCGCGGAACGCAGCAGGTCCTGGCCGATACGCCGGTCTCGGGCATTTTCGCATTCACGGCACATCAATTGGCCCAGGCGGCTCTGCGCGGCCACCACGCCTTCGCGGGCAGGCTGCTTGAGCAGGCGGCCAGCCAAGTGCTTGATGTTGGTACTCTGCCCCAGGCGCGGGCTGTCTAGGAGCCACAACGCGACTTTCAAAGAGAAACGCTTGGGCGCGGTAACAGTTTGAGGGGTATCGGTAACAGAAGGTGATACTGAGCGAAACTTCATAAAGCACTGTGGGACAGAACGGAAGGCGCGCCACTCTACTCTTTTTTTCGTACAGGTAAAGCTGAAAAAATGCTGCACGCCCGTTCTAGAGCAAGCGCTTGGGACAATCCACAGAAGCTGTGGATAACTCAGTGGACAACCCGGCTTTAACCCTCGCAAAGGCCCATGGAACGGGGGCCGCAGTCAAACTGACGATTTTTTCACCAATAAAAAAAAGCGAGATTTTTCATTGACTTAAATTTTGAATGCAGGCAAACGAGCAGGCTTGCGGGCCGTTCGCGGTAAGGTTACACACGCCGCAACTAATGTGCACAAGTGCGCACCTGATGGTTATATCTCCGGCTTTTTTTGATCCGACGGAGTAGGAAATGTGACTGATACTAGATCCGGGGACTTTTCAAATGCCTTCCGGCTCGCCACACTCCCTCTCCGCTAACGCAACCGTGCTGGGGCCGATGAAAGGCATTCTGATATTCGCCGCATTGCTGCTGGCTATCTGCGTGACGTCCCTGGGCATCAACGCGATGCTGCCGTCGCCGGACGGCGCACTGTTTGCCATCGCGATTCTGCTGTCGGCCGCCTTTACCGCAGTGAGCCTGTGCATCGAACTGGGCGACGGCGCAATCAACGACATGCGTGATGTGATGAGGGTCATCGAAAATGGCCAGTCCCTGCGCCTGTCACTCGCCGCCTACGGGCTAGGGTGTGCCCTGGCTGCGTCGATCACAGTGCTGGTCTATCACGGGTTGCTTGAAGTTTTTTTCTAACGCGCTTCCCTTCCTCGATTCATTCCGTTACTATCCGCGGCGTTAGTACCAAGCTGAAAGTCAATTCTGGTCGAACATATCCCTTGAACAACATGGGGTCGACCACCTCGATGGTTTCCAGGTATCACTTGCGACGACACCGCCTTTGAACAAGCAAAGGGTGCCGCGAAGTCTCCATACTCTGACCGAACCAACCTGCAAATTGATCAGGATCTTCACCCTGGGCCCAGAACCTTTGCCCCTGTTGTATTGCCTGCCCTCCTAAGTACCTACCTGCCAGCCCAAGCGCGCCTAATTAATAGCGCTTCAAACTGGCTGCTTTGTTCCAGACTAGGTTCTTCGTTTGATCAATGGTGATCAACGTTTCTGGAACGTTTTAACGTTGCACGGTTCTTATCCGTGTCATTTGTAGGAACACCAATAATATGAACGCTCAAATCCATACTCAGGATGCCATTCGCACCCTCACCAATGCTTTTGCCCCAATGAACTGCCTGATCATGGCCGCTCGCAAAGGCTGCTTCAGCTTCACCCTGGTCAACGAACACGGCATCGCACGTCACAGCGAACGCCTGTACCCCGATCAATACTCCAGCGCAGAACCGCTGCAGGCCGTGATCGAGCGTACCCGTCAGGCATTGATTGCCTGATCGACCCGAGTCGCTGAAACACAAAAACCCTGTCTGAAAAACAGGGTTTTTTATTGCCTGGAATTCGTGTTTAAAAACCTTCTTATAAAGTCCGAACAGATATAACCGTTAATGCTGACTGAATAAGATGTTTTAAAAACAGTCCTTTACACCATGAATATGACACTACACTTCAACTCAAGCGGCATGATCCGCTTGCGACGGGCCTGAGATCCGATTCACCGCTGCCAAGCCCTCCTTTCTCAGGCTCGTCACCTCATTTCACGAACTGAGGCCTATATGGGTATCGCCGCCAGTGAACTGTGTCGCTATGTGATCAGGCCGACCTTGATGTACCTCGGCTGCCATAACCCGACCGCCGAACCTCTGCTGCTGGGTATCGCCGCCAGCCAATCGGAACTGGGTTCGGCCCTGCATGATCGGCGGGGCCATGGCCTCTACAGCATCACCGAACCGCGCCACCGCGCACTTTGGGATGACTACCTGGCACTCGATCCCGAGCGCGCAAGCCTGGTGCGTGGACTGGCCAGCCAGCATGCGTTTCTCAGCGCACCTCAGCTAGAGTTAACGGTGAACCTGCGCTACGCCACAGCCATCGCCTGGTTGCTGGTGGAACAACATCGTCCCGCACTGCCGCCGGCCGGTGACGTCATCGGGATGGCACGTATCTGGAAAGAAATATTTCATCCTCAAGGCCGACTCCGGGATTTCACACAAGCCTGGCAAACCTGCGTCTAGCCCATAAAACACGTGGCCTGCTGACCGGGCAAATTGCAAGGTTCGCCAAAAAACCCTGAATCTGGTCGGATTGTCCTACAAAACCGCTCTATCTCCAGCGTTACAGCCTATAGCGCGATTTCAAATTTATTGTTACTTTCCGCTGCGGTGATCACCACGGAGTTCTAATAATGAAAAAAGTAATGCTCAAGACCACACTTAGCCTCGCCGTTGCCATGGCCTCCTCCCAACTGTTCGCCAGCGGCTTCGCCCTGAACGAACAGAGCGTCAGCGGAATGGGTACCGGTTTCGCAGGCCGCTCTTCTTCTGCCGATGATGCAAGCACTGTTTTCGGCAACCCTGCCGGTATGGCTCGACTGGAAGGTCAGCAAATCACCGGCGGCGTTGCAGCCATTGATGCCTCCACCGATCTGAGCGATACCAGCGGTCGCTCCAGCGGCAGCAACAAAGGCGATATGGTGCCGTTCACCGCCGTCCCTTTCGGTTTCTACACCAATAAACTCAACGATCAGTGGGCCGTCGGTTTCGGCGTCTATGCACCGTTCGGGCTGGTGACTGACTACGAACGCGGCTTCCAGGGCCGTGGCTTTGGCAGCAAGAGCGAAGTGAAAGTCATCACCTTGCAACCGACTGTCAGCTACGCTTTCAACGATCGCGTTTCCGTGGGTTTTGGCCCGACCATCAACCGTCTTGCCGGCACCCTGGAATCGGACCTGACGCTGAACCCTCGCGCGCCAGACACCAATATCAAGATCAAGGGTGACGACACCGCGCTGGGCTTCAATATCGGCGTGCTGGTACAGGCCACCGATACCACCCGCGTCGGCCTGACCTATCACTCCAAGGTCAGCTACAAGCTGGACGGCCACACCGAAGTCACAGCGCCGACCGCGACCTCGCCGTTCCTGCGCAGCAATCGCTACGATGCTTCGTTGAAGATCGATACGCCTGAGTCCTACGACCTGTCGGTGACCCAAGACCTGACCGACGCCTGGAAGCTCTACGCCGGTGCAACCTGGACCCGCTGGAGCCGCCTGAAAGACATCACCGTCAAGAACGAAGGCGTGAGCGCCGTAACGGGTGGCGCGTTGGCCCCTGCGCTGGTCGGCACCATCAAGGAAGACCAGAACTGGCACGACACTTGGGCCTACGCCGTGGGTACTTCGTACCAGTTGACCAAGCAAGTGGTATTGCGTACCGGCCTGACGTTCGACCAGTCGCCGACCAACAACACTGATCGCTCGCCGCGCATTCCTACCGGCGACCGCACCATCTTCAGTCTGGGCCTGGGCTATGAGGTCATGCCAAACATGACCATCGACGTGGCCTACTCCTACCTGAAGGAAGAGGACGTCAAGGTTGCACGCTCCAACCAATTGGCCAGCTACAACGCCAAGTACGAAAACAGCGCCAACGGTTTCGGCCTGGGCATGACCTACAAGTTCTAACCCACAGTCGTAAAAAAGCCCCGCTCTCCTGCAAAGGAGGCGGGGCTTTTCAATGGCCGGCGATCAGGGTTTGGAGGCCAGCGCCTCTTCCACCGCCTTGATCAACTCCGGGCTGTCGGGCTTGGTCAGGCTGGAAAAATTGGCAATGACCTTGCCCTGGCGATCTACCACGTACTTGTAGAAATTCCACTTGGGCGGCGCGTCGGTCTGCTGCGCCAATACCTTGAACAGGTGCACCGCATCCGGGCCCTTGACCTTCTGCGGGTCGGTCATGGTGAAGGTCACGCCATAGTTCACGTAGCAGACTTTGGCGGTTTCTTCGCCGGTCTTGGCCTCCTGCTTGAAGTCGTCGGAAGGCACGCCAATCACTTCCAGACCTTCACCCTTGTAGCGCTGATACAAGGCTTCGAGGCCTTTGAATTGCGGGGCGAAGCCGCAGAAGCTCGCCGTGTTGACGATCACCAGGGGTTTGCCGGCAAAGCGCTGGCACAGGTCAATGGATTCCTTGGCCCGCAGCTTGGGCAATTGGCCCTCCAGCAACGGCGGGCAGCTGGCGGCCAGGGCCACGCTGCCGGCAGCCATCAGGACGGGTAAAGCGAGCCAGCGCATCAACATATCAAAGGTCCTTGATTCGATTCAGACATAGAACTTAACAGATCGCCATGCCTAACTGCATCAATGCCAGGCCACCGTGCTGCCAGCCCCACCAAGCCAGCAGCAACAGCATCAGCCCTGCCGCCAGCAACATGACCCGCACCGCTGCATTCATGCCGCCTCCATTTGCGCCTGCACCCGCGCCACCGGCCGTTCACGCACCGGCCAGTTCAGGGCCGCCGCGAGCAGGCTGAGCACAATTGCCACTTGCCAGATCAAGTCGTAGTTACCGGTTCGATCATAGACCACCCCGCCCAACCAGCCACCGAGGAACGAGCCGAGTTGATGGAACAGGAACACAATCCCACCCAACATCGAAAGGTTTCGCACGCCGAACAAGGTCGCAACGGTACCGTTGGTCAGCGGTACGGTGGACAGCCACAGGAAGCCCATCGCCATGCCGAACAGGTAAGCCGTGACCTCAGTGACCGGCGCCCATAGAAACACTACGATCACCACCGCGCGCAACAGGTACAAGCCGGTGAGCAAGCGTGGCTTGGACATGCGCCCGCCCAGCCAACCGGCCGTGTAGGTCCCGAACACATTGAACAGGCCAATCAAGGCCAGCACTGTGGTGCCGGCCGTGGCCGGCAAGTGCTGGTCCACCAGATAAGCCGGCAGATGCACACCGATAAACACTACCTGGAAACCGCAGACAAAAAAGCCGAAGGCCAGCAGCCAGAACCCGGAGTGGGAACACGCCTCCTTCAACGCTTCACGCAGGGTTTGCTGACCGATCGTGGGCGGCAGCGGCCGATCCTTGAGCATGGACACCAGCGGCAGGATCAACGCCACCATCAGGCCCAGCGCCAGCAGCGCTGCCGACCAGCCCAGCCAACCTATCAAACCGAGGGTGCCAGGTACCATGGCGAACTGGCCAAAGGAGCCGGCGGCGCTGGCGATGCCCATGGCCATGCTGCGTTTTTCGGGGGGTACGGCGCGGCCGACCACGCCAAGAATCACTGAAAACGAAGTGCCGGAAAGGCCGATGCCGATCAACAACCCTGCACTCAGGGACAATGACCACGCCGAGTCCGACATGCCCATTAACACCAGGCCCACGGCGTACAACACGCCACCGACGAACACCGCTTTGGTCGCGCCGAAACGGTCCGCCAGTGCCCCGGTGAACGGCTGCGCCAGGCCCCAGATCAGGTTCTGCAAAGCAATGGCGAAGGCGAACGTCTCACGGCCCCAGCCAAATTCACTGCTCATCGGCGCCAGGAACAGGCCAAAGCCGTGCCGCACGCCCAAGGACAACGCCAGGATCAGCGCACTCCCCACAAGAACCCAGCCACTGGTGCGCCACATCGAGGTCATTTCTTATTCTCCGCTCACGGGTATATACCCGCTTATAGGCGAACAAACCGCCGTTCAGGCGAGTTCATCCAGCAAGGCCAACAAGGTTTCGCGCTTTTCGGCGCCCAACTTATCGATCAATTTCTGCTGCGCCGCCTCCCATGCCGGCAAGGCCGCAGCCAACCGTTGCCGGCCCGCCTCGGTCAAGACCACCAGGCGGTTGCGCAGGTCATCGCCTTCAACCAGCTGAACCAGACCATCACCTTCCAGTACGCGCAGGTTGCGCCCCAAGGTGCTGCGGTCCAGGCCCATGGCTTCGGCCAGGCTGGAAATGCTCGGCTGATCGAGACGTTGCAAGTTGCACAGCAAAGAATACTGCGCAACGTTGATCCCGAAGCCGTCGAGGGCGCCGTCGTAATGTCTGCTGACGCCACGGGCGGCACGTCGCAGGTTGGTGCATAAACATTGGGAGGCAAGCATGGAGCGTGTATATACCCGGAGTTGAGGAAATGCAAGGAAGTGTTACAGCGCCAACCCGATCAACACCGCCGCTTCTAGCAGCTCCAGCAGAGCGCCGGCGGTATCGCCGGTGGTGCCACCGAGGCGGTTGACCATCACCTGGCGCAACCCGATAAAACAAACTGCGGCGAGCAATACCGCCATCCCACCGTTGAAGCCGCCGATCAGGATGCAAGCCAATCCACTGAGGACCAGTACCTGTTGGCCGACAACCCTTGGTAAATGATCCGACAACGCCTGGCCCAATCCACCTGCGCGCACATAGCGGGTGGTGAGAAACAGCGCCAGCATCGACGCCCGGCCGATCAATGGCGCGAGAATCAGCGCAGCGCCGTTGTGCTGCTCGATCAAAGCCACCAGTGCGGTGAACTTGAGCAGCAACACCAGTCCCAGGGTGACCACGGCAATGGGCCCGCTGCGCGGGTCCTTCATGATGGTCAGGGTGCGTTCGCGGTCGCCGAAGCCACCCAGCCAAGCGTCGGCGCTGTCCGCCAGGCCGTCCAGGTGCAGGCCACCGCTGAGCAGCACCCAGGCGGTCAATAAGAGCGCGGCGTGCAGCAACAGTGGCGTGCCCATTAACAGGCTGTTCAGCCCCCACAGAAGCAGGCCAAACAGCAAGCCCACCATCGGGTAAAACAGCAACGAGCGCCCCAGTTCCCGAGGTTGCGGCATGCCTGGCAGACGAATCGGCAGACTGCTCAGAAATTGCAGGGCGATCCAGAATGGCAACATGTTCAGCCCTCTTCCCGCAACGTGCCATCGGTAGCCACGTGCAGGCTGAACAGCCCACCGTGGCCCACTTCAACATTCAGCAATTGTTCACGGGGCAAACCGCGCGCACGCGCCAATAGCAGCCGCATGACGCCACCGTGGCTGATCAACAGCACGCGCTCACCGGCGTGGGCCTGCCGCAGACGTGAGACAGCGCCCAGTACCCGTTCGGAAAACGCCCCTACCGGCTCACCTTCTGGCGGCGTAAAGCTGTAGGGATCTGCCCAGAACAAGCCTAAGCCTTCGGCGTCGGTTTCCATCAACGCGGCCGCGCTCTGCCCTTCCCAAGCGCCGAAGTGCAGCTCTTGCAGGTCTTTTTCCAGGCTGACGGGAAGGTTGAGACGTTCGCCCAGTTCCTGGGCAAAGCGCGCGCAGCGTTGCAACGGCGAACTGATCAGGCGGTCCCACGGCCCCTGCCCCAGCACGGCGGCGCGCATCTGTTCCCAGCCCCTGGCCGTCAACGCGTCATCCAGACTGCCGCGCAGCCCGCCGCCCAACTCGGTTTCACCGTGACGCAGCAGGTCCAGGTGCAAGCTCATGCGGGGCGATCCGCCACGGCGGCTTCGGCGAATGTCGCCATCTGCCCGTGCAGCGCACAGGCCAGGCGCAGCAACGGCACCGCCAATGCCGCGCCGCTGCCTTCACCCAAGCGCAGGCCCAGGTCCAGCAGAGGTTGTGCGTCGAGACTGTGCAGCACGTGACGATGGCCCGGCTCGGCACCACGATGGCCGAACACCAGCCAGTCGCGGCATGCCGGGTTCAAGCGCGTGGCGACCAGCGCGGCGACGCTGCAGATAAACCCGTCCACCAGCACCACGAGGCCTTCCTGCGCGCAGGCCAGGTAGGCACCGACCAGCGCGGCAATTTCAAAGCCGCCCAGGTTGAACAGCGTCTGCAACGCGTCGTCGCGCTGAGCCGCATGCAACGTCAGGCCGCGCTCGATGACCGCCACCTTATGGCTGACGCCCTGGGCATTCAAACCCGTGCCCGGACCGGTCAGGTCACTCACCGGGCAGTCCAACAGCGCACACGCCAACGCACTGGCGGCGGTGGTGTTGCCAATGCCCATCTCGCCACCGATAAACAGCTGCGCGCCTTCTTCCAGGGCACGGCGTGCGCTGTCTCGGCCGGCGTGCAGGGCCTGGCGCCCCTGGGCCTGGGTCATCGCCGGGCCGTTGACGAAGTTGGCCGTGCCCGCGCCGATATTCAGGTGACGCACGCCGGGCAAAGCCAGGGATGGGGTCACAGTGCCGAGGTCGACCACTTCCAACTGCGCGCCCAACTGCCGGGCCAATACGCTGATGGCCGCGCCGCCGGTGACAAAGTTGTGCAGCATTTGCCCGGTCACTTCTTGGGGAAAGGCCGACACGCCCTCAGCCACCACGCCATGATCGCCGGCAAAAATCGCGATCCACAGGTGCTCTACCGACGGCTTGAGCCGGCCCTGCAAACCGGCCAGTTGCACCGCCAGCGTCTCCAATTGGCCGAGAGAACCGGCGGGCTTGGTCAATTGCTGCTGACGTGAAAGCGCCTGTGCTTGCGCAGAAGCGTCAATGGCCTTGCAGGGGTTGAGCCACCAGGAATCCGTCATAACGCAGTACCTTTCAAAGTCAGGGGCAAGCCGGCAACCGTCAGTACCACGCGCTGACACCGCTCGGCCAAGGCTTGATGCAGCCAACCGGCTTCATCCACATAGCGGCGAGTCAATTCGCCCAGCGGCACGACACCCATTCCGGTTTCGTTGCTGACAAAAATGATCTGCCCCGGCAGTGCAGCCAGGGTTTCCAGCAATTGGTCGCGCTCCAAGGCCAGGCGCTCGGGGTCTTCCAGCATGAGCAGATTGGTCAGCCACAGGGTCAGGCAGTCCACCAGCAGGCAACGCTCGGTTGCAGCGTTTTCACGCAACACCCGCGCCAATGCAACCGGCTCTTCAATCAGGCCCCAATGGTCGGGGCGACGTTGGCGATGCAGGGCGACCCGCTCATTCATCTCACCATCCAGCGCCTGGCTGGTGGCGATGTAAGTGACCGGCAAGCCGCTGTCGCTGGCGAGCTTTTCGGCGAGACGGCTCTTGCCCGAGCGTGCACCGCCCAGGATCAGTTGGAGCATAGCGACACACCTCTATTTACAACGCGGTCCAATGTGGGGGCTGGCTTGCCTGCGATGCAGGCACCTCGGGGTATCCGGCTGATGCCATCGCAGGCAAGCCACCCACACCGGAACCTCGTGCACACAGTCAAACCCCGCATAGCTTGCGCAACAGTTCAGTGTCCAGATGGTTTTCCACCAGATCCGCCAGGCGCTCGATATCCCGCTCACGCAGGGCGTGGTAATCCACTTCCTGCACGTCCTGCAAACCGGCCCAGCGCAGCAATGCGCTGCACGCGGCCGGGGTTTCGAACAGGCCGTGCAGGTATGTCCCGAGGATTTGCCCATCAGCACTGCGGGCGCCATCGTGGCGCCCGTCATCCAGACGCACCGCCGCGTTCAACAACGCCTCGCCGCAGGTCACCCCCGCATGAATCTCGTACCCACTGACCTCGGCATCCTCCAGCAACAACCGCCCTCGCACATTGCGCAATTGCTTTTCCTGCTCCAGCGTCGTGCTGAAGGCCAGCAGCCCCAAGCCGTCGCTGGAACCGGCGAGCCCTTCCAGGCCGAGCGGGTCATGCACCTGCTCGCCGAGCATTTGCAATCCGCCACAAATCCCCAGCACCTTGCCGCCATAACGCAAGTGCCGCGCCACGGCGGTATCCCAGCCGTTGGCACGCAAGTACGCCAAATCATTGCGCACGCTTTTCGAGCCCGGCAGGATGATCAGGTCGGCGGCAGGGATCGACTGACCCGGCCCGACGAATTGGAGATCCACCTGAGGATGCAGGCGCAGCGGGTCGAAATCCGTGTGGTTGCTGATGCGCGGCAGCACCGGCACTACCACCTTGAGCACCTGGGCGGCCTTGTCGATCTGGCGCTGGTCGATGCCGTCTTCGGCCTCAAGGTGCAGGTCCATCACATAGGGCAGCACGCCCAACACCGGCTTACCGGTGCGCGCCTCCAGCCAATCCAGACCCGGCTGCAGCAGCGCGATATCACCGCGAAAACGGTTGATGATAAAACCCCGGACTCGGGCCTGCTCGCTGGGTGACAACAATTCCAGCGTGCCGACCAGATGGGCGAACACCCCGCCGCGATTGATATCGGCGATCAACAGCACAGGGCAATCCACCGCTTCGGCGAAGCCCATATTGGCGATGTCATTGGCGCGCAGGTTGATCTCGGCCGGCGAGCCCGCGCCTTCGACCATGACCACCGGATAGGCTTGGCTCAAGCGTGTATGGGAAGCCAGCACCGCCTGCATCGCGATGGCCTTGTAGTCGTGGTAGGCGAGCGCGTTCATGCTGGTCACGGCGTGGCCATGGATAATTACTTGGGAACCGGTGTCGCTGTTGGGCTTGAGCAATACCGGGTTCATGTCGGTATGGGGCGCCAGGTTGGCGGCCTGCGCCTGCACCGCCTGGGCGCGGCCGATCTCGCCGCCTTCGGCGGTCACCGCGCTGTTGAGCGCCATGTTCTGCGGCTTGAACGGAGCCACGGCTATCCCCTGGCGCACCAGCCAGCGACACAGCGCGGTCACCAGCGTGCTTTTACCGGCGTCGGAGGTCGTGCCCTGCACCATTAACGTACTCATGTCGCTTCCTTGTAAGCGGCCAGGGCCGTCTCGAGACGCTGCCAGTCGGCTTCGCTGTCGGGCAGACCGAAACGTACGCTGCTGTCGTGTACGAACAGGCGCAGCAGAATGCCGCGCTGGGCCATGAATTCGTGCAAGCGTTCGGCGTGCGGTGTGATCAACCACTGGAACAAGGCGCAGCCCCCATGGGGTTTAAAGCCCTGGCGCTCGAGCAGATCGAACAAGCGCTGACCGGCCGCGATGCAACGATCGCGCTGGCGGGTGTGCCCGGCGCCATCGCGCAGGCAGGCTTGGCCGATTACCCGTGTCGGCCCGCTGACCGCCCATGGCCCGACCTGTTCGGCGAGCAACTTGAGCAACCTGCGCTCGGCCAGCACAAAGCCCAGGCGCACACCGGCCAGGCCAAAGAATTTGCCGAATGAGCGCAACACGATCAAGCCGACCCGGTGGGTATGGCTGGCGAGGCTCAAGTGCGGGGTTACGTCCATGAAGGCTTCGTCCACCACCAGCCAGCCGCCGCGCTGGGCCAGCCGCGCATGCCAGTCGAGCAGGCGCTCCGGGGCCAGGCTCAGGCCGGTGGGGTTGTTGGGGTTGACCACCACCAGCACGTCGAGGCCGTCGAGAAAGAAGTCGACTTCCTGCTCCTGCACTTCGCGCACCACATAACCGGCACGCCGCCAGGCTTCAGCGTGCTCGGCGTAGCACGGCGACAGCACGCCGACCTTGCCGGAACGGCGCAGGCGCGGCAGTAATTGGATCGCGGCCTGGGAGCCCGGCGCCGGCAACACCTGCGCAGCACCGTAGTAGTCGCTGGCTGCCTTTTCCAGACCGTCGTCGGTTTCGGGTAACCGTGCCCAGGCACGCAAAGGAATCTCGGGGATCGGCCACGGCCAGGGCGCCAAGCCACTGGACAAATCGAGCCAATCCGCTTCGGCGATCCCGTATTCAATTGCGGCCTTGCGCAGCCGACCACCGTGCTCAAGCATAAAATTGCGCCCCCGCGCACAGGATCAGCAGCCACAACCATACGCCGCGCTGCACCAGCTGCCAGCCACGGTCGATGGCGTCAGCGTCGGCGGGCGGGCCTTCGCCCAACACCGGCCGCTGGTGCACCTGGCCGTGATAAATCGCCGCACCACCCAGTTCGACGCCCAACGCACCGGCACCGGCGGCCATCACCGGGCCGGCGTTGGGACTGTCCCAGGTCGGGCCCTGGGTGCGCCAGCATTTGAGGGCCAGGCGAGTCTTGCCGAGCAACGCGTAGGTCAAGGCCACCAGACGTGCAGGAATATAGTTGAGCCCATCGTCGATCTTTGCCGCGGCCCAGCCAAAGCGTTCGAAGCGTTCATTGCGATAGCCCCACATGGCATCGAGGGTGTTGCTCAAGCGATAGAGCACCACGCCCGGCACGCCGGCGACCACGAACCAGAACAGCGCGGCGAACACGGCGTCGCTGCCGTTTTCCAGCACCGACTCGGTGGCGGCGCGGGCGACTTCGGTGCGGTCCAATTCGCTGGTCTGGCGGCTGACCAGGTAACTCACGCGTTTGCGCGCCGCTTCCAGGTCATCACTGCGCAGGGCCTGGGCGACCGGAATCACATGTTCCCCCAGGCTGCGCATGCCCAGCGCGCAGTACAACGCCAGGATCTCCAGCACCCAGCCGATGTAAGGCGCCCAGGACAATGCGGTTGCCAGCAAGGTCAGCGGCACCACCGCGATAAACCACGCGGTCACGCCATGGCTGCGCCAGCCACGGCCTCCTGTGTTGAAACGTTGTTCGATGCGCCCGGCGAAATTGCCGAACGCCACCAGCGGATGCCAGCGCCTGGGTTCGCCCAGCAGCGCATCCAGCGCCACTGCGGCGACACACAGCAAGGCCACACTCATTGACTCACTCCCCACAGGTTTTCATACAGCATGTCACTCAATGGCCGAGGTTCGGTCCAGCCTTCGAGCTGCAACATCGGTGCCGGATAAAACTCGGTCACCGGGCCCAGGCACAACACGGCCAGGGGTTTTGCGCCAGGCGGCAAACCCAGCAGGTCGGCGAGCGCCTGAGGCTCGAACATCGAGACCCAGCCCATGCCCAGCCCTTCGACGCGGGCCGCCAGCCACAGATTCTGGATCGCACAGGACAGCGAGGCCATGTCCATTTCCGGCAAGGTGCGACGGCCGAAAATGTGCCGCTCGCGGTCGTCCATCAAGGCCGCCACCAGCACTTCGGCGCAGTCGTGGATGCCTTCGACCTTGAGCTTCATGAATGTGTCGGAGCGTTCGCCCAGGGCTTGGGCGGTGCGTAAGCGCTCTTCCTCCACCAACTGTTGAATTCGCCCACGCAATGAGCGGTCGCTGATGCGAATGAAACGCCAGGGCTGCATCAAGCCAACGCTGGGGGCCTGGTGCGCGGCCAGGAGCAGGCGGTGCAGCAATTCGGGAGCTACCGTGCCGCCGCTGAAATGGCGCATGTCGCGGCGTTCGGCAATGGCGCGGTACACGGCTTCGCGGTCGGCTTTGGGGAAGGCGTTGTCGGTCATGGCCGCTTCGCGAGCAAGCCCGCTCCCACATCGGATTGTGTTTCAACTCGGTCAACTGTGGGAGCGGGCTTGCTCGCGAACGCGGTCCCCCTGTCGGGCGCAAATAATGCGGCCACCGCCGATGGATTGGATGGAAAGTAGAAGTGCACGTAGGAAGCCGTCATACGCCCCTGTCGATAAACCGCCTCGGCCCCGCGCCCGCCATTGGGGCTCAAGCCACGGGCAATCGGCTGGCATTCGGTGCTTGTGAGGGAATGGTGATAAGTGTGGCCACGCAATGTGCCTTCCGGCAGCTCGACACTTTGCAGAGCCAGCGCCGCCAGTTTCTTCTGCATGACCGCATCGCCCTGCAACAAACCAAGCAGCTCGGCGCGGTTGCCGTCGACATCGGTGAGCGAGTCCAGCAAGTACAGCATGCCGCCACACTCGGCCAGCAACGGCTTGTCGGCGGCGTGATGGGCGCGGATCGCGGCGAGCATCGCGGTATTTTGCGACAACGCCAGGTGATGCAGTTCCGGGTAGCCGCCGGGCAGGTAAAGGCTATCGGCGTCCGGCAGGTCACGATCATGCACGGGCGAGAAAAATGCCAGCTCGGCGCCCATCGCTCGCAACAGGTCGAGGCTCGCGCCGTAGGTAAAAGCGAAGGCTTCGTCACGGGCCACCGCAATGCGCACCCCGGCGAGCAACGGCTCGGCGGTGATCACGTGCGGCGCGGCAAAGGTGACCGGCGGCGGCAGGGCGACTTCGCAACTGCTGCCCAAGGCTTGGGCGGCGGCGTCCAGGCGCACGTCGAGATCATTCAGTTCGCTGGCCTGCACCAGGCCCAGGTGACGGCTGGGCAGTTCGATGCCGGTTTCGCGCGAAAGCGCGCCGTACCAGCGCAAGCCTTCAGTCAGGCTGCCCTCCAGTAACTGCGCATGGCGCAACGTGCCGACGCGGTTGGCGAGCACGCCGGCGAAGGGCAGGTCCGGCTGGTAGCGCGCCAGGCCCAAGGCGAGCGCGCCAAAGGTCTGAGCCATGGCCGTACCGTCGATCACCCCCAGCACCGGCACACCGAAATGCCGCGCCAGGTCGGCGCTGGACGGGGTGCCGTCGAACAGGCCCATCACGCCCTCGATCAGGATCAGGTCGGCCTCCCCCGCCGCTTCCCACAACAAACGACGGCTTTCCTGCTCGCCGACCATCCACATGTCCAATTGATACACCGGCGCTCCGCTGGCGCGTTCGTGAATCATCGGGTCAAGAAAGTCCGGCCCGCATTTGAATACGCGTACCTTGCGCCCCAGGTTGCGGTGCAAACGCGCCAACGCGGCGGTGACGGTGGTTTTACCCTGGCCGGACGCCGGCGCGGCGATCAATACGGCCGGGCAATGACGGGGCTGATTCAAAGTTCGACGCCCTTTTGAGCCTTGATCCCGGCCTGGAAAGCGTGCTTGAGCATGCCCATTTCGGTGACGGTGTCGCCCATTTCGATCAGTTCAGGCTTGGCGCCACGGCCGGTGACCACCACGTGCTGCATCGGCGGGCGCGCTTGCAGGTCGCTGAGCACTTGGTCCAGGTCGAGGTAGCCGTGCTTGAGCGCGATGTTCAATTCGTCCAGCACAACCAGGCCGATGGAAGGGTCATTGAGCATCGCCCGCGACACCGCCCAGGCCGCTTCGGCGGCGGCGATATCGCGCTGGCGATCCTGGGTTTCCCACGTGAAACCTTCGCCCATCACGTGGAAGCGCACTTGCTCGGGGAAGCGGCGGAAGAACATTTCTTCCCCGGTACTGTGACGCCCCTTGATGAACTGCACCACGCCGCACTGCATGCCATGGCCCATGGCCCGGGCCAGCATGCCAAAGGCCGAGCTGCTTTTGCCCTTGCCGTTGCCGGTCAGCACCAGCAGCAAACCGCACTCATTGGGCGAACTGGCGATGCGTTCGTCGATCACGGCTTTTTTGCGCAGCATGCGCGCCAGGTGGCGTTCTTCGCGGTCGGGGGTATCGGTCATGGCAGCTCTCCGTTGGGGCTGGACAAAAACGGCGGGCAGGAAAAAAGAAAAACAGACAGCCAAGCATCGCCCACCGTGATGCTGTTGAATGTTTCAGGCCGGTCTCCGGGCTCATGAGTGGGGCCCTGTCTTTGTAAAAAGGCAGGGCCTGCCGACGGCGCGCCTTCCCGTATCGCCTGCGATACAGTGGCCAACAGCGCCGTCTTGACTCATTTACCGTTGCGGGGGCAGCGCCGGGATTGCGGCTGCACTGTTTACAAGTGCGCTCACTCACCGGCTTCCCTGTTTCACTCCGTCGACGCAAACGCCACAGAGCACCTGGAACAAGCCGCGAAGGTTAGTGGGTTGGGGGTGGAGCGTCAATTAAAGCTGGCCCTGTACTTGAACCATCAAGGTGATGTGCTTCTCTACCCTTACAGGTATTCAGGAGAACACCATGCATAAAACCAGACTTGCCTTACTGATCATGCTGGCCGGCACCCTCGCCGCCTGCGGAGAAAGCTCTACCCTGCAGGTGGCTGACGGCACCGGGCCATCGCCCAAGCTGCCGGAACCGAACAAGACGCTGATCCCTACCGTGAACATCGCGCCGGCTGTAGGCTGGCCCGACGGCGCCAAGCCAACGGCCGCTGCCGGCACCCAGGTAGCCGCGTTCGCCGAGGGCCTGGAGCATCCGCGCTGGCTCTATGTACTGCCCAACGGCGACATACTGGTGGCCGAGACCAACGCACCGCCCAAGCCGGATGACACCAAAGGCATTCGCGGCTGGGTCATGGAGAAAGTCATGGGCCGCGCCGGGGCCGGGGTGCCGAGCCCGAATCGCATCACCCTGCTGCGCGATGCCGACCACGACGGCGTCGCCGAAACGCGCACGGTGTTCCTGGAAAACCTCAACTCGCCGTTCGGCATGGCACTGGTCGGCAACGACCTGTACGTGGCGGACTCGGATAAGCTGCTGCGCTTCCCCTATCAGCCTGGCGAAACCGCGATCAAGGCGGCCGGCACCAAGGTCGTCGATTTACCGGGGGGCAGCCTCAACCATCACTGGACCAAAAACGTAATAGCCAGCCAGGATGGCAGCAAGCTGTATGTCAGCGTCGGCTCCAACAGCAACGTCGGCGAGAACGGCCTGGAAGCCGAAGAAGGTCGGGCGGCGATCTGGGAAGTCGACCGCGCCACCGGCCAGCATCGTATTTTCGCCTCCGGCCTGCGCAACCCCAATGGCATGGCGTGGGAGCCGCAGAGCGGCAAACTGTGGACGGCGGTGAACGAGCGCGATGAAATCGGCAGTGACCTGGTGCCGGATTACATCACCTCGGTCAAGGATGGCGCGTTCTACGGTTGGCCTTTCAGCTATTACGGGCAACATGTGGATGTGCGCGTCACGCCGCAAAACCCGGCGCTGGTTGCCAGGGCCATTGCGCCGGACTATGCGGTCGGCCCTCATACCGCGTCGCTGGGGCTGACATTTGCACCCGGCAACAAACTCCCGGCGCAGTTCAGCAACGGTGCGTTCATCGGCCAGCACGGTTCATGGAATCGCAAGCCGTACAGCGGCTACAAAGTGATTTTCGTGCCGTTCGAGGGTGGGCAGCCTAAAGGCACGCCGGTGGACGTGCTGACCGGGTTCCTCGATAAGGATGAGAACGCCATGGGCCGGCCGGTGGGCGTGGTGATCGACCAGCAAGGGGCTTTGCTGGTGGCCGATGATGTGGGGAACAAGGTGTGGCGGGTATCGACAGCTAAATAACCCCAGTACGAAAAATGGGAGCGGGCTTGCTCGCGAAGGCAGTGAACCAGTCAGAAACGTATTGACTGACATTCCACCTTCGCGAGCAAGCCCGCTCCCACATTTGCAACTGCATTCAACTCAGGGATTGCGTGCCAGGTTTGCCGGCAGCACACGCTTGGCGCTCAAGTAGGCATTCTGCCAATACGCTTTGGACAAGGTATCGAGCTTCACCGTACCGCCGGTCTGCGGCGCGTGCACAAAACGGCCCTCGCCCACGTAAATGCCCGCGTGGCTCACCCGCGAACCGCCACCGGTGGCAAAGAACAACAGGTCACCGGTTTGCAGGTTTTGCTCGCTGACGTCCTGGGCGCGCATCACGATCAGCTCGCGGGTGGTACGTGGCAGAGAGATACCCGCCGCGTCGCGGTAGACAAAGCCGATCAGGCCGCTGCAATCAAACCCCGAGTCAGGCGTATTGCCGCCCCAGCGGTAAGGCGTGCCTACCAGGCCCAGCGCGCGGAAGAGCACGTCTTCGGCGGCAGGCGAGAAATTCTGGGTGGAATAGTTGAACACCGGCTTAGGCTTGACTGCGACGGGAGCTGGCGGCGGTGGACGGCTTGCGCAGGCGCTGAGGAGCGCGGCGCAAACGAGAAGAATGAGGCGGGCCGAGGTCGACATAAGCAGAAACAATCCTGATCTGGATGCGGCTTTCGCTGCCGAACGCTGAAAACCAGAACGCGCAAGCAGGGCTCGCGCGAACGGATTACAACAATGTCCAGGGATTCTAGCGCTTACGCGTCAAACTTCAAGTATCACTTTAACTTTACTTACTGGCGGTAACCGTAGACGGGGCCATGGCGAGTGCACGCTTGGCTTCGATGAAGGTTTTGCTCCAGTAGCTGTCGCCCAGGTTATCGACCCGCACACCACCGCTACGACGGCTGCTGGAGTGGATAAACTGGTTATCGCCCAAGTAGATACCGGCGTGGCTGACACGGCCGCGGCCGGCAGTACTAAAGAAAAGCAGATCACCGGGCTTGAGGTTGTTGCGTGCGACCAACGGTGCTTTCACGTTGATCATTTCGCGAGTGGAGCGCGGCAGATTCAGGCCGGCCTCTTCACGAAACAGGTAACCGATAAAACCGCTGCAGTCGAAACCGGCTTCGGAAGTGCCGCCGAAACGGTAGCGGGTACCGATCAGGGACATGCCGCGTTCGAGAATGCTGTCGGCCAGAACCGGAAGCTGGTAAGGCTTGCTGCCGGAGAAATCGGCCAGTTCTTTTTCGGTTGCCAGCTCTTCTTCATAAACAGAAGCAGACTGTGCAGCAACGAATTTAGCCTGATTTTGAACCTGTGGTTTTTGCTGTTCCGCCACCTGCTGAGGGTGGGAGGCGCAACCAAACAACAGGGTAACGAGTGCGAGAGGCACGAGGGGTGCGAAGCGATTTAGCATGGGCACGACCGTGGCTGATGTGTAAAGAAGGCGAGACTATGCCCGCTATCACATCGATTTGCAAATTCAATCGGGTTCTTTGTGACTTCTTGTTTGGGCTATGCCATCTAAGCCCTTAATCCCTGATACATGCCTTTTGCGTGGCCAAACCGGCCAGAACGCAGGTTTTCTGGCGCCCGGGATTTGCCGAGCGCCCGCAGATACAAGGGCTGGCTACCAGCCGAGGGTTTCCTTGAGAAACGGAATGGTGAGCTTGCGCTGAGCCTGCAATGAGGCCTGATCGAGCTGTTCGAGCAAATCGAACAACGCGCTCATACTGCGCGTGCCACGGGTCAGGATGAAGTGCCCGACCTCGTCGGTCAGGTGCAGGCCGCGACGCGAGGCGCGCAGCTGCAGGGCGCGCAATTTGTCTTCGTCGGACAAGGGCCGCATCTGGAAGATCAGCGCCAGCGTCAAGCGCGACTTGAGGTCGGCCAGTTTCACCGGCAGCTCACGCGGCGACGTGGATGCGGCGATCAACAGGCGCCGACCACTGTCGCGCAGGCGGTTGAACAGGTGAAACAGCGCCTCTTCCCAATCCGCCTTGCCCGCAATGGCCTGCAAATCGTCAAGACACACCAGTTCGTATTGTTCGAGGTTGTCGAAGATCCCGACACCATGGTCCATCAGTTCAGCCAAAGGCAGGTAAACCGCCGGCTCGCCCATTTGTTCAAAACGCAGGCACGCGGCCTGCAGCAAGTGGGTACGCCCTACGCCATGCTTGCCCCACAGATAGATCAGGCTTTCAGTCCACCCGGCGTCGGCTTCGCAGAGGCGCTCGACATAGCCGAGTGCAGCGGCATTGGCGCCTGGGTAGTAATTGATAAAGGTAGCGTCGTCACGCAGACGCACACCTAGGGGCAGCTGAATCGGTTTCATGCTGACTGAACGGCTCCCATCGAACCGTTAGTGGCCTCTGTGTAAAGTTAACAAAGTTTATACGCGTGGCGCCGGGCGCACAATGCAGCAGACCGCAAGCAAAATCAAAGGTTTGCG
Organism: Pseudomonas sp.; assembly: GCF_030147005.1. Taxonomy (GTDB): domain Bacteria; phylum Pseudomonadota; class Gammaproteobacteria; order Pseudomonadales; family Pseudomonadaceae; genus Aquipseudomonas. The sequence goes on from NZ_JASLAW010000093.1 coordinate 33,754, forward strand.
TTAACTTGCTGGTTTTATGCAAATTGTTTGACGCACCCGCCCCCCTCTAAACAACAAACCCGGCTATGAGCCGGGTTTGTGACACCGCGTTTACAGATCAGGATCTTCAACGCCCGTGTACACGTCCGAATCCTTGTACACATCGTGAACATGCCGCACCAGCACCATGATCACCGCCGCCACCGGCAGCGCCAGCAGGATCCCGGTAAAGCCGAACAGCTCACCGCCCGCCAGGATCGCAAAGATCACCGCCACAGGATGCAGGCCGATGCGGTCCCCCACCAGCAGCGGCGTCAACACCATGCCTTCCAGCGCCTGGCCGACCATGAACACCGCGACGATCCCCAGCATCGGGTACAGATCGCCGCCAAACTGGAACAGCCCTGCCACCAGCGCGGCGCCGATCCCGATCACGAACCCCATATACGGCACGATCGCAGCCAGGCCGGCAATCAAACCGATCAACAGGCCCAGCTCAAGGCCGATCGCCATCAAGCCTGCGGCGTAGATGATGCCCAGCGCCAACATCACCAGCAGTTGCCCGCGCACGAACGCCCCAAGTACTTCGTGGCACTCGCCCGCCAGGGTCACGATGCGCTCCTCGCGGTCGCGCGGTAGCAGGCTGCGGATCTTGGCCATCATGATGTCCCAGTCACGCAGCAGATAGAACGCCACCACCGGGATCAGCACCAGGTTGGTCAGCCAGCCGATCAGCGCAAGGCTGGAAGCGGTTGCCTGGCTGAGCACCATGCTGACGATATCAGTGGTCTTGTCCATATGTTCACTGATAGCCGCCTTGACCTTGTCGAACTTCCAGAAACCGTCCGACAGCCCCAGCTTGGCCTGAGCCCAAGGCATCGCCGTGTGCTGCAACCAGTCGAGCATCTGCGGCGCCAGCTCGTACAGTCGATACAGCTGCTTGGCCAACATCGGCACCAACACCAGCACCAGTGCGGTGATGATCAGGGTAAACAAGGCAAACACCGCGATCACACCCCAGGTTCGCGACAGGCCGGCTTTCTCCAGGCGATCCACGACGGGGTCGAACAGATAGGCGAGCAGCAACGCAACCAGGAACGGCGTCAGGATCGAATGCAGCAAGAACACAAACACGCACAGCAGGACAATCCCGCCAAGCCACACCCAACGACGCGTATCCGCCATAAACCACTTCCTCTGTTATTTGCTTCCCGCTTATATAGAAGGAAGACCACTTACCTACTTACCTACTTACCTACTTACCTACTTACCAATGAAAACGTAACTGCGCCTGGGGTTCAGGCGCGGCGGCCGGTTGTGTGCCATCGGCCGGCGGCTGCTGGACGGGGGCTTCGCCGGCCGGTACTTCCTGCAATTTGGCCAGGCTCAACTGAGTGCGCAATTGGTCGGCACTGCCATTGACGCGATACACAATACGATTGCCATCGACCCGCTGCGGCTGGCCACCAAAGGGCTCCAGCAAACGACCCAGAACGGCGTAGCGCTCCAGGTTCATGCCTTGCACCTCAAGCAGCTGTTCGGCGCTGACCCCCGGCTTGACCGCAAAGCGCGGTGCCAGCTTTTGGCTGACGGCAAGCAATACGGCATCGGCGACCGCGGCAGTGTCAGCCCCTTGAGCGGTGCCCTGCTCGGTTTTGTCGCCCAGCCACAGGCGCCAGTTGGCCTGCCACTGGCTACCTTCCTGGCGCGCATGAACCGCCAGCAACGCATCGGCGCCATAGCGCTCGGAGGCGGCGCGCAGCGGGGTGGCGTCCGCGCTTTCCAGATTCGGCGCGGTGGCGACGACCTGTTCGTCCAAGTCACCCAGCGGCAGGCGCAGCGGCAAACCTCGGTGCTGGGCCGCCCGGCGCAGCGCCTGAGCCACCGCCTGACCGTCGCCAACCAGGCTGCTGCCCTCAGTGGAGTCGTTCAGCCACCAACCGAGGATCGAGGGTCGATTGCTGCCCCAGATCGCCAAACCGGCGTCACGCAAGGCGCGATCTGTGCTGACCGGGTCGAAATCCACTTGCAGGCTTTCCGGCGGGCCGGCGTCGTAGCCGTATTGGCTGATGATTTGTTGCGGATCCTTGCGGATCGCCGCCAGGCCCGGGCCTTCTGCGGCCTTGGCGTCGCCGGTCAGGCGGATAACCAGGGTTTGCACGGCGCGCTGGGTGGCCTGGTCGCGCTCTTGGGGCGACTGGCTGCTGACCGGTTCGAGAACTTGATAGAGGCCATTGAGGGTTTCGGCATGACTCGCCAGGCTGACCAACGACAAGCAGCCTACAAAAAAGAATTTACACAGACGCATGGAAGATTCCCGAACGACAAATTTAGCGGTTGGAACAGACCGCGTGAACTCGGCTTGGCAAGGCTGTGACACAGCGACCGGTAAAACATTCACGGGCCTCGGTAAGTATTCACACTGTCATAACGACAGCGGGTTCAAGGCTATACCTTAATACGGTCCATTACCGGGCCGGTTCGGTTTTTTTTAGCTCATATGCCCTGCCCGTCGGCCCGAGGATGGCCGCTGCCCCTCAAGCCTGATAAAATCGCGCGCCTTCGCAGACCGTCAACGGCTGGGCCTTTTACCAAAAGTGCCTGCCCGCCCGGTCGTTACCCAGAAATCCCCCCTAAAGGCCTGGATCATGAGCAAGCAACCCTCCCTGAGCTACAAGGACGCCGGTGTAGACATCGACGCCGGTGAAGCATTGGTCGAACGCATCAAGAGCGTCGCCAAGCGCACTGCGCGCCCCGAAGTCATGGGCGGCCTGGGCGGTTTTGGCGCCCTCTGCGAAATCCCGGCCGGCTACAAGCAGCCTGTACTGGTTTCCGGCACCGACGGTGTGGGCACCAAGCTGCGCCTGGCCTTGAACCTGAACAAGCACGACAGCATCGGCATCGACCTGGTTGCCATGTGCGTCAACGACCTGGTGGTGTGCGGCGCCGAGCCGTTGTTCTTCCTCGACTATTACGCCACCGGCAAACTCAATGTCGAGACCGCGACCCAAGTGGTCACCGGCATCGGCGCCGGCTGCGAACTGTCGGGTTGCTCCCTGGTCGGCGGCGAAACCGCTGAAATGCCAGGCATGTACGAAGGCGAAGACTACGACCTGGCGGGTTTCTGCGTCGGCGTGGTAGAAAAAGCCGAGATCATCGACGGTTCCAAAGTGGCTGCCGGCGACGCCCTGCTCGCCCTGCCATCCTCCGGCCCGCACTCCAACGGCTACTCGCTGATCCGTAAGATCATCGAAGTGTCCGGCGCCGACATCGAGAACATCCAGCTCGACGGCAAGCCACTCACCGACCTGCTGATGGCCCCGACGCGCATTTACGTCAAGCCATTGCTCAAGCTGATCAAGGACACCGGCGCTGTCAAAGCCATGGCCCACATCACCGGCGGCGGCCTGCTGGACAACATCCCACGCGTGCTGCCAAAAGGCGCCCAGGCGATTGTCGACGTGGCCAGCTGGCAGCGCCCTGCGGTATTCGACTGGCTGCAAGAGAAAGGCAACGTCAACGAAACCGAGATGCACCGCGTGCTGAACTGCGGCGTGGGCATGGTCATCTGCGTAGCCCAAGAGCACGTTGAAACCGCGCTGAACGTATTGCGTGAAGCCGGCGAACAGCCTTGGGTCATTGGCCAGATCGCCACCGCCGCCGAAGGCGCGGCTTCGGTTGAACTGAAAAACCTTAAGGCTCATTGATGCAAGAGCGGATGCCCGCTACATGTGATGTCGTGGTGCTGCTCTCCGGCACCGGCAGTAACTTGCAGGCCCTGATCGATAGCACGCGTACCGGCGACAGCCCGGTGCGCATCGCTGCGGTGATTTCCAACCGCAGCGACGCCTACGGCCTGCAACGCGCCAGGGACGCGGGTATCGACACCCGCTCGCTGGATCACAAGGCTTTCGAAGGTCGCGAGGCCTTCGACCGCGCCTTGATCGAACTGATCGACGCCTTCAACCCCAAGCTCGTGGTGCTCGCCGGCTTCATGCGCATCCTCAGCGCCGATTTCGTGCGGCATTACGAAGGGCGCCTGCTCAACATCCACCCGTCCCTGCTGCCCAAGTACAAAGGCATGCACACCCACCAGCGTGCCCTAGACGCCTGCGACAGCGAGCATGGCTGCAGCGTGCACTTTGTCACCGAGGAACTCGATGGCGGGCCTCTGGTCGTACAGGCAGTGGTTCCGGTAGAGTCAGGTGACTCGGCGCAGACGCTTGCGCAACGGGTTCATACCCAGGAACACAGGATTTACCCGTTGGCTGTTCGCTGGTTTGCCGAGGGTCGGTTGATTCTTGGTGAACAGGGAGCATTATTGGACGGTCAGTTACTCGCGGCCAGCGGCCACTTGATTCGAACCTAGGAGATTTTATGCGTCGCGCCCTGCTCTTCGCTTTTGCGCTGTTCGCTCTGCCTGCCGTACAAGCGGCAGACCTTCACCCCTTCTCCGTCAGCTACACCGCCGACTGGAAGCAACTGCCCATGAGTGGTTCGGCTGAACGCAGCCTGACCAAAAACGGCGACGGCACGTGGACCTTGAACTTCAAGGCCTCGATGATGATTGCCAGCTTGACCGAAACCAGCGTGATCCTGTTTGACAAGGACACCCTGCAACCCAAGAGCTACAGCTTCGAGCGCGGCGGCTTGGGCAAAGCGAAGAAGATCAACCTGGATTTCGACCAGGCGACCAAGAAAATCACCGGCTTTGAAAACAAGGACCCGGTTAACGTCACCCTCGAAAGCGGCATGCTCGACAAGTCCACGTACCAACTCGCGCTTCAGCGTGATGTGGCTGCCGGCAAGAAAAGCATGAGCTACCGCGTGGCCGAAGGGACTGACGTCGACACCTATGACTTCCGCGTTATTGGTCCGGAAAAAGTCCAGACCAAGGTGGGCTCAATCGACGCGATCAAGGTTGAACGCGTGCGTGACCCGTCGCAGAGCAAGCGCATCACGCAGATGTGGTTTGCCAAGGACCAGGGCGGCATTCTGGTTGCCTTGCGTCAGGTTGAAACGGACGGCAAGGAATACAACATCATGCTGCAGGATGGCACCGTTGACGGTAAGGCCGTCAAAGGTAGCTGACGGGCTGATGATTCAAAGAAGAGCCTCGCTGAATGCGGGGCTTTTTTTCGCCTGTGGCTTTTGCTGATCAAACATCTGTCACCTGCCAAACCCAGCCCTAACATGAAACTTTTGTCATCTGCCTCAAGCCACTGCGACCGCATGTCACGGCTTGCGCGGCCTGCAGCACTGTTGCGTTTCCCGCAATAAATTGTTGTGCGAAAAACAGGTTTACTTAGCAAGCTAACAAATCATATAACAACTGCCTGCGACGACTTGCCGCAGATCAACCAGAGATTGGAGCAAGCAGATGACTGTAAAAGTAACTGAACGCGACGATGAACATATGTCCCATGAAGCGGTAGGCCACGGGATTCACATCTGGGATGTACATCAACAAGATTTGCTGGTCGGCATGTTTCACACCGAGAGCGACGCTCACCACTATAAAAACGAACTTGAAACGCTTGAGATGAAACGCCAGGCAGAAGGCTCCTGAAACACTGAAATCGCGTAGACACCCGGCCCACGCAGCCGGGCTGTCTGCAAACGCAAACCCCGCCTTTTGGCGGGGTTTGTTGTTTCTACAGCCTTACCACATCAGATCATCCGGGATCTGGTAGGCGGCGTACGGATCATCCTCATCCGGCACCTGGCTTTCAGTCAGGATATTGAGCTGCACGATACGCTCAGGCGCGCGCTCCTGGATCTTCAGCGCAGCCTCGCGCGGAATCACCTCGTAGCCGCCGCCGTGGTGCACGATGGCCAGGGAGCCGTTGCTCAGTTTATTGCGCATCAGCGTGTTGACCGACAGGCGCTTGACCTTCTTGTCATCCACGAAGTTGTAGTAGTCCTCGGTGGTCAACTTTGGCAGCCGCGAGGTTTCGATCAATTGCTTGACCTGGGCCGTGCGGGCCTTGGCCTCGGCTTTTTCCTGCTGCTGACGGTTCAGTTCCTGGTCGCGCTTGACCTTCTCGGCGTGCGCCTCGGCTGCCAGGCGCGCCTGAGTGTCATCGACTTCGGCTTGCCCTTTGTGGACCAGCCGCTGCTGTTTCTGCTTCTCTTTGCCGACCTGTTTGGCCTGCTTTTGGTTGACCAGACCTGCTTTGAGCAACTGGTCGCGAAGGGAAAGGCTCATGGTGCTTACTCACTTGGGCAACTGCTCAACCGCAGCTGGATACATTCTTTTCCTGACGTTTGGCTTCGCCCCACAGGGCGTCCAACGTTTCTAGGGTGCAATCTTCTATGGGTTGATGCGTATCGCGCAATGCCTGTTCGATAAATCGGAAGCGTCGCTCGAACTTGGCATTGGCGCCACGCAGCGCGGTTTCCGGGTCGACCTTGAGATGACGGGCCAGGTTGACCGCCGCAAACAACAGGTCGCCGACTTCATCGGCAATGGCTGCCGAGTCGTTATCGGCCATGGCTTCGAGCACTTCATCTAGCTCTTCGCGCACGTTATCCACCACCGGCAACGCGCTCGGCCAGTCGAAACCCACCTGGCTGGCGCGCTTTTGCAATTTGGCGGCGCGGGAAAGAGACGGCAAGGCGGTGGGCACATCATCGAGCAGGGACAGTTGCTCGGGTGCATCGCACTTTTGCGCGCGTTCCTCGGCCTTGATCTGCTCCCAGCGCTGCTTGACCTGCTCTTCGCTCAACTGCGGGATGTCCAGCGGCGCGTACAGATCGCCGGTAGGAAACACATGGGGATGACGCCGGATCAGCTTGTGAGTGATGCTGTCGATCACCCCGGCAAACTCAAAGCGCCCCTCTTCCCGCGCCAACTGGCTGTAATACACCACCTGGAACAACAGGTCGCCCAACTCGCCTTGCAGGTGATCAAAGTCGCCGCGCTCGATGGCATCGGCCACCTCGTAGGCTTCTTCGAGGGTATGCGGCACGATGCTGGCGTAGGTTTGCTTGATGTCCCACGGGCAACCGAATTGCGGGTCGCGCAGGCGGCTCATCAGGTGTAACAGGTCTTCAAGGGAATACATTGTTCAATCTCTGCCCCTATTGCCGAGTGCACGGAAGATCAAATGTGTGAGCACGGTTGCTGGCGAATACGGCGCATCAGCCAACAGTCATGGCACTGACACAGCGCTTTCGCGAGCAAGCCCGCTCCCACCGTTCAGTCCGCGTTTATTCTGATATTCATGGGGTGCGATTACGCCGCGTCTCGATGATGTTCGGCAACTGGGAAATACGCCCCAGCAACCGCCCCAGCGCGTCCAGCCCCGGAATCTCGATGGTCAGGGACATCAACGCGGTGTTGTCCTCTTTATTCGAGCGGGTGTTGACCGCGAGTACGTTGATCCGCTCGTTGAGCAGCACCTGCGACACATCGCGCAGCAGACCGGAGCGGTCGTAGGCACGGATGATGATGTCCACCGGGTAGGTGAGCACCGGCACCGGCCCCCAACTGACCTGAATGATCCGCTCCGGCTCGCGCCCGCCCAGTTGCAACACCGAGGCACAGTCCTGGCGGTGAATGCTCACCCCGCGTCCCTGGGTGATATAGCCGACGATGGCGTCGCCGGGCAACGGCTGGCAGCAACCGGCCATTTGTGTCATCAGGTTGCCCACGCCCTGGATCTGGATATCGCCACGCTTGCCGGGCTTGTAGCCGGTGGCCTTGCGCGGGATCAATTCCAGCTGTTCGTTACCGCGCTCCGGCTCCACCAGTTGCTGGGCCAGGTTGACCAACTGGGCCAGGCGCAGGTCGCCGGCGCCGAGGGCCGCGAACATGTCTTCGGCGATCTTCATGTTGGCCTTTTCGGCCAGTTTGTCGAAGTCCACCTGGGGCAGGCCCAGGCGCGCCAGTTCGCGCTCGAGCAACGTCTTGCCGGCGGCGACGTTCTGGTCGCGGGCCTGCAATTTGAACCAGTGGACGATCTTCGCCCGCGCCCGCGAGGTGGTGATATAACCCAGGTTCGGGTTCAGCCAGTCGCGGCTCGGCGTGCCGTGCTTGCTGGTGATGATCTCGACCTGCTCACCGGTTTGCAGGCTGTAATTGAGCGGGACAATGCGCCCGTTGATCTTGGCGCCCCGGCAGTTATGGCCGATTTCGGTGTGCACACGGTAAGCGAAGTCCAGTGGCGTGGAGCCCTTGGGCAAGTCGATGGCGTGGCCGTCGGGGGTGAAAATGTAGACCCGGTCCGGCTCGATATCCACGCGCAACTGTTCGGCCAGACCGCCGATGTCGCCAAGCTCTTCGTGCCACTCCAGCACTTGGCGCAACCAGGAGATTTTCTCTTCGTACTGGTTGGAACCGGCCTTGACGTCGGTGCCCTTGTAACGCCAATGCGCGCAAACCCCCAGTTCCGCCTCTTCATGCATGGCGTGGGTGCGAATCTGCACTTCCAGCACCTTGCCTTCAGGGCCGATCACCGCAGTGTGCAGCGAGCGGTAACCGTTTTCCTTGGGGTTGGCGATGTAGTCGTCGAACTCTTTGGGAATGTGCCGCCACAGGGTGTGCACGATACCCAGCGCGGTGTAGCAATCGCGCATTTCCGGCACCAGCACACGCACTGCGCGTACGTCGTAGATCTGGCTGAACGCCAGGCCCTTGCGCTGCATTTTGCGCCAGATCGAATAGATATGCTTGGCGCGACCGCTGATGTCGGCATCCACGCCCGTGGCCTGCAGCTCGGCGCGCAACTGGCCCATCACGTCGCTGATAAAGCGCTCGCGGTCGAGCCGCCGCTCATGCAGCAACGTGGCGATCTGTTTGTATTGATCGGGCTCGAGGTAACGGAAGGACAAGTCCTCCAGCTCCCATTTGATATGACCGATACCCAGGCGGTGCGCCAGCGGCGCGTAGATGTCGAAGACTTCGCGGGCGACGCGGTTGCGCTTCTCGTCGTCGGCGGTTTTCACTGCACGGATCGCGCAGGTACGTTCGGCCAGTTTGATCAGCGCGACGCGCACGTCGTCGACCATGGCCACCAGCATCTTGCGCAGGTTTTCCACCTGGCCCTGGGTACCCAGCACCATGGATTGGCGCGGGCTGAGGCTGGCGCTGATGGCCGCCATGCGCAGCACGCCGTCGATCAGCTTGGCCACCACGGCGCCGAAACGCTGGCTGACGGTCAGCAACGGGATGTGCCCTTCACGCACGCCGCGATAGAGCACGGCGGCGATCAGCGAATCCTGGTCCAGCTTGAGATCGGCAAGGATCTCGGCAATTTCCAACCCGGTACGAAAGCTTGAAGTGCCCTCCGCCCACAGGTTCTTGGCCGCATTATCTTGCTGCTCAGACTCACGAGCGAACTCGCAGGCTGCTTTCAAGGCTTCACGGTCAAGTGCCGGGTCGACACTGACGGCATGATCCAGCCATGCCTCGAGATTGATACTGCCGTCAGTGTTGATCGGCTGGTGTGCTCTCACCTGTACCATCTTGCTTACCTTCCCTATGACGCACCTTGGATGCGCCAAAAATCATCGCCGACCTTGCTGCAGTTTCCCTGGCAGTTCACGGCCCTGGAGAATGCAGGCCAGTCGGATTAACGGGCATCCTAGCCCGCTTCAAATAACGCCATCGCCTCGACATGCGCTGTCTGCGGAAACATGTCGAGGATCCCGGCACGCTTTAGCCGGTAGCCTTGCTTGACCAACTCAATCGTGTCCCGCGCCAGCGTGGCTGGATTGCAGGATACGTACACCAGGCGCCTGGCACCCAGACCGGCAAGTTCACGCACAACCTCTTGGGCACCATCGCGAGGTGGGTCCAAGAGTACCGCAGAAAAGCCCTGTTTGGCCCATTGCGCGTCAGTCAGAGGCAGGGACAAATCAGCCTGAAAAAACTTTGCATTATGCAAATGATTGTTTACGGCGTTTTGTGCAGCACGCTCCACCATGGCCTGCACGCCTTCCACGGCCACCACTTCGCGTACCTGCCGGGCCAGTGGCAGGGCGAAATTGCCCAGCCCGCAAAACAGATCCAGTACCCGTTCATCGGGTTGCGGCGCCAACCATTCCATGGCCTGGGCGACCATCGCCTCGTTGACCCCGGCGTTGACCTGTACAAAATCTCCCGGCCGATAAGCCAGTTCCAGGTCCCATGCCTCCAGTCGAAAACCGAGCGCTTTATCTGGCTCGACCGGTTCCGGCTGACCTTCGCCATGCAGCCATAATTGCGCGTCATGGAACGTACAAAACTCCTTCAACACCTGCATGTCCGCGTCTGACAACGGTGCCATATGCCGAAGCAACACGGCGACGGACGTACCGCTGAACAGCTCCACGTGCCCCAACGCCTGCGGTTTGCTCAAGCGGCGCAGCATGTTCGGCAGACGCTGCATGATCGGTTGCAAGGCCTGTACCAATACCGGGCAATCATCGATGGCGACGATGTCCTGGCTGGCCACGGCGCGAAAACCCACCTCGAGTGTTTTCGCCTTGGCGTCCCACCGCACCGCCACGCGGGCGCGACGGCGGTAGCCGAATTCCGGGCCGCTCAACGGTGCGGCCCACTCTTGCGGCTCGACACCGGCCACGCGGGACAATTGCTCGGCGAGCATGCGCTGCTTCAGGGCGAGCTGTTCGTCATGGGGCAGGTGTTGCACGCTGCAGCCGCCGCAGCGGCCAACATGGGCGCAGGGTGCCGGGCGGCGCAGTTCGCTGGCCTTGAACACACGCTCGGTGCGCGCCTCGACCACCTTGCCGTGGGCGCCGAGCACCCGCGCTTCCACCTCTTCGCCGGCCAGCGCACCATTGACGAACCAGGTACGGCCTTCGAAGTACACGATGCCGCGACCGTCGTTGGCCAGGCGTTCGATGGTCAGGCGTTGCTTCTTGCCTACCGGAATCTGCGGGGCGCGGCTGCCGCCCGTCGGTTGGAAGCGCAGGCCTCTCTCGTGCTTGGCCATCAGTTGGGTTCGTCGAAAATGCCGGTCGACAGGTAGCGGTCGCCTCGGTCACAGATGATCGCGACGATCACCGCGTTTTCAACCTCCCTGGACAAACGCAACATACCGGCCACGGCCCCACCGGACGACACGCCGCAGAAGATGCCCTCTTCACGGGCCAGGCGGCGGGTGGTGTCTTCGGCTTCACGCTGGGCCATGTCGATAATGCGGTCCACTCGCGTGGCGTTGTAAATCTTCGGCAAGTACTCTTCAGGCCAGCGCCGGATACCGGGGATGGCCGCGCCCTCCATCGGTTGCAGGCCGACGATCTGAATCGCCGGGTTCTGCTCCTTGAGAAAGCGCGAATTGCCCATGATGGTGCCGGTGGTGCCCATGGAGCTGACGAAATGGGTAACGGTGCCCTGGGTCTGGCGCCAGATTTCCGGGCCGGTACTGGTGTAGTGCGCTTCGGGGTTGTCACCGTTGGCAAACTGGTCCAGCACAACGCCACGGCCTTCGGCGGCCATGCGCTCGGCGAGGTCGCGGGCGCCTTCCATGCCCTGCTCCTGGGTGACCAGGACAAGTTCGGCGCCGTAAGCGGTCATCGCGGCCTTGCGCTCGGCGCTGCCGTTGTCGGGCATGATCAGCACCATCTTGTAACCCTTGATCGCGGCGGCCATGGCCAGGGCGATCCCGGTATTACCCGAGGTGGCTTCGATCAGCGTGTCGCCCGGCTTGATCTGCCCGCGCAGTTCGGCGCGGGTGATCATCGACAGCGCCGGGCGGTCCTTGACGGAGCCGGCGGGGTTGTTGCCTTCAAGCTTGAGCAACAGGGTATTGCTGGTTTCACCCGCCATGCGTTGCAAGCGGACCAGGGGCGTGTTGCCGACGCAATCGGCGATTGTTGGGTACTGCAAGGTCATGGCGTATTCGCAATCCAGACTGCGGGGGCGGACATCATACCGGGAAAGATCCGTGGGCCATATCACGCAAAGTGCGGTGCTTATGGCTTATAGGAATAAGCGAAAAGTCAGGCGTTTACGAAGTCGGTCCATTCCGTAAGGGTCAAATCGCGAATCAGCTCGGCCTTGGCCTGTTGCATCGGCACATTAAGGATGTCGATGTAATTTTTGTACGCCCATTCGGTCATGCCTCCATTGCCGACTTTCTCCGTGGCCAACTCCAGCGCGCGTCGGAATGGCTTGAGCGTAGCGTCAAAACGCTGCGGGTGCTTGCGCTCCAGAAATTCCACCCAGTATTCCTCACTCTCAAGCCGCAGAGGCCAGTTGAGGTGGGATTCTTCACGCAAAATTCGCTGACGTAACTCATTTACGGACTGAGGGCTTGGCGTTGCCGTCGCGCTGTCAAACCTCCCAGGCAGTGCGAGAGGCAAGTCCAGGCTGGGGGCCAGGGCGATTCGATAGATCAGGATACGCGCGCAGGCCTCTCGGGCCAATTGGTGAGGAAAATCGCGAAACAGATGATGCTCGATGGAGGCCAGGCGTCGCAAAGCCCGGTAGTAATTCACAAAGTCCGCGCCTGCGGCTTCAACATTTCCAGCGAGCATCTGCACCGGCAGCATGCGCAGTTCGATCTCATTGAGGCACAACAGCCAACCATCCATGCCTCCGCTCATGTAGCGCCAAGACGTTTGAAAAAGGATCTGCTGCAAACGGCCATTGTGATTGGCGCCTTCAATCACCTGCCAGACGCGCTGCGTAACGTTCTGGCGCAGGGCTTGGTGCTCAGGCGCAATCAAAGGCGGGAACGAGGACAGGTTCCACAACAAGTTGAAAAATTGATCGGCCATCTGCTTGCCGGCCAACACTGTCCATTCATCTCTCCATCGAGGCACTTCATTCAGAGGGACCGGCACCAGCCAGCGTTCAACGGATGGGAGCGGGAATACACCTTCGTGCCACAAACCGAAATCGACGTTCTGATAACCCTGCCGTTTCCGGTAACGGCTGAGCAGCTGCAAGGTAGCCTGGGAAAGTTCATTGCCATGGAGGTTCATAGCGCGATGCACGTTTTCGTTGATATAAAGATCATCCTCTGTAAGCACCTTGAAACGGTTGTCGCGCAAGTCGAAGTCCCGCAGTTTTCGCAGAGTCGTCGCGCCCTGTGGCAATAGGTTTATTTGTGTATTTCTGAGCTTGAGCACCTGCAGTGCCTTCAGCCCATACAGGATCAGGCGCCTACCCTTGCTCAGTGGGTTGTAGGACAGGTCCAGGACAGTCAGGCGCGTCAGGTCTTGCAGGCGCATCGTATCGAGCAGATTAGGCCGAATAAGGTTGTTGGACAGATTCAGCTGCTTCAAATACAGAAGCTCTGACAACCGTTCAGGCAGATGCTCCAGGCGGTTACCGTCGAGAAAAAGCCTGCGCAGCGCCGGGAACTGCCTGAGAAAATTCGACGGCAACCCCTGCAACTGATTGTTCCTCAGGCTCAAGTGCGTGACATGGCCAAAGTACGCGTTCATCAAAGGCAACGCATCCAGCGCCAGATCGTCCAGATACAGTTCGTGGTTCACACCGCGAGGGGAATTTTCCTTACGCCAGCAACGTCGAATTAGCTCAGCGGCTTCGCTGCGTGCAGCCTGCCGGGCCGCACTCCCCGCTTGAGCAGACCAAAGGCTGAGGACTCCGTTCAGGGCGTCCCGCTCCCTGAACAGTGTGTCAATCGCCTCGCCGCGCTCCTTCACCGAATCACTCAGGTTTGCCAACAGTTCAAACGCCTCCAGATCGGTTTTTGCAGGAAACAACTCACGCAAACGCGCCACCTGCGCCCGGTCCGTCGGCCCCAATTTTTCACCGCCGCTCAGCGGATAAGCAATTCGCCCGTCAGATACGCGCCGAGGCGGGTTGAACCAGGCGGGATGTTCTATGCCAAGCAGGGCGTCCACCGAATCGCCCGCATGTTCCTGGCGGTAGCCAATCTCCTCCATCAATTCTTCGACGCCACCCTTATGGGTATAGCCAATCGCCTGGCGATCGAGGGGCGGCAACGCACCTAGCAACACAGACAAGAAAGCCCCGGGGGTTCCCACCGCCCGCCGGCTTGCGTCCGATTGAGGAATGTACGCCTGATAATGACCGGCCACCGGTTCCAGAATGCGCTTGAGCCCTCCATCGGCGGGGCCGATGCTGTCGATCAACAATCCCCGCTCCCATACTTCAACGCGCATGTGGCGCGGCCACCCCGCGATATCCGGCAATGTATGCAGGATCAATTTCGCGCTGTCTTGATTTGCCGCAGCGGGCAGATACACGCCCTCTATAGCCCTGACCCTGCGCAGTTGCTTGACCCACCAGCGGATGGAACCGGTAAGGGCCAAGGGCACGCGGCCGGCCTCCAGGCTCTGCACCTCATCAGCCGACGCTTGATCCACCAGGCTCTCGGCGACAGCCGCCGTCAAGCTGGGGAAATCACGCTGCAGCACCTGCGCCAACGGGTCGAGCGACGCTTCGCTCTTGTGACAAAGTGCCTTGAAAAACAGTCGCTCCATTTGTGGCTTGTCTATATCCACTTTGGACTCCAGCACCGTGACTTGATCGGCGCGAGACGCTCCCGCGACGCCAACCAATACGTCAGCGGGCTCGGGCCCGATCTCACCCAGCAGCTCGTCGTAAAAGTCCCGCCCAACCTCCATGCCCGATTTGACACGTTGATGAATGGTGAAGCGCTCGACTGTTTCTCTCAGGATGGCGGGGGGACGCTCGTTGCGCATATGCACCCGGCGCAGGATGGCCGGCGTCACACCGCTGATCCGCTGGATCTGCGCGATGGCATCCGGTGGCAACGCGCGCGCAATAGGGCCCAAACGATAAAACGGCTTCTGCCCATCCCAGGTCAGCGGATTTTCCCATTCGTGGCGCCAGGCGCCGGCGCCGTTGTGGATCAGTACGGGTTCATAGGCCTGCTCCAGCGAGGGGTGTTGAATACGCCAGGCTTCACGCCCGTGTTCCAGGGCGACCTGGAAATACTCTCCCTCGATAAACACGTAGCGATCCTCGCCCAGCGCGTACAGGCCCAGCGCATCAGGCTCAGCGGCAATCCCCGCCGTATCGACCGCGCTGACGTACTGCCCGACCTCACGCAATGAAGGATAAAACCGGCCATCCGGAGCACGATTGCTTAGCAAGGCCCGTGCGGCGGCGTGTCGGAATTCGGTGATGGCCCGCTGCGCGTTCCATCCCAGCCTGCTCAGGGCGCTTTCAGGGATTTGACTCACAACAGCTTGATAGAAACCATCGGCACCGCTGAAGCTCTCTGCGAGGATGGAGGCTTGGTGGTTGTACAGTGAAAACCGTCCAGTCCCATGATCGATCACAACGACGGTCTTGTCGCGCGCGCCTCGCGAAACATAAGGCACCGCTTGCGCCTGAGGGCTGACAACCAGCGCCTGGCCGGTCAGATCGCGCAGTACGCCGGGAGCATGCTCTGCGGCCCAATTCTGGGTGTTTTGATCGAACCGTCGAGGATGAAACACACCGTCGACAATCGCTTCCCGGCGCGCCACCTGACGGGCGTTGCGCAGCGCGGTGTACAGCGCTTCGGGCTGTAGCTGCGAGTACAGGAGCTGCGTCTGCTGGTGCGCCGACAGCGGGTGCAGACGCAGCACCTCCAACAAGCGTGCCTGGCTCAATTGGGGGTGCAGAGTCTGTAACTGCTCGATCACGGCGGGCACGTGAGGATCGTTGACGACGCTATCGGGCAACAAAGAACGCACCGATTCAGGCGCGCCTATGGCCCCGGCGCGGGTCACATTGGCATACGTCGTGAGCGCGTCGAACAGGTCAATTCGCAAAGCCTTGGCTTTATCAGCCAGTTGCTGGGCCAGTTCATTTAATTTGCTGGATGAAAAAAAACCGGGCAGCAAATCGGCAATGGCCCGGGGCAACTGAGCAGTGATGCGACGGGGCGTCGCATAGGCGAACACATCGCCTTCCAGCATCGTGACCCTTACTTCCGTCCTGGTCTGGCGCGCCGAACTTTTGCTGTAGCGCCGCACCTCAAGGCCCTGCGAGTTTTCAATACTCAGGGATGTGTCTGACGGCCAATCCTTCAGTTGGGTGAACAACGGCGCGAGGATACCTACCGCACCGACCGCCTCGACAGCGTTGGAGTCGGCACCTTCGGTGGCCCAGTTGATCAATCTGTCGACGTTGAATCGATGCACCGCCTCGACCAACGAGGCCGACGGCTGTGCGCCTTCCCAGACCTGGTCCAAGGCATCGCGAGCGCTGTTGCTGGTCTTGAGCGCGCTTTCCAGCTTCGGTAGCGGTGCATCGACGGCGCCGATCATTTTTTCCAGCAACTGCGCGTCGGTCTGGCTTTGACGCTCGGGGACCGTCAGGGGTTTGCTCTGCTGAACAAGCCGCTGATACAACGCTTCATGACGTCGTTTGACTGCAGGGGCCAAACGCGCATGCAAGAATCTGCTACTGAGCAGATCAGCTACATCCAGGGCCACTTGCACCAGGTCCGCACGCTCCCCTTTCTGTAGGCCCTCGAACAATGTTTGCCCCAGAGAAGCGAACATCCCGAACGCCCTCAACCGCCCCAGACCTTTGAGTGGGCCCGGTACCGGGATCAATAGCAGGCTGATGATTTCATTGAACAGGGTCTGGAAGATCTCCAGCAAAGTGGGCATCAGCCCAGGTGTTTCATGGGCGAGCGTCTTGAGGTTGGCTTTGGAACGTTCGGTGTAAAAGCGACAGAGGCTGATGACCGGCGCGTTTTCCACGCTCTCGCGCCTGTAGCCGATGTGTTTGACCTCATTAAGCTCGGGTGCGCGCCCGAACAGCCGATACAAGAACCCGGCAACCACATTGAGCCCCTCCGGCGGGCGCTCTTTAACCAGCGTGGCCATAAGGCGCGCGTAGTCTGACAACGCCATGGCCTGGTACAACCACCCCAGCTCTTTTCGCGAATAGAACGCGTTAAAGGCGACATGAAAATCTTTGGCCGCTTGCGAAAAACTGTCGTAGTGCCTGAGAGCACCACCCGGTCGATTGGGGAAATAACTGAATGCACCTTTGCAGGCTTTAACGGAAAAAATGACATGTGCAACGCTAAGGTAATCGCCTTTCGGCAGGTTCTGATATATCCCCAAAAGTCCATAGCCGGCTCCCCCACCCTCGTTGCCTCGGCCATGTGGAATGAACATCTTTACTTCTTCGGTGTAATCCCAAGCCCCTTCGCCTGACATGGCGCGCGTCACGGCGCGGTATCTTTCCTGATTGACACCGCTTTTATTGGCGGTTCTGAACGCTTCAATCAGTGCAAATTGCAACTCTGCGGTTGCCAACGTCAGCACCTGCCCCCCTAGTTGCGAGGGAGCGCTGAGCGCTTCATTCAAGGACGCGCGCACCTTGGCGCCGATATTGAGTTTGCGCACCAACGCGATAAAGTCCGCCGCGCTGATCCCGACACTCGGGTCCAGGTAACTGGCCTCCTCAAGGCTGACATTCCCGGGAAAGCCCCACCCGGTCAGGCCGCCATAGTTCATACAGGCAGCGTCCCACAGCGTGACGCTGGACACCGCCACGTTGTCCACGCCGGAATCAATGGCGCGGCGAACGCGCAGGAGTGGGTCGGGCTGCGTCCTTATGTCCGCCGGCTTCAGGTAGCGGGTATGAATACGGGCGGACTTGGGGTCGATCGCTTTGCCGGCGAGTTTTTCCAGCCCTGCACTCAGCGCCCCCAACGACGTGGTTTCAAGGTCGGCGCCGAGTTGGCGAATGGCAGCTTCGAAAGTGGTTTGTGCGTTGAGGTAGGTTTTTTGCAGGCGCACATAGTCAAGCTGCTCTTGCGCATCGAGGCCACTGAAAAAACCCTCGAGTTTTTTGCGCAAAGGTACCAGGACGCGCGTCACGGACCACTCCGTGCCGGACATCAATGGCGCTCGAGCGCTTTGTTCCTGGATAAATACGGACAACGCATCCGCGGGTGGGGGAATCCGGTCAGGCTCTGTCATTTTTTCCCTTGAGAAAGGTGATAAATGACGAGCCTATCCAGCGGGGCTTACGCCAGGCGGTAGTTATGTAGCATCGGCATGATTACGTTGGTAGACCACCTCTCCCATCGCCGCAATCTGACCCTCGATCAAGGCCTCGAACGGTTTGAGCAGTGATTCGAACGAAGTCGGGGCTTCCAGCACCTCCAACGCCCGCGTGATGGCTTCCACCGTGGACAAGGCGCCAGGCCCGGGCGCCTTGCGCAGGCGGTAGCGCGATACGCTCTCGCCAGCCAGGGTAACCCGTGGCAAGGCGGCCAATAACGGGTTGAGGTGCAACATTTTACGCGCCTTGCGCCAGGTGCCGTCGGGCACCACCAACAACATCGGCTGGTCATCTGGCGCATAGGCTTGCAGGCGTTGGGCGTCGTCGGCCGGGAACAGCAGACGCGCCTTATAACCGGGCTGATTCAACATCGTTGCCAAATCGTCGAACACCTCGCCCACCACCAACTGCGCATTGTTCAACCCCAACGCCGCCAGTCGCGCGGTATTGAGCGCATGGTTGACCTCGCTCGGATGCTGCAACAGCAACACGCGGGTGCGACTGTCGAGACGGGGGATCAGCGAGCACAAGCAGTGGCTGATTGGCCTGAGGCAACGGGAACACTGGGGTCTGGACATGGTTTTTCAGGCCTGGTTGAGCTGGGCTTTAAGTAAATCGCGAAAGGTCTGGATCAGCGGTTCGCGGCTGCGCCCCCGGCGCATGATCATCGAAAACGGCGCCTGGTAGCCAAAGGTGGCCGGCAGCAGCACGCGCAGGTCGCCCTTGTCGGCCCAGGCCTGGGCATAGTGCTCGGGCAGGTAGCCGATGTAGGCGCCGGACAGCACCAGGATCAGCTGCGCCTCCATGCTTTCCACGGTCGCGGCGCTGTGCTTGAAACCGTGGCGCGCCAGTTCGGCCTGGCTCCAATAACCACGCCCGACCATACGCTGCTGGGTGATGACCTGCTCGGGGATGCGCCGCTCGCTGAATAACGGGTGCCGGGTGCTGCAATACAACCAGTGCTGTTCGCGGTACAGCGGCATATACATCAGCCCGCTCATGCGGTTGGAGAACGCGCCGATGGCCAGGTCCAGGCGATTGTCCTGCACCCCCAGTTGCAGTTCATAAGGGCTCATCACCGACAGGTGCAAATGCACCGCCGGATGTTCGAGGCTGTAGGCGCCGATCACCTCAGCGAACGGCAGGGCCTTGTCGCTGACGGTAGAGTCGAGCACGCCGAGCTTCAGTGTGCCGCGCAACTCGCCCTTCAACGCGGCGGCGTATTGTTCGAAGCCTTCCAGTTCGCCCAATAAACGCAAGGTTTCCTGATGAAACAGCTCGCCCTTGCTGGTCAGGTTGAAGCCGCCCCGCCCGCGGTGGCACAGCACCAGGCCCAACGTCGATTCCAACTGGCTCATATAGGTGCTGATGGCCGACGTCGACAGGTTGAGTTCGTGCTGGGCGTTGGCGAACCCCTGGTGCCGCACGACGCTGACGAAGATGCGCAGGAGTTTCAGGTCGGGCAAGGCGTTGGCCATGGGTTCTCCGGATTCAACTGATGCGGCGCAGTCTACCCCCAGGCTTTAGTTTAGAAAAATCTGAACTAAGTATTTGCCCGTAGCGATTCTTTCGTTCCGATGTATTTCGCAGAATCGGCCCCCTGATAACCACAACAACGATGAGGCACTCCCGTGGACAAGATTTTCCACCAACCACTGGGCGGCAACGAAATGCCGCGCTTCGCCGGCATCGCCACCATGATGCGTCTTCCTCACCTGCAAACGGCCAAGGGCCTGGATGCAGCCTTTATTGGCGTACCTTTGGACATCGGCACCTCATTGCGCGCCGGCACCCGTTTCGGGCCGCGTGAAATCCGCGCCGAATCGGTGATGATCCGCCCGTACAACATGGCCACCGGTGCTGCGCCATTCGATTCGCTGTCGGTTGCCGACATTGGCGACGTGGCGATCAACACCTTCAACCTGCTGGACGCCGTGCGCATCATCGAAGAAGCCTACGATGAAATCCTCGAGCACGACGTAATCCCCATGACCCTGGGCGGCGACCACACCATCACGCTGCCGATCCTGCGGGCGATCCACAAGAAACACGGCAAGGTGGGGCTGGTGCACATCGATGCCCACGCCGACGTCAACGATCATATGTTCGGCGAAAAAATCGCCCACGGCACCACTTTCCGCCGCGCCGTGGAAGAAGGTTTGCTTGATTGCGACCGCGTGGTGCAGATCGGTCTGCGCGCCCAGGGTTACACCGCCGAAGACTTCAACTGGAGCCGCAAGCAGGGCTTCCGTGTGGTCCAGGCCGAAGAATGCTGGCACCACTCTCTGGCGCCACTGATGGCCGAAGTGCGCGAAAAAGTCGGTGGCGGCCCGGTTTACCTGAGCTTTGATATCGATGGCATCGACCCGGCCTGGGCACCGGGTACCGGCACCCCGGAAATCGGCGGGCTGACCACCATCCAGGCGATCGAGATCATCCGTGGCTGCCAGGGCCTGGGCCTGGTCGGTTGTGATCTGGTGGAAGTGTCACCGCCCTACGACACCACCGGCAACACCTCGCTGCTGGGCGCGAACCTGCTGTATGAAATGCTTTGTGTACTGCCCGGCGTTGCGCATCGCTGATGAGCAAGCAATCGGTTTGACCAGAACAAGACACTGACAACAGGGGGTCGCACAGATCCCCGATCAAGATGTACCTGACCTTGGCTCGCGTGCTTACCGAGCCGGCTGCCGCCTGATCGTCCATAAAAAATATAATCGGAGAATCATCGTCATGGCATTGGATTTATTCGTCGTACTCATCTACGCCGCCGGCATGCTCGTGCTCGGCTACTACGGCATGCGCCGCGCCAAAACCCATGAAGACTACCTGGTGGCCGGCCGCAATCTGGGACCATCGCTGTACATGGGCACCATGGCCGCCACCGTATTGGGCGGCGCTTCCACCGTCGGCACCGTGCGCCTGGGTTATGTGCACGGTATTTCAGGTTTCTGGCTGTGCGCCGCGCTGGGTGCGGGGATCATTGCGCTGAACCTGTTCCTGGCCAAGCCGCTGTTGAAACTGAAAATCTTCACCGTCACCCAGGTCCTGGAAAAGCGCTATAACCCCATGGCCCGCCAGGCCAGCGCAGTGATCATGCTGGCCTATGCGCTGATGATCGGTGTGACCTCGATCCTGGCCATCGGCACCGTACTGCAAGTGCTGTTCGGACTGCCGTTCTGGCTCTCGGTGCTGCTGGGCGGTGGCGTGGTGGTGCTGTATTCGACCATCGGCGGTATGTGGTCGCTGACCCTGACCGATATCGTGCAGTTCGTGATCAAGACCGTGGGGCTGATGTTTATCCTGCTGCCGATCTGCCTGTACCGCGTCGGTGGCTGGGACGAACTGGTGGCCAAGCTGCCGGCGTCGAGTTTCAGTTTTACCGCCATCGGTTGGGACACGATCATTACCTACTTCATGATCTACTTCTTCGGCATCCTGATCGGCCAGGACATCTGGCAGCGCGTGTTTACCGCCCGTGACGAAAAAGTCGCCAAGTACGCAGGCACCTTCGCCGGTTTCTATTGCATCCTTTACGGCCTGGCGTGCGCCTTGATCGGTATGGCGGCGCATGTACTGATCCCGGACCTGGATAACGTCAACAACGCGTTCGCAGCCATCGTCAAAGCCTCGCTGCCGGACGGCATTCGTGGCCTGGTGATTGCCGCTGCCCTGGCGGCGATGATGTCAACGGCCAGCGCCGGCCTGCTCGCCGCCTCCACCGTGCTCACCGAAGACTTGCTGCCACGCTTGCGCGGCGGCAGGCAGTCGAGCCTGAACGTCAACCGTTTTTTCACCCTGCTCACCGGCATGGCGGTTCTGGTTATCGCATTGGTGGTAAACGATGTGATCGGCGCCTTGACCCTGGCCTATAACCTGCTGGTAGGCGGCATGCTGGTCCCGCTGATCGGAGCGATCTTCTGGAAGCGCGCGACTACCTCCGGGGCAATTACGTCGATGACCCTGGGCTTCGTGACTGCCCTGGTATTCATGTTCAAGGACGGACTGGACGCAAACACCCCGATTTATTACAGCCTCGCGGTCGCGTTGGTGAGTTTCGTGACGGTGAGTCTGTTGTCGCGTAAACCGGTGACGGTGGCGGCAGGCGCGGCCTGAACATACAAGGCTTCAGCGCGGCCCTTCAGCGGGTGCGACGTCGGTGTCTGACACAAACAAATGTGGGAGCGGGCTTGCTCGCGAATGCAGTG
>NZ_JASLAW010000130.1 GCF_030147005.1 Pseudomonas sp.
AAAACGTGCTCGCCGCTGTTGAGGCTGGCGCGCAGGGTGTTCAGGTCAGTCATGGGCTTTTCCTTTGGCAAACGCCGCTTGTTGGTCGGCGCCGGCTTCTTTCTGGTACTGGGCTTTCCATTCGGCATACGGCATGCCGTACACCACTTCGCGGGCGTCATCGAGGCTCAGCTCGATCTGGCGTTCGTCGGCCTCGGCCTTGTACCACTTGGACAGGCAGTTACGGCAGAAGCCCGCCAGGTTCATCAGGTCGATGTTCTGGACATCCTTGCGGCTGTCCAGGTGTGACACCAGCCGGCGAAAGGCGGCGGCTTCGAGTTCGAGACGTTGTTGGTCGTTCATAGGGCTCACTTGACTATCAGCGGCTGGCCGCCAGAGTGATCGAAACCGACTCGGCAAAGCGCAGCGCGTGGGGCTTGTCCACTTCGACTTCGGCGTACAGCACCGATTCATTGCTCATCACCAGGTCCAGCAGTTCCTGGGTCAGGCGCTCGAGCAAGGCAAAACGGTTGCCTTCGACGTGGGCGATGATCGCTTTGGTAATGGTGCGGTAGTTCAGGGCATGGTCGATGTCATTATCGCGCACGGCTTCCTGGGCGGCATACAGGATCGTCAGGTTGATCAGCACATCCTGCTTGTTGAGGATTTCGTCTTCGTTGATGCCGATAAAGGTGCGCAGGCACAGGTCCTTGACCCGGATGCGCGCCATGCCTGGTTGAAGTTGTGGCATTGCTACTTGCTCCGTCCAATCAGTTGCAGGAACTCCATGCGCGTGGTGTTCGACTCGCGAAAGGCGCCGAGCATCACCGAGGTGTTCATGGTTGAATTCTGTTTTTCCACGCCGCGCATCATCATGCACATGTGCCTGGCTTCGATCACCACGGCCACCCCGGCGGCCTGGGTCACATCCTGGATGGCGTCGGCGATTTGCCGCGTGAGGTTTTCCTGGATTTGCAGGCGCCGGGCGAACATGTCGACAATGCGCGCCAGTTTCGACAGGCCCAGCACCTTGCCGGTCGGAATATAGGCCACATGGGCCTTGCCGATAAAGGGCAGCAGGTGGTGCTCGCACAGCGAGTACAGCTCGATGTCCTTGAGGATCACCATCTCGTCGTTATCGGAGGCGAACAGCGCGCCGTTGACGATTTCCTGCAGGTTCTGCTCGTAGCCATGACACAGATACTGCATCGCTTTGGCGGCGCGCTTGGGCGTGTCGAGCAGGCCTTCGCGCTCAGGATCTTCACCCAGGCCCTTGAGGATCTCGCGGTAATGGTGGGGCAGGGACAACGTCATACAACATCCTCACAAACGGCTTACTTGATATGCCGCCCGCCATTGACGGTCAGGGTGGTCCCGGTGACATAGGGGTTGTCCAGCAGGTAACGCACGCTCTGGTAGATCACCTGCGGCCCGGGTTCGATGCCCAGCGCAGACTTGGCCAGGACCTTGGCACGATAGGCCGCATCGTCGCCTTCATTGAACATCACCATCGCCGGCGCGATGCCGTTGACCTTGATCAACGGCGCGAACTGCGCGGCAAACGACAGCGTAAGGCTGTCGAGCCCGGCCTTGGTGGCGCAATAGGCGATGTGCTGACGACTGCCCTTGCGCACCACATCGTCGCTGATATGCACGATGTCGGCTGGTGTCGAGCGTTGCAACAGAGGTGAACAATGCAGGTTGATCAGATACGGCGCAAGCATGTGCACGCTGAACATGTCGATAAAGGCGCGGCTTTCGTCGCCAGGGGTTTCTGCGACCCAGGCCGAAGCGTTGTGGATGATTGCGCGCAGCGTGTCGGTATGGGTCTTCAGCTCAGCGATGAACGCCAGAATCCCCGTTTCGGTGGAGAAGTCGGCCCATACACCGATCGCACCGCGTTCGCGCAGGGCCTGCACTCCGGGACGTTCGGTGCGGTAGCTGAATATCACCGATTGCCCTTCGTCCAACAGGCGCTCGGCGCAATACAGGCCGACACGCTGGCCGGCACCGGTGATCAGGATCGGGGCATTGGTTGCGGTCATGGGAGGCTCGGGTCGCTGGCAGATGGAAACTATACCAGCGCCCCGTCCCCCTGTACTCAAGCAGCGGCTTCGTTGGCCTTGCGAGGTGGCGTGGGGTGCAGCCAGTTCGCCAGCAGATGAGTCGACATCGGGATAAAGAAGTAAACCATCAGCGGGGTGAGCGCCAAGGTGCTGACCAGCACCCGGCTGAACAGGTCCAGTTCGCCGAGCAAGGGCGCCAGGCCGAAGTTGAACAGCAGCGACACCGGGAAAAACGCCAGCCAGATCGCCACCGCCTGTTTCCAGCGCGGCGGGCGGGCTCCCGCCGCGCCGAACCAGCCATCAATGCCGCTCACACGGTGTTCGGACGGGTCGGCAAACAGCTCGCTGCCACGGCTCAGCCAGGCACTGCGCGAAGCGGAAAACTCCCAGGCATGCAGGGTTTTTTCATCGGCGAAGCGGAAGATAATCTGGAATTCATCATCATTGGGAGGCGGTGCGAGCACGCCGGAGCCCAGGTAACCGGGAAAGTCTGTGGCCAATTGCTCGCCTTCGCGCAGCCAGGCCATCAATTCTTCGTAGCGACCTTTGGCCACACGGCGGGCAACCATCAAGGTGACGGGTGAGGTAGACATTGTGTATCTCCAGATAAACGGGTGCGCTTGGCCGGGTAGGCGGCGCACGAGCGCAGCGGCGGGTAGTGCCGCTGCGCTGAAAAACAGGCAAGGATTATTCCTGTTTTGAGGAAATACGCCAGTGACATTACTTGAGGGGTTGCTCTGAAGTCCAAAGACCTTGAAAAAGCCAGCTTTAAACGGGTTAAATGAGGCCCCATCCCTGTTGGCTCCAGTCAGAAATAATGTGATTACTGCACCGACTGATAGCAATTTGCAGCCTGCCTCGATTGATTCGGAGCAACTGTTCCCCATCCGCGAAGTGGCGAGATTGACAGGCGTCAATCCGGTCACCCTGCGTGCGTGGGAGCGGCGCTACGGGCTGATCCAGCCTGTGCGCACCGAAAGCGGGCACCGCCTTTATTCAAGGGCCGATATCGAGACCGTCAATCGTATTCTCGAATGGACTGAACGCGGCCTGGCGGTGAGCAAGGTTGGCAAGATCCTGGCGCGTGACGAGCTGCAGGCCGAAGCGATTCGTGCCGAGCGCGACGCGGTTGAAGACCGCGAATGGCCGCAGTGGCGGGCTCGGCTGATGCAGGCCATCAGCGCTTTCGACGATCGCCAGTTGGAAAGCGCGTACGGCCAGATTCTCTCTACCTATCCCTTGAATGTCGCGTTCCAGCACATCCTGATGCCGCTGTGGAACGACTTGCTGCGCCATCAGGGCCGTTTCGGCCAGGCCAGTGAGTGGCTTTTTTTCGATGCTTTTCTGCGTGTGCAGATTTTCCTGCGTCTGCAAGTGGCGAGCGCCTCGTCGGCCCCGCGCGTGTTACTCAGTGGCATGCCTGGCGAGTGCCGCAAAGTGGAGCTATTGGTGGCGGCGCTGTTGATGAGCCGGGAGGATTTGACCGTGAAGGTGCTGGGCTTGGGCCAGCCGGTCGATGAGTTGACACTGGTGTGTGAAAAAGTCCGCCCCCAGGCGCTGATCATTTTCTCCAACCACTCACACAAGCACGACCTGGCTGTGCGTTTGAACCGCCTGGCGCTGACCCTGGATTGCCCGCTGTTTCTGGCTGGCGCTGCCTCGGACCTGTTGCAGGCCGACCTGGCCGGCACGTCCATCGGCTGCCTTGGCAGCGAAGGGCGCCAGATGCAGCGCCGTTTGCAGCAGTTTCTCAGTGGCGGTCTGGATACCTGATCTCAGGCATGCACATGCGGATGCACCAGGCGGTGCTGGTGCAGGATGAATTGGCGCAGGCGCTCGATCTCATCCTGGTCACTCTGGTTCAGGCGGTAGGCGAACAGTCCCCGGGCGGTTTCCCGTTCCAGCGTGCCGCGCAGCGCAATGCGTTCGTAACCGGACGGGCTGAACCACAATGAAAAGGTTTTCGGCGGTTTGGCTCGGCCACGCCCTTCTACCAGCACACCCTTGAATGACACTTGGTGTACCCACAGCGTGCTGGCGTAACCCCTCAAGTTCTCCAGCGCCACCGGTTCTTCAAGGGCCAGTCGCCATGGGCGGACCATCGGCCCGTCTTCAAAGATACTTGGCACGCCCAGGCGAAGATGCACCGCATGAAACTCATCTTCCACCAGGCGCAGGGGGAAGGTGAGTTGCTGGTTGTCGAACTGTGCCCTGATGGTGACTTGGTCTTGGGCGGCCAACCGAGTGAGCAAATCGCGAATCTGCGCACCGCCGTTCACCGTCAGGCTCGACCATGCATCCCGCAGATTGAGCTGCGGGTTGTGCTGCATGTTCTGGATAAAATCCAGCTCATCCTGGGTTAATAGAGCATCGCGAGGCATTGATATGGCTCAAAGGTTGGGCATTAAAAAGCCATTATGTCTCTAAAGACCGCAATTATTACAGCTTGTTACATCCGCTCGTCATCTTGAGCGCCGCCAGTTCGGCTTTAAGCTCGGTTACCTGGGCTTCCAGCTGGGCGACGCGTTGCTGCGCCTTCACTTGAGCGGTCACGTCTTTTTGCACGCCGATGAAATAGGTCTGCTGGTCGGCCGGGTTGTACACCGTTGACAGTGAAAACTCGTTCCAGAAAGGCGTGCCGTCTTTGCGGTAGTTGCGCAGGATTTCCCGGCACGCGCCACCGCTGTCGAGCGCCTCGCGGATCGCCGACAGGGCCGGCTGGTCACGGTCGCCCGACTGCAGGAAGCGGCAATCCTGATAAAGAATCTCGTCCAGGGTATAGCCGGTCAGCCGTTCGAAGGCCGGGTTGACGTAGATCAGCGGCTTGTCTTCGCCCTCGCGTTCGGCAATCACGATGCCGTCGTTGGAGGCATTGACGACCATTTGCAGCAGCTTGGCGTTAATCATTGAGCGTTCCATTGCATGTTCTGAGGGTGCAAGTTTATGGCAAATCCTGAATGTTGCACGGCTCGCACTGAAACGGCGGTGCAACTGCTAATATCCCACGCTTTCGCTCAATTACAGGATCAGATTGATGAAAGTCGCCATCCTTTCCGGCTCGGTCTACGGCACGGCTGAAGAAGTCGCTCGCCACGCTGAAAACATCCTAAAAGCAGCGGGTTTTGACGCGTGGCACAACCCGCGTGCCACGTTGGCGGACGTGCAGGCTTTCGCCCCCGAGGCGTTCCTGGCGGTCACCTCGACCACCGGCATGGGCGAGTTGCCCGACAACCTGCAACCCCTGTATTCGAGTATTCGCGACCAACTGCCCGCAGCTTGGCGCGGCCTGCCCGGTGCGGTCATTGGCTTGGGTGACGCCAGCTACGGCGATACCTTCTGCGGCGGCGGCGAGCAAATGCGTGAATTGTTCAGTGAACTGGGCATACGCGAAGTGCTGCCGATGCTGCGCCTGGACGCCAGCGAAAGCGTGACCCCGGAGACCGACGCCGAGCCATGGTTGGCCGAGTTGATCACGACGCTGCGGTTTTAACCGGATGGAAGCGCCGCCAGTGCTTGAGCGACGGCGCTTTTTTTGCACCAATATGTACTATTCTCCTGACTGACTCGCTCAGTCATCAAGCTGGCTGCGAAGGCAACTCCGCAAGCCAGGGCGCCTGACTAGACTGGCCCATCACTTAAAAAACAATAATAAGTGCGCCAAGGAGGTCATGATCATGAGCTTAGCCCCGCTTCCATCGTCCCAAAATGTCAAAGACCAGGTCAGTGCGGCCGAATGGCAAGCCCGTGTCGACCTCGCGGCCTGCTATCGCCTGGTCGCAATGCATGGCTGGGATGATCTGATTTTTACGCATATTTCGGCCAAGGTGCCGGGTACCGATGATTTCCTGATCAACCCCTATGGGCTGATGTTCCACGAGATCACCGCCTCGAGCCTGGTCAAGGTGGACCAGGCCGGCAACAAGCGCATGGACAGCCCCTACGAGATCAACCCTGCGGGCTACACCATCCACAGCGCCATCCACGAAGTGCGCCATGACGTGACCTGCGTGCTGCACACTCACACTGCGGCCGGTGTCGCGGTGTCTGCGCAAAGGCAGGGGGTGTTGCCGATCAGCCAGCAATCGCTGTTTGTGCTGTCGAGCCTTGCCTATCACGCCTATGAAGGTGTGGCGCTGAATCACGATGAAAAGGCGCGTTTACAGGCTGACCTGGGCGAAAACAACTTTCTGATGCTGCACAACCATGGCCTGCTGACGTGCGGCGCCACCATTGCCGATACCTTTCTGATGATGTTCACTTTCCAGCGGGCCTGTGACATCCAGGTGCTGGCGCAGAACGGCGCTGCCGAGTTGATTGCCATCGAGCCGCAGGTTCTGGCCGGCGCCAAGGCGATGGTGGCGGCTGTCACAAAAAGTGCCCAAGGTATGGGAGGGGCGCTGGCCTGGCCGGCGCTGCTGCGCAAATTGGATCACCAAGACCCCGGGTATAAAAGCTGATGCTACTTGCCGAAATACCACTCAGTATCTGGCGCAAGCGCGGCCAGGAATTCGTCTTTCGCGGCCGCTCCATTCGTTATTGGGTGGCCGGGCAGGGCGAGCCGTTGCTGTTGCTTCACGGCTTCCCAACGGCCAGTTGGGATTGGCACTACCTGTGGCAACCCCTGACCCAGCGCAATCGGGTGATTGCCTGCGACATGCTCGGCTTCGGCGAGTCGGCCAAACCGCTGGATCACGATTACTGCCTGCTGGAGCAAGCGGACCTGCAACAGGCGCTGCTTGAGCACCTGCGGGTGGTCGATCCCGTGCATGTGTTGGCCCATGACTACGGCGACAGCGTTGCCCAGGAACTCCTGGCTCGGCATTACGAAAGCCGGTTCCAAATGGCCAGTTGTGTGTTCCTCAACGGTGGGCTGTTCCCCGAAACCCATCGCGCAACGCTGGTGCAGAAGTTATTGCTCAGCCCCTTGGGCTGGATGATCGGCCGAGCCTGCGGGCGAAACAGCCTGGCCAGCAGTTTCAATCAGATATTCGGCCCTAAGACGCGGCCCAGCGAAAGTGCCCTGGATGATTTCTGGAGCCTGATAGAACACAACGATGGCCCGCGCATCCTGCACAAGCTGATCAGTTACATTCCCCAGCGCCGTCGCCTGCGTGACCGCTGGGTGGCGGCCATGCAACGCGGCGACGTGCCGTTGCGAGTCATCGACGGTGAGGTCGACCCCATTTCCGGCGCGCATATGGTGCAGCGCTATCACCAGCTTGTGCCGCAGGCCGACACGGTATTGCTGGCCAACATCGGCCATTACCCGCAGATCGAGGCGCCGGTCCAGGTGCTCAGGCATTACCTGGCGTTTCGTGAACGCATTGGCCAGCAGTCTGCGCTTGCGGCCTATTCCTGAGCCTTGCGCCTGCGCAAGGCATCATCCCGCTGCCTTATCGAGCACCATTCAGCGTCGCCCGTATTTATTGTGACCCAAGGCCCTGTGCCTGACACTCTGCCCATTGCCATTGTCGCCAAAGGAGTTCGGTATGAGTCAGTCAGTGCAGATGCAGGATAAGGTCGTGATCGTCACCGGTGCCGGCGGCGGATTGGGCCGGGCCCATGCGCTGCTGTTCGCTCGGCACGGGGCCAAAGTGCTGGTCAATGATCTGGGGGGCTCGACCCAGGGCGAAGGCGCGAATGCCTCGGCGGCCGACCGAGTGGTGGCCGAAATCCGCGAAGCGGGTGGCATCGCCGAAGCCAACCATGATTCCGTCACTGACGGCGACAAGATCGTGCAGAACGCGTTGGACGCATTCGGCCGCATCGACGTAGTAGTGAACAACGCCGGTATCCTGCGCGACAAAACTTTCCACAAGATGGACGACAGCGACTGGGACCTGGTTTACCGGGTGCATGTCGAAGGCGCCTACAAAGTCACTCGCGCCGCCTGGCCTCATCTGCGCGAGCAGGGTTATGGCCGGGTGATCTTCACCGCATCCACCTCGGGCATCTACGGCAACTTCGGCCAGTCCAACTACGGCATGGCCAAGCTCGGCCTGTACGGCTTGACCCGAACCCTGGCGCTGGAAGGGCGCAAGAACAACATCCTGGTCAATGCGATTGCCCCCACCGGCGGCACGCGCATGACCGAAGGGCTGATCCCGCCGCAGGTGTTCGAGCGGCTCAAGCCGGAACTGGTCAGCCCGTTAGTGGTGTACCTGGGCAGCGAAGCCTGCCAGGAAACGTCGGGTTTGTTTGAGGTGGGCGGCGGCTGGATCGGCAAGACCCGTTGGGAGCGCAGCCTGGGCGTGGGCTTTGATCCCGAGGCGGGCTTTTCACCGGATGACGTGGCGGCGCACTGGCAGCAAATCTGCGACTTCGAAGGGGCGGCGCACCCCAAAGACACCATCGAGGCACTGAAGGAGATGATGGCCAACTTGCAGAAGTTCAGCCTCTGATCGTTGCCATAAGAACAGTGAATCCTGCGGGGCGTTGATAGCGCCCCGTTTTTATTTCACGCATAAAAAAGGCCGCTGCACAGGCAGCGGCCGAAGTAAGACGTTGGATCAAGGAGCGATAAATCAACGTCAGTGAACACGGTTAACAGATTGAATAGATAAGCAATCCGTAGAATTCCAGCTTGACTCCCGACGTTGGGAGCGGGCGGTTTGCCCTGAAAGCGAGCTAAGAATAGTCGGTTGTAACAAAATGAGTAATAGCGGTTCAGGACAAGGACTGTTACTAAAACGACAACAATTACCCGCCAGACATCGATCAGTCTGATGAACCGCCATCCATCCAATCCATGACGCGCGCCGCCCCCTTGGCGTACGCGGCTTGTCATCCTTTCGAGCGACAACACGAATACCTCCTTGGTGCGCTTATCGCTCCTCATAGGCGGCAGTAGGGTGGGGCCTTCTGTCACTCACCGGGGAAGACGCATGACAAAAACAACAATGCGCGCCATCTTCACGCCACAGGCGCTGGCCGCTGCGGTTGCCGTGGGCTGCTGTGCCCAGGCGCAGGCTGTTTCGTTCAATATTGGCGAAATCGAAGGGCAATTCGATTCCTCGCTGTCGGTCGGTGCGAGCTGGGGCACGCGAGACGCCGACAAAAGCCTGGTGGGCAACGTCAACGGCGGCACGGGCCAGGCGTCCACCGGCGATGACGGGCGCCTCAACTTCAAGAAGGGCGAGACCTTCTCCAAAATCTTCAAAGGCCTGCACGACCTTGAACTGAAATACGGCGACACCGGTGTGTTCGTGCGCGGCAAGTACTGGTACGACTTCGAGCTCAAGGACGAAGACCGCGAGTTCAAGCAGATCAGCGACCACAACCGCAAGGAAGGCGCCAAATCCAGCGGTGCGCAGATCCTTGATGCCTTCGTCTACCACAACTATTCCCTGGGCGAGCTGCCCGGCACCGTGCGCGCCGGCAAGCAGGTGGTCAGTTGGGGCGAAAGTACGTTTATCGGTAACTCCATCAACAGCATCAACCCGGTCGACGTGTCGGCGTTCCGTCGTCCGGGTGCCGAGATCAAGGAAGGGTTGATCCCGGTGAACATGCTGTTTGCTTCCCAGAGCCTGACCAGTCAGCTGACCGTGGAAGGTTTCTACCAACTGGAATGGGACCAGACCGTGCTGGACAACTGCGGCACCTTCTTCGGGGGCGACGTGGCGGCCGATGGCTGCACCGGTAACTACACCGTCGGTAGCCCGGGGATTGCACCGCTGCAACCGATCGCAGCGGCACGCGGCCAAGGCTTTGTGGTCACCCGCGAAGGTGTGGTGGTGCAGCGCGCCGCCGACCGTGATGCGCGCGACTCCGGCCAGTTCGGCGCCGCCTTGCGCTGGCTGGGTGACGACACCGAATACGGCCTGTACTTCATGAACTACCACAGCCGTACCCCGACCGTGGGCACGATTACCGCCAATACCAACCTTGCGACCATCGGCGCCATCGGGGCCTCCGCCCCGCCGGGCCTGGGCGGCGCTCTGGCCCAGAGCACCATGCTCGGCCGTGGCCAGTACTACCTGGATTACCCGGAAGATATCCAACTGTTCGGCGCCAGCTTTTCCACCACCTTGCCCACCGGCACCGCGTGGACCGGCGAAATCAGCTATCGGCCCAATGCGCCCGTGCAACTCAACACCACCGACCTGACCCTGGCGCTGGTCAACCCGATTGCGGGCAACACCGCATCGCCAATCCGCAGTTCGTTCGGCTCCGACAACAAGGGCTACCGGCGCAAGGAAATCACCCAGATCCAAAGCACCATGACCCAGTTCTTCGACCAGGTGCTGGGCGCCGAACGCCTGACGCTGGTGGGCGAGGCGGCGGTGGTGCATGTCGCCGGCCTGGAAGACAAATCCAAACTGCGTTATGGCCGCGACTCGGTGTACGGCGCCTATGGGTTCCAGGGCGACACCGACGGTTTCGCCACTTCCACCTCCTGGGGCTACCGCGCGCGGGCGATCCTTGATTACAACAACGCCATTGCCGGGGTGAACCTCAAGCCCAACCTGTCCTGGTCTCATGACGTCGCCGGCTACGGCCCCAACGGCTTGTTCAACAAAGGCGCCAAGGCCATCAGTGTCGGCGTGGATGCGGACTACCGCAGCACTTACACCGCCAGCCTCAGCTACACCGATTTCTTTGGCGGCGACTACAACACCCTGACCGACCGCGACTTCCTCGCCCTCAGCTTCGGCGTGAACTTCTGATTTGGCTCAAAGAAGGACAAGAACTTATGCGTAAGACAATTGCAGTGTTGGCCCTGAGCCTGTTGGCCACCCACGTAATGGCAGCGGTATCGCCGGAAGAAGCCGCCAAGCTTGGCACCAGCCTGACCCCGGTCGGCGCCGAAAAAGCCGGCAATGCCGATGGCTCGATCCCGGCCTGGACTGGCGGCATCCCGAAAAACGCCGGTGCGGTGGACAGCAAGGGCTTTCTCGCCGACCCGTTCGCCGGCGAAAAGCCGCTGTTCGTGATCACCGCCGCCACCGTCGACAAGTACAAAGACAAGCTCTCCGACGGCCAGGTGGCGATGTTCAAGCGCTACCCCGAGACCTACAAGATTCCGGTATATCCGAGCCACCGTACGGTCAACCTGCCGGCCGATGTCTACGAGTCGATCAAGCGCAGCGCACTCAACGTCAAGGCGATCAATGACGGCAACGGTCTGGAGAACTTCACCGGTAACCGTTACTACGCGTTCCCGATCCCCAAGAACGGCGTGGAAGTGTTGTGGAATCACATCACCCGTTACCACGGCGGCAACCTGCGCCGCATCATCACCCAGGCCACCCCGCAGACCAACGGCAGCTACACGCCGATCCGCTTCGAAGAGGAAGTCGCGGTACCCCAGGCCATCCCCGACATCGACCCGGCCAAGGCGGCCAACGTGCTGAGTTATTTCAAGCAATCGGTCACGGCGCCGGCGCGGCTGGCCGGCAACGTGCTGCTGGTGCACGAAACCCTCGATCAAGTGAAAGAGCCGCGCCTGGCGTGGATCTACAACGCCGGCCAGCGCCGCGTGCGGCGGGCGCCGCAGGTGTCGTATGACGGGCCGGGCACCGCATCCGACGGCCTGCGCACCACCGACAACTTCGACATGTTCTCCGGCGCGCCCGACCGCTATGACTGGAAACTGGTGGGCAAAAAGGAGCTGTACATCCCTTACAACAGCTACAAGCTCGATTCGCCGACCCTCAAGTACGACGACATCATCAAGGCCGGGCACATCAACCAGGACCTGACCCGCTATGAGCTGCACCGCGTCTGGGAAGTGGTTGGCACCGTCAAGCCGAGCGAGCGCCACATCTACGCCAAGCGCCACATGTACATTGACGAAGACAGCTGGCAGGTCGCCCTGGTGGACCACTACGACGGTCGCGGCCAACTGTGGCGCGTCGCCGAAGGCCATGCACAGTTTTATTACGACCACCAGGTGCCGGCCTACACCGTGGAAACCCTGTACGACCTGATCGCCGGGCGCTACCTCGCGCTGGGTATGAAGAACGAGGAGAAGAGCAGCTTCGTATTCGGCTTCGCAGCCAAGGCGGCGGATTACACCCCGGCGGCGCTCAGGTCCGAAGGCGTGCGCTGACCCCATTTGAAATGCAATCAACAGTGGGAGCGGGCAAGCCCTGATGCCAGTCAATCAAGCGCTAAAGCGACAACCGTTTACCTGTGGCGAGGGAGCTTGCTGCCGCTGGACTGCGTAAAAGTCCCATTTTCTGGGGCCGCTTTGCGGCCCAGCGGGAGCAAGCTCCCTCGCCACAGTACAGCGGTCGTCCTTAGCCGGCTGGCATTAGGGCAAACCCCCCTGGGCTGTGTACACATCGGGTTCTGTGCATGGTGACTAATCACCCCGCTGAATACTTCTTCAACAACCGCCAACCACAGGTCTAGGGTTACGCAACAATAAAAACAGCAGGATGCAGCAATGACCGCCATGACACGCTGCCTGGACCGTCCTGGATTCATGCCCCGGCTGTCCGCCCACCATGTGCTGCGACCGCGTCTGGCCGCACCGTTGCTCGCGGCCCCGGCACGTGTGAAGTTGCTGTGCGCGCCGGGCGGCAGTGGCAAGAGTGCGTTGCTCGCCGAGTGCGCCTTGCAGGCGCCGCCGGGGTGCCAGGTTTACTGGCTGGCGCTCAATGGCGTCGTTGCATGCCCGGTCGATTTCTCCCGGCGCCTGGCGCACAGCCTTGGGCTGCCTTATACCGACGAAGCGACGTTATTGCAGGATCTGGGGCGTTGGCAGCACACGGCGTGGCTGTTGCTGGATGATTTTTGCCGCATGCCCGCTCCCGAGCTGGACGCCTTGCTGGATCGGTTGCTCACCGCCAGCAGCCCGGCGCTGAGCTGGTGGCTGGGGGCACGGCGACGGCCATCGTGCAATTGGCCACGGTTGTTGCTTGATGACGAGTTGTTGGAGTGCGGCAGTACTGAGCTGGCGTTCAGCGCTACGGAAACCCAGGCATTGCTTGGCCCGGGGCAGAGCGTCGATAGCGTGCTGCAATTCAGCGCAGGATGGTGTGCCGGTGTGCGTATCGCGTTGCTCGGTGACGGCCATCCCGATAAAACCGTGCTCGATTATCTGCAGCACGAGGTGTTCAACAGCTTGTCGGCGGAGTTGGCCGAAGCCTGGCGTGTGCTGGCCAACTTGCCGCGCTTCAACAGCGGCCTGTGTGAACACCTGTTCGGCGCGGGTGACGGCGCTCAGTACTTGCGCGAGCTTCAAACGCTTGGTGCATTTATCCAGCCCTGGGAAGGCTCCACCGAGTGGCTGCACATATTTCCACCCCTGGCACGCCTGCTGCGCGAAGAGCCTTGGCCGGCCAAGCGCGCCTGGCACCGGCGCGCTTGCCAGTGGTTCAGCGCCGAGCAGGACTGGCAGGCCGCCTTCGAGCAGGCGTTGCTGGCGCAGGAATATGAAGGGGCGGTGAGCCTGCTGCAGCACTTCAGTTTTGAAGACTTGTTCCGCGGGCAAAATGCCCTGCTGCTGTTGCGCCTGCATGAGCAGCATGGCGATGAATTGATGCTCGGCTCGGCGCCACTGGTAGGCCTGGTCACCGCCGCACTGCTGTTTGCCGGGCGGTTCGAGCAGGCGGCGTTGTGCATCGACCAGTTGGCTCGATTCGCGCCGCGACCAACGGCGGCGGCGCAGCGCCATCTGGTGGCGCGCTGGCAGGCGCAGGCCGGCTGGCTGCTGCACTTGAGCGGCGATGCAGAAGGTTCCCGCGAGCATTTCCTCGAGGCACTGCAAGCCTTGCCCGACAGTGCCTGGACGTCACGCCTGATGTGCCTCTCGGGCCTGACCCAGCAAGCCATGCTGCGCGGCGAGTTGGACGTCGCCCAAGCCTTGAATCGCGAAGCGCTGTGCCTGGCCCGCGCCCACGGTTCGCTGGTGCTGGAGGCCCTGCTTGAGTTGGATCACGCCCAATTGCTGGAGCAACGCGGCGCGCCTTACCGGGCGCAAAGCCTGTTGGAGGGCGTGCAGGCGATGCTGGTGGAGCAGCGCTTGCAGGCTGGCCCATTGATGGGGCGTATCGCCCTGCGACGCGGGCATCTTGCGTTGCGCCAAGGGCAGGACGCCTTGGCGGGCGAGTGTTTCGAGGCCGGTTTGAAAATCTGCCTGCACAGTCAGGACAAGCGGGTGCTCTACGGGTTTCTCGGGCTGGCGCTGCTGGCGGCGAATCGCGGTGATTACGCCCAGGCCTTTATCCAGCTGCGCGATGCCGAGCGGCTGATGCAGCAGCGCCACGTGCCCGTCCTGGTATATCGCGCGGTGCTGTTGTTGGTCAGCGGGCATTTCTGGTTGCAGCAAGGGCGCGCGGAGTTGACGGTGGAGGCGGTGCGCCGCGTGTTGCGTCACTTTCACGGGCCCTGCGCCAAGCAGGCGCCACCGGCCACACTGGAACTTATCCCGCGTCTTGAGTACCTGCTGGTGCTGGGCGAGGTCAGGCTGGGCTGCGCCGAACAGCCGCTCGAGCGGCTTGGCGCCTTGCTTGCGAGCACCCGGCAACGCGGCATGCTCTGCCTCGAAACCGAAGTGCAGCTGGTGCTGGGGGAGGTGGCCTGGCGGCTGGGGGAGCCGACCCAGGCGCGACTGGCCCTGCAAGCCGGCCTGGCATTGGCGGCGCGTTGCCAGGTGCAGCAGGCGGTGCGCGAGTTGCGTTTACGTGCGCCGGGGTTATTGAGTGAGTTGGGGCTCGAGCCGCAAGCCTCGCCGGTCGGCGTCACGGAAAACCCGCTGAGCCAGCGCGAGCTGGAAGTGCTGCAGTTGATCGCCCTGGGCAACTCCAATCTGGAAATTGCCGACCGCCTCTATATCTCCCTGCACACCGTCAAGACCCATGCGCGGCGTATCCACAGCAAACTTGGCGTAGAGCGGCGTACCCAGGCCGTGGCCAAAGCCAAGACGCTGGGCTTGATGGCCTAGGCGCGAAATGCCTGGCGATAGTCCCCAGGCGCCGCGCCCACGGCTTGGCGAAAGCGCTGGTTGAAATGGCTGGCGCTGGAGAAACCGCACAGCCAGGCAATTTCACCCACGGCCAGGGCGCTGCCGCGCAACAGGTTCTGCGCACGGGCCAACCGGCGCGCCAGCAGGTACTGGTGTGGCGGCAGGCCGAAGCTTTGGCGGAACATGCGGGCGAAATGGTATTCCGACAGGGCGCACATGCCGGCCAACTGGCCGAGGCTGATGGCGTCTTGCAGGTGATGGTCGATGTACTCCACCAACCGGCGCCGCTGGTGCGCGGCCAGCCCGCCTTTCACGCGCAACCCTTCGCGGGCGCCGACCTGGCTGAGCAGGGTGTGGCTGAGCATTTCATGGGCCAGGCTGCTGGTCAGCAGGCGCTCACCGGGCTCGTGCCAGTTGAGGGCAATCAACTGCTGAAAGCGCCCGGCCAGGCCGGCGTCTTCGAGGAAGGTGCCTTCGCGTAACTGCAGTTCACGGGGTTCGCGGTCGAGCAGGGTGATACAGCCGAGGGCAAATTGTTCGGGGCTGAAATACACATGAGCCAGGCGAATCTCGCCATTGATCACCCAGGCGGATTGATGCTCGGCCGGCAGGATGCACAGTTTGCCGGGACCGCCCTTGATGCCCGGCTGGTCGCGGCGAAAAGTGCCGGTACCGCCGCCGATGTAGCACGACAACGTGTGATGGCTGGGCGCCTGGTAATCCTGGGAATCGTGGTGGTTGCTCCACACTGCCGCGGACAAGCCGTCACCGAGCTCGGCGCAGGCTTGCAGCCGTGCGTTGGGCGAGCGGTTAAGGGCTTGAAAGACTTGCAGGGATTCCAGCGCTGGCATGGTGTGTTCTCCGACGTTTTGCATCCTACTCCGCCGTCATGACGCTGTGAGCCCCACGCCCGACAAAAGCGCAAGAATGTGCAAGAGAACTGCACGCGGTAAAAGCGACACTGTGGCTCAATCACCGGAGCCCGCTATGAACCTTTTCCTGTATTTACTCACTGTGCTGATCTGGGGCACGACCTGGATCGCGCTCAAATGGCAGTTGGGCGTGGTGGCGATTCCCGTATCGATCGTGTATCGCTTCGGCTTGGCGGCGCTGGTGCTGTTCGTGCTGTTGCTGCTCAGCCGCCGGCTGCAGGTGATGAACCGGCGCGGGCACCTGATTTGCGTGGCGCAGGGCCTGTGCCTGTTTTGCGTCAACTTCATGTGCTTTCTGACCGCCAGCCAGTGGATCCCCAGTGGGCTGGTGGCGGTGGTGTTTTCCACGGCGACCTTGTGGAACGCGCTGAATGCCCGCGTATTCTTCGGCCAGCGCGTTGCACGCAATGTGTTGATGGGCGGCGGCCTTGGCTTGCTCGGCCTGGGTTTTTTGTTCTGGCCCGAGTTGGCGGGGCACGCCACCAGCCCGCAGACCTTGCTCGGCCTGGGCCTGGCGTTGCTGGGCACGATGTGTTTTTCGGCGGGCAATATGCTGTCGAGCCTGCAACAGAAAGCCGGGCTCAAGCCCTTGACCACCAACGCCTGGGGCATGGCCTATGGTGCGGTGATGCTGGCGGCCTATTGCGCAGCGCGCGGTATTGCGTTCGAGATGGACTGGAGCGCGCGCTACCTCGGCGCCTTGTGGTACCTGGTGATTCCAGGCTCGGTGATTGGCTTTACCGCCTACCTGACGTTGGTCGGGCGCATGGGGCCGGAGCGGGCGGCGTATTGCACCGTGTTGTTCCCGGTGGTGGCGCTGAACGTCTCGGCATTTGCCGAGGGTTATCAGTGGACGGCACCGGCGCTGGCGGGGTTGGTGCTGGTGATGCTGGGCAATGTGCTGGTGTTTCGCAAACCCAGGGTGTCCGCCCCCGTGAACGTCATCCTGGGGGCCAAACACATTTAACTCGTGGGCGTGGATGACCGGTCTATTTGAGCCCAAGACGCTTGGCCATGCGGCCGAGGTTGGCGCGGTCCAGGCCCAGTTCACGGGCGGCGCCGGCCCAGTTGTGCTGGTGACGTTCCAGGCAGGCGCTGATGACCTGGCGTTGGTAGTGCTCGGTGGCCTGGCGCAGGTCGCCGGTGACTTCGCAGACCGCAGCGGCCGGTGCCTCGAGGGCGGGTGCGCTGACATCAGGCAGGTCCAGGTCCACAGCGCTCAGGCTGAGAATTTTCGGACGCTCGCCGCGGCGCCCCAGGGCTTTGAGCGCACTGCGTCCGATCAGGTGCTCCAACTCGCGCACATTGCCGGGCCAGTCATAGGCCAGCAGCGCCGCCTGGGCATCGCTGGTCAGGCGCAGGCTGCCCAGGCCCATGCGTGAGCGGTTCTGTTCCAGAAAATACCCGGCCAGCAGCAGCACATCGCGCCCGCGTTCACGCAGCGCAGGCACCTGCAACGGGTAGACGCTCAGGCGGTGGTAGAAGTCGGCGCGGTAGCGGCCAGTGCGCACTTCTGCGGCCAGGTCGCGATTGGTTGCGGCAATCAGGCGCACATCCACCCGGTGCTCTTTGTCCGAGCCCAGGCGCTGCAATTGGCCGCTTTGCAGCACGCGCAGCAGTTTGGCTTGTACGGTCAGCGACAATTCGCCCACTTCATCCAGGAATAACGTGCCGCCATCGGCCAATTCGAATTTGCCCCGGCGGTCATTCAGCGCGCCGGTGAAGGCGCCGCGCACATGGCCGAACAGCTCGCTTTCCACCAGCGTCTCGGGCAGCGCGGCGCAGTTGAGGCTGATCAGGGGTTTGTCGGCACGCGGCGACGCGGCGTGGATCGCCTGGGCGACCAGCTCCTTGCCGACCCCGGTTTCACCGGTTATCAGCACGGTCAGGTCACTGCCGCCCACCAGTTTGATTTCCTCGACCAAGTGCTTGTGCGCCTTGCTCTGGCCGATCATTTCCTTGTGCTGCTGGCCGCTGGCCTGGCGGTAGATCTCGGCGCGCTGGTGTTCGTCTTCGGCACGCAACGCCAGCCGTTCAATGCGCTCGGCGACGTTGACCGTGGCGGCGGCGAGGCTGGCAAAGGCTTGCAGGGCGTCGAGTTCGACCCGTTCAAAGCGCTCGGTGTCGAGGGCGTCCAGGGTCAGCAGGCCCCACGGTTGATCGTCGATAAACAACGGGCAGCCCATGCAGTCGTGAACTTCCAGATGCCCGTGCAGGCCATCCACCAGGCCGTCGTAAGGGTCGGGCAATGTGCTGTCGCTGTCGAAGCGGGTAGGGCCGGGGCTGCTCAGCAGCACCTCAAAACGCGGGTGTTCGCTGACCTTGAAGCGACGGCCCAGGGTGTCGGCGCTCAAGCCATCCACGGCCAGCGGTACCAGCCACTCGCCCTCCAGGCGCAGCAACGCGGCGGCATCACACGGCAGCAGGGCGCGCATGGCTTGCAGCAGGCGCCTATAGCGCTCGCCTTCGGGAAGTTCCCGTGACAGGTCGGCAACGAGGGGCAGCAGCGTGGTGAGCAGCGGTTGTGCAGTCATAATGACTCCTTGTAGTCCTTATGACTATAGGCTGTAGGAAGTCATATTGACTACGCAATTTTTAACCTCTTGAAAAATATGAATTTATTAGTTGGCACGATTACTGAGTACCTCAAGGCAATAAGCGAAAAGACCCAGGAGTCTCCCATGCTGAGTGCCCAAGACCGTGCCATCATCCAATCCACCGTGCCCCTGCTGGAAAGCGGTGGCGAAGCGCTGATCACCCATTTCTACCGCATGATGCT
This sequence comes from Pseudomonas sp., assembly GCF_030147005.1. Taxonomy (GTDB): domain Bacteria; phylum Pseudomonadota; class Gammaproteobacteria; order Pseudomonadales; family Pseudomonadaceae; genus Aquipseudomonas. Next base: position 18,670 of record NZ_JASLAW010000130.1, read on the forward strand.
GTCCGAATACCCTGAAGTTGGCCCACTGTTCAACCAGGCTCACCAGGCCAGCGGCGACCAGCCCCGCGCCTTGGCCAATGGCGTGCTGATGTACGCGCGGCACATCGACCAGTTGGACCAATTGGGCGACCTGGTGGCCAGGATCATCAACAAGCATGTGGCCTTGCAGATCCTGCCGGAACACTACCCGATCGTCGGGGCCTGCCTGCTGCGGGCTATTTCCGAAGTGCTGGGCAGCGAGATTGCCACCCCTGAGGTGATGAGTGCCTGGGGCGCGGCCTACGGCCAGTTGGCGGATATCCTGATCGGCGCCGAAGCCGCTCTCTATGACGAGAAAGCCCAGGCGCCCGGCGGCTGGCGCGGTGCGCGGCCGTTCGTGCTGGTCAAGCGCGTGCAGGAGAGCGACGAAATTATCTCGTTTTACTTCGCCCCGGTGGACAACGGCCCGATCCTCAACGCTGCGCCCGGCCAATACATCGGCATGAAGCTGGTGCTCGATGGCGAGGAAGTGCGTCGCAACTATTCCCTGTCGGCTTTGAGCGATGCCGGCCTGTACCGCATCAGCGTCAAGCGCGAAGCCGGTGGGCGGGTGTCCAACTACCTGCATGATCAACTGCACGTCGGCGCGACGATTGACCTGCTCCCGCCTTCGGGCGAATTCACCCTGGCCGCCAGCGATAAGCCGTTGGTGCTGATCAGCGGCGGAGTGGGCATTACGCCAACCCTGGCGATGCTCGAAGCAGCCCTGGCCACCGAGCGCCCGGTGCACTTTATCCACTGCGCGCGTAACGGCGGGGTGCATGCGTTCCGTGACTGGGTAGACACGCTGGCGGCCAGGCACCCGCAGCTCAAGCGGTTCTACTGCTATGCCGAGGACGACGGCGTAAGCCCGGCGGCGGATAAGGTCGGCCTGTTGAGCCAGGAACAACTGGCGGCGTGGTTGCCCGAGCAGCGCGACATTGATGCTTACTTCCTGGGGCCCAAGGGCTTCATGGCGGCGATCAAGCGTCACCTCAAGGCGCTGGGCGTGCCCGAGAAACAAAGCCGCTACGAATTCTTCGGCCCGGCGGCATCGCTGGAATAACCACCCCTCCCTGTAGGAGCGAGCGTGCTCGCGAAGATCGTTAACGAAAACGTGGCCATCCTGATGAACGCGGTGCCCTTGGGTTTTTCGCCAGCAAGCTTGCTCCTGCGCAAGGTCTGATTAATCCGCTGTTAACCGCCCTCTGTTTTAACCAGTGCCTGTGTGTAAACTTGTGGCCATCAGGCACAACCAAACAAAGGGAACCGGACATGAGTGACGAAATGCGTTTGGGCAGGGAGCGGCGCTTTCTGGTGTTGCTGGGCATCATCTGCCTGGCGCTGATCGGCGGGGCGCTGTACATGCAAGTGGTGCTGGGCGAAGCGCCATGCCCGCTGTGCATCCTGCAACGCTACGCCTTGCTGTTGATTGCGATTTTTGCGTTCATCGGCGCTGCCATGCGCACCCAGAGGGCGGTCACGGTCTTTGAAGGGCTGGTGATTCTCAGCGCCCTGGGCGGTGTGGCGGCTGCCGGTCACCACGTGTACACCCAATTCTTCCCCCAGGTCAGTTGCGGCATTGATGTGCTGCAGCCGATCGTCGATGACCTGCCCCTGGCCAAAGTGTTTCCCCTGGGCTTTCAGGTCGACGGCTTTTGCAGCACGCCCTATCCGCCGATCCTCGGCCTGTCCCTGGCGCAGTGGGCATTGGTGGCATTCGTGCTGACGGTGATCCTGGTGCCCCTGTGCATCTATCGTAATCGCCACCCCAAAGCCTGAAGCCGTTCAATGAAACGCCCCGGTCTTCTTCAGTGAAGGCCAGGGCGTTTTTGTTTGCAGGGATTTGTGAAAGGGCCGTGACGAGCAGCAAGGAATCGTGCGCGCAGCGTGCGACATGTTGTCACACGGAGGTTGCCGCAGGAGGTTTTTGAGCGGCCGAACCGGCCTCTGAATTTGCATCCGAGGCGCAAACTGTGCTGTCAGTTCGTGGTTGGAAACACAGCGCCAAACACGCGCGGTTCGAGCCCAGGCGTGTTCTGTAAATGCCTTGTTTTATGGGGACTTTACTCCGTTTGCCATGCCCTTACACCGAGTAAGGGGTGTGGCAATCTGCCCAGTAACAGCGCAATTTTTGTGGTTTTTGTTGAGAATTGAACACGATAAGATCGCGAACCATTGCAAGAATGGTGAAGGATTATTGCTGTAATCGATAAAAATTATTTCTTTATCAGACATGGTTTATACATCGCTAGCTAACTACAATCGCCCGCACTGAATGTCCGGTGCTGTTCAATATTTGAGCATTGGAGCGGTCGAGGAGCAGATGGAAGGCTCTGTGCGATCCCAGGTTCCGGCAGCCTTTCAACTATCCGCACCAAATGGAATTGGTCTGTAACAAGGCCTTTAGCCACGAAATCGAATAAGAACTCACCGCAGGTCCGTGAAACGTCACCTTATGGCGTGATGGGCAGGCTCTTATTCAATCGAAGAGAAATGCCAACCCTTGGCAGGGTGAAGTGTTGGCGATCAAAACCCAACTGCATTGCGCAAGCTGCTTTAGAGGTCGTGAGATGAGTAAAAACAGGTACCCCCGATTACTAGGCTTTTTGCCGCTGCTTGGCATGATGTTAATGCTGGGAGGCTGCAAGTGGACCTTGCTCGACCCAAAAGGACAGGTCGGTCTGGATGAACGAAACCTGATCATCACCGCCACCCTGCTGATGCTGCTGGTCGTGGTCCCTGTGATCATCATGACCTTCGCCTTCGCCTGGAAATACCGCGCATCCAACACCAGCGCCACCTACGCGCCGAAGTGGTCGCACTCCACCAAGATCGAAATCGCGGTGTGGCTGGTCCCGATCCTCATCATCGTTGCCCTGGGTTATGTGACCTACAAGTCCACCCACGCACTGGACCCGTACCGCCCGCTGGAATCGGACGTCAAGCCGATCAACATCGAAGTGGTCGCGCTGGACTGGAAGTGGCTGTTCATCTACCCGGACCTGGGTATCGCCACTGTGAACCAGATTCGGTTCCCGGAGCACACGCCGCTTAACTTCAAGATCACCTCCGACGCCGTGATGAACTCGTTCTTCATCCCAGCCCTGGGCGGCCAGATCTATGCGATGGCAGGCATGCAGACCAAGCTGCACCTGATCGCCAACCAGAAAGCCGAAATGGAAGGCATCTCCGCCAACTACAGCGGCGCTGGCTTCACCGGCATGAAATTCAAAGCGATCTCGACGAGCCAGGAAGAATTTGACGCCTGGGTAGCCGAAGTCAAGGCCGCACCTAAACAGCTTGATCAAGCTGAATACGACGCCCTGACCAAACCAAGCCAGAACAACCCTGTCGCGCTGTACTCCGCGTTTGAGCCGAACCTGTTTCAGAAAATCGTCGACAAGTACGAAGGTATGAAGCCAGGCAAGCCGGTCAAGCACGAGAAGAAAGAAGTGGCCGTGGTTGAAGGTTCTGACACGGGCTCGCATTCAACTGCTGGGGCAGAGGAGTAAACGATGTTTGGTAAATTAAGTTGGGATGCGGTCCCGTTCCACGAGCCGATTGTGATGATTACCATCGCCATGATCGCGCTGGGTGGTCTGGCACTGTTTGCAGGTATCACGTACTTCAAGAAGTGGACCTACCTGTGGACCGAGTGGCTGACGTCGGTCGACCACAAGAAAATCGGCGTCATGTACGTCATCGTTGCCATGGTCATGCTGCTGCGTGGCTTTGCCGACGCCATCATGATGCGTACCCAGTTGGCCATGGCCACCGAGGGTTCGCCTGGCTACCTGCCGCCTGAACACTATGACCAGATCTTCACCGCCCACGGTGTGATCATGATCATCTTCATGGCGATGCCATTCTTCACCGGCTTGATGAACCTTGCCTTGCCGCTGCAGATCGGTGCGCGTGACGTTGCCTACCCGTTCCTGAACTCCCTGAGCTTCTGGCTGCTGGTGTCCGGCGTGGTGCTGATCAACGTGTCCCTGGGCGTTGGCGAATTCGCCAAGACCGGTTGGGTTGCGTATCCGCCATTGTCGGGGCTGCAATACAGTCCGGGCGTGGGTGTGGACTACTACATCTGGGCCCTGCAGTTATCAGGACTCGGGACGACATTGACGGGGGTCAACTTCCTGGCCACCGTGCTGAAAATGCGCGCCCCTGGCATGAAACTGATGGACATGCCGATCTTCACCTGGACCTGCACCTGGGCAAACGTCCTGATCGTGGCTTCGTTCCCGATCCTGGCCGCTACCATGGCGCTGCTGTCGCTTGACCGTTACCTGGATTTCCACATTTTCACCAATGAACTTGGTGGCAATCCAATGATGTACGTGAACCTGTTCTGGGCATGGGGTCACCCTGAGGTGTACATCCTGATCCTGCCGGCGTTCGGTATCTTCTCCGAAGTGATCTCGACCTTTACCGGCAAGCGCCTGTTCGGTCACCACTCGATGGTCTACGCCTCCGGCGCGATCTCCGTACTGGGCTTCATGGTGTGGCTGCACCACTTCTTCACCATGGGTTCGGGGGCCAGCGTCAACGCCTTCTTCGGCCTGGCGACGATGCTGATTTCCATCCCGACGGGGGTGAAGCTATTCAACTGGCTGTTCACCATCTACCACGGTCGTTTGCGCATGACCAGCCAGGTTCTGTGGACCCTGGGCTTCATGGTGACCTTCGCCATCGGCGGCATGACCGGCGTACTGCTGGCCATTCCGGGTGCTGACTTCGTACTGCACAACAGCCTGTTCGTGATCGCTCACTTCCACAACGTGATCATCGGCGGCGCGGTATTCGGTTACATCGCAGGCTTCAGCTTCTACTTCCCGAAAGCGTTCGGCTTCAAGCTGCACGAAGGTTGGGGCAAGGCTGCATTCTGGCTGTGGATCTCGGGCTTCTTCGTCGCGTTCATGCCGCTCTATGCACTGGGCTTCATGGGCATGACCCGTCGTCTGAACGCCACCACCAACCCTGAGTGGGTGCCGTACCTGTACGTCGCCATGTTCGGTGCGTTGATGATCGCTGCAGGTATCGCCTGCCAGCTGATCCAGTTGTATGTCAGCGTGCGTGACCGCAAGCAGAACATGTGCGAGTCCGGCGACCCGTGGAACGGCCACACTCTGGAATGGTCGACCTCGTCGCCGCCACCGTTCTACAACTTCGCTGTGATCCCTACCGCGAACACCATCGATGCGTTCACCGAAGCCAAGGAAGACGGTACTGCGTACCAGAAGCCCAAGCACTACGAGCCGATCCACATGCCAAACAACACCGCCACCGGCGTGGTGATGGGTGCGCTGTTGACCGTGTTCGGTTTCGCGATGATCTGGCACATCTGGTGGCTGGCAATCGCGAGCCTGGTGGGCACTATCGGTTACTTCATCATTCACGCTGCCCGTGATGATCAAGGCTACATGGTGCCGGTCGAAACGATCGAACGCATCGAAGCCGAGCAGCACGCTCGCCTGGTAGCCGAGAAGAAGATTCCGGCCAACCGTGTAGAAACCTCGTTGGAACAGGCTTAAACCATGTCGAACTTAGTGACCAATGCTGGACACGCCCATGTCGATGACCATGGGCACGATGACCATCACCACGACTCGGGGCCAATAACCGTCTTCGGTTTCTGGCTCTACCTGATGACCGACTGCATCTTGTTTGCGTCGATCTTCGCGGTGTACGCGGTACTGGTAAATAACGTAGCGGGTGGCCCGTCGGGCCACGACATCTTCGAACTGCCTTACGTGCTCGGCGAAACCGCCTTGCTGTTGTTCAGTTCGATCACCTACGGCTTCGCCATGTTGGCCTTCTACAAGGGCAACAAGAAGGGCGTGCTGAGCTGGCTGGGCCTGACCTTCCTGTTCGGCCTGGGCTTCATCGGCATGGAGATCAACGAGTTCCACCTGCTGATCTCCGAAGGCTACGGCCCGCACCGTTCCGGTTTCCTGTCGGCATTCTTCACGCTGGTCGGTACCCACGGTCTGCACGTATCCGCCGGCCTGCTGTGGATGGCGGTGATGATGTATCAGGTCAATAAACACGGCCTGACCAACACCAACAAGACCCGCCTGAGCTGCCTGAGCCTGTTCTGGCACTTCCTGGACGTGGTCTGGATCTGCGTATTCACCGTCGTTTACTTGATGGGGACTCTGTAATGGCTAATGCACACTCCCATGACAGCCACGATTCAAGCCACGGCAGCGTAAAGTCTTACGCCATCGGCTTCATCCTGTCGGTCATCCTGACCCTGATCCCGTTCGGCCTGGTGATGTACCCCACCTTGCCGAAGTCGATCACCTTGATGATCGTCCTGGCGTTTGCGGTGATTCAGGTCCTGGTTCACCTGGTGTACTTCCTGCACCTGGATCGTTCCAAAGAGCAGCGCGAGAACGTGATTGCGTTTGTGTTCGCAGGCCTGGTGATTGTTCTGCTGGTTGGTCTGTCGCTGTGGATCATGTTCAGCATCCACACCTACATGATGGCGAAGTGAGGTAAAACCCGATGTCGCTTAAGCACTTTATCCAAATCACCAAACCGGGGATCATTTTCGGTAACGTGCTTTCTGTGGCGGGCGGTTTCTTCCTGGCCTCCAAGGGACATGTCGATCTGGCCATCTTCCTGGCTGCAATGATCGGTACGTCCCTGGTGGTTGCTTCCGGTTGCGTGTTCAACAACTGCATCGACCGTGACATCGACATCAAGATGGAGCGCACCAAGAATCGCGTGTTGGTCCAGGGCCTTATCTCCCTGAAACTGGCACTGATCTTCGCGACCGTCCTGGGTGTTGCGGGCGTGGTGTTGTTGTACAAGGTGGCCAACCCGCTGGCGGCGCTGTTTGCCGTGATCGGTTTTGTCATCTACGTCGGCCTCTACAGCCTCTACCTCAAGCGCAAGTCGGTACACGGCACGTTGGTGGGCAGTCTGTCGGGGGCGATGCCGCCGGTGATTGGTTATGTGGCTGTAACCAATAGCTTCGACATGGCCGCGCTGGTGCTGCTGGTGATGTTCAGCCTGTGGCAGATGCCGCATTCCTACGCCATCGCGATTTTCCGCTTCAATGACTACCTGGCTGCTTCGATTCCGGTTCTGCCGGTCAAGCGTGGCATCCAGGTGGCCAAGAAACACATCCTGCTCTACATCCTGGCCTTCCTCGTGGCGACCTTGATGTTGACCTTCAGTGGCTACGCCGGCATGAGCTACCTCGCCGTTGCCGCCGCCATGGGCATGTACTGGTTGTACATGGCCTGGACCGGCTACAAGGCGGTGGACGACACCGTCTGGGCGCGCAAGCTGTTCGTGTTCTCGATCTTCACCATCACCGCGCTCAGCGTGATGATGTCCCTGGATTTCCAAGTACCGAAAGAGCTGTTGCTGACGTACGCACGCTGAGTGGTCTGAGCGGTAGCTTTTGAGTAGTAAACAGCCCCGCCTTCGCAAGAAGCGCGGGGTTTTTTATTGAGCGCTGCGCCAAACCGGATACGCTGCGTTATCGTTTACGTTTTTTGCGAGCAAGCTCGCTTTACACCCAAATTCTTCGAATTCAGGAAGCCAAGCAATGCGTAAAAAAGCCGTTATGGTGTTCAGTGGCGGGCAGGATTCGACCACCTGTCTGGTCCAGGCACTGCCGCTGTATGACGAAGTGCACTGCATTACGTTTGATTATGGGCAGCGTCACGTGGCGGAAATCGAAGTCGCCCGCAAGCTGGCCAAGCAACTGGGCGCCACCGTACACAAAGTGATGGATGTGTCGCTGCTCAATGAGCTGGCGATCAGCAGCCTGACCCGTGACAACATCCCCGTGCCGACCGTGAACAGCTCGGGCGAGAGCCTGCCGAGCACCTTCGTGCCGGGCCGCAATATCCTGTTCCTGACCCTGGCCGCGATCTACGCCTATCAAGTGAAGGCCCAGAGCGTCATCACCGGCGTCTGCGAAACCGACTTCTCGGGCTACCCGGATTGCCGCGATGAATTCGTCAAAGCGTTGAACCAGGCGCTCAAGCTGGGCATGGAATACGACGTGCGTCTGGACACCCCTTTGATGTGGCTGAACAAGGCCGAGACCTGGGCCCTGGCCGATTATCACGGGCAACTGGAACTGGTGCGCGAGCAGACGTTGACTTGCTACAACGGCATCATCGGCACCGGCTGTGGCGAGTGTGATGCGTGCAATCTGCGCGCCCGGGGCTTGAATGACTACCTGCAGGACAAGGCGAATGTCATGCAGAGCCTGAAGCACAAGTTGCAGCTGAAATAACATTGCTGGACGCGTCATGCCCGTTCCAGCCGTACACCGATCAAATTGCGGGGGCATGCCAGTTCAGGCGCGGTGCGCCGCGTTGGCTATCGGGTGATGCTAAATCGGACGACATGTACTTCGTCATACTCCTCTGTACGACTCGTAGGAATCCCCCGTCCGTCTACAAGGAGTAGTCACCATGGTCAACGTCAGTCGTCGGTCCCTTCTCGCCCTGGGCGCAGCCTTGCCTGTTCTCGGGCATCTCGATTGGGCGGTCGCAAGCCCTGAACCGGCGGCCTCTGACTACGTATTGCTCAATTACAACGAAAGCCCTTATGGGCCGTCAAAAGCGGCGCTTGAAGCGATGCAGCGTGGCAGTGCGGCAGCGGGGCGTTATCCCTACTCGCACATGTACGCCCTGGCGGCGCTGTTTGCCCGGCAGCAAGGTATTAACGAAGAGAACGTGGCGGTATTCGCCGGCTCCATGGCCGCTCTGCGCTATGCCGTGTTGGCCTTCACCAGCCCAACCCGTGGCGTGGTGATGGCCACGCCGTCCTACGAAGTTCCGCGCCAGGCGGCCGAGTCGAACAAGGCACCGGTACACGAAGTGAACCTCGATGCCCAGCATGCCCATGATGTACCGGCCATGCTCGCGGCTGATCCCCAGGCCGGCATGCTGTACCTGTGCAACCCCAACAACCCGACCGGCACCCTGACCTCGACCGAGGCTATCCGCCAGGCGCTGGCGAACAAACCCAAAGGCAGCGTGCTGGTGGTGGACGAAGCCTATATCGACTTCTGCGATGCCCCCAGTTGCGTGAGCTGGATCAAGGACCACGACGACCTGCTGGTGCTGCGCACCTTCTCCAAAATCTACGGCATGGCCGGCGCGCGCCTGGGCCTGGCCATCGGCCACCCGGCATTGCTGGAGCGGTTGGCGGTGTTCGGCGGCGACAACGTACCGGCCGGCGCCAGCCTGCTGGGCGCCCACGCCAGCCTGGAAGACGTCAAGCTGCTGGGCCAGCGCAAGGCGCTCAATGCCGGCTTGCGTGATGAAACTATCGCCTGGCTGAACGGACGGGGGTTTACCTGCACCGTGTCCCACAGCAACTGCTTCATGATCGACGTGAAACAACCGGCAGAGCCGGTGGTTGAACGGCTGGCGGCACAGAATGTGCTGGTTGGGCGGGTATGGGAAAACTGGCCGCAATGGGTGCGGGTGACGGTGGGCAATAAACAGGACATGCAGCGGTTTCGCGAGGCGTTCGCGGCGCAGGTCGCGCGCGTAGGCTGAAACACACAAAACAAAAACTGTGGGAGCAGGCCCCTCCCACAGGGGGCCTGCTGTGTTGCCGTCAACGCGTTACTGCTGGGCGATGCTGTACCCGTCAAACGCAGTTTGTTGCTGTAGCGCAGTGATCACGCTCTTGCGGCTCAGCGGCTGTTCAGTACCCGCATTATCCACAAAGCTTTCCACGTCCGGCTCGGCTTCCTCGCCCTCGCCAACAAAGTTGAACCCCAGGAATTCGAACGCTTCACGGTCGACGTTGAGTTTGGAGCGCGGCGTGCGCAGCGGCAGGGTGACGCTGATGCCATCCTTGCTGATCACAAACACCTCGGCTTCTTTCTTGGCGCGTGCGGCTTTGTTCTTGCCGGCGCTTGGGTGGCTGATGGCCTGGTGCGACTGGTTCAGCACCTTGAGGGCCAGGCCGTAAAGCAGCTCCTGGAATTGGGGGTCGTCCTTGAAGCTGGACAGAATGCGGCTGATGGAAAACTTGCTGCTCAGGTCTTCCAAGGCGGCGTTGTCGGCGGCTTCGGCATCCTTCAATTGCTTGAGCTGGCCCATCAGGTCGTAGGCCGTGTCATCGTCGAAGGCGTCGTGGGCCTGACGGATAGCCACGCGCAGCTCGCGGATCTGGTCGCTTTCCCTGGAGGTGTGAAACGCGTCCAGCACCATTTCGCTGATGATCTTGGCCGCTGGCAGATGCTGTGAAAGATTGATGGCGTTTTCGTACTCGGCTTTGGCGTGCGAGACGACTACGGAGGCTTCGGCGGATTCAGCGGTGTACGAATCGGACATTGAAATTTCACTACTTCAGTAAACGGGAGAGACAAAAAAACGTCGGGCATTTTCAGCGGGCAGGGGAGTCAGGTCAAGGCGTCAGCGTCAGCAGGCTCTGCGAGCGCAGGCGACTAGTCCAGTTGCTTGAGGCACGCCTGCAGCGTATCCAGGCCTTCCTCCAGCACTGCCGGCTCGATGGTCAGCGGTGCCAGCAGCCGGATGATATGCCGCGACTTGCCGCTGGGCATCAGCAGCAGGCCGGCCGCGCGCGCCAGGCTCAGCAATTGGGTCAGTTGCTTGGTGGCGGGCGTACCGTCGGCGTGCGCCAGTTCGATGCCGCGCATGGCACCGACCCCGGTGAGACGGCCCAGGTAAGGCGACAGCGATTGCGCGCGCCACGCTTGATAACGTCGCACAATCGCCGCTTCCTGCTGGGAGCCCCATGCGTGCAGGTGCTCATCGGTCATGACATCGAGGGTCGCCAATGCGGCGGCGCAGGCGATGGGGTTGCCGGAATAGGTACCACCCAGCCCACCTTTAGGCAGGTTGTCCATCAGAGCCTTGCGCCCGACCACCGCCCCCAGCGGCACGCCGCCGGCGATGCTTTTGCCGAGCAGGATCAGGTCGGGCTCGATGTCCAGGCGCGAGAAGGCAAATCGCTGCCCGGTGCGACCGAAACCCGACTGGATTTCGTCGGCGATCAGCAGGATGTCGTTCTCGTCACAAAAGCGCCGCAGGGCCTGGGCAAATTCGATATCCAGGGCAAGGAAACCGCCTTCGCCCTGTACCGGTTCAATGATGAAGCAGGCGACATCGTTGACGTCGATTTCCACGCTGAACAGGCGCTCCATGGCCTTCAGCGCTTCGGCGCAGGTCACGCCGTTGTCGGCGCTGGGGTAGGGCAGGTGATACACGGGGCCTGGCAGCAGACCGATCTTTTGCTTATAGGGCGCAACCTTGCCGTTGAGGTTGAGGGTGGCCAGGGTGCGGCCATGAAACGCGCCGTCAAAGGCAATTACCGCCGTGCGGCCGGTGGCGCCGCGCACTATCTTCAAGGCGTTTTCTGCGGCCTCCGCGCCGCTGTTGGTGAGCATGCCGCTGACCGGGTAGCTCACCGGAATAAACGCGGTCAGGCGCTCCATCAATTCGATGTAGGGCAGGTGCGGCGCAGCGTTGAACGCATAGTGGGTGAGCCTGGCCGCTTGCTCGCCGATCGCTTGCACCACGGCGGGGTGACAATGGCCGAGGTTGAGTACGCCGATGCCGCCGACAAAATCGATATAGCGCTTACCCGCGGTGTCCCAGACTTCGGCGTTTTTACCGTGGCTGAGGCTGATGGGATGGACGATGGAAATCGATTGGCTGATGGTTTCGCGGCTCATGGATCGTTGACTCGGCAGTGATGGGCTCGGTTTTATCTAAGCCGCGCGAGCGTCCCTGCCGCAAACGAAATAAAGTCGCCGGATCATTATTAAAAGTCGGGATGTGACTCAGGCCGTCAGCCGGCAGAGGAGGGGCGCGCAACTGCCGGTTATTTATTCCGACACGCCATTCTTGCCCGCCGCCTTGGATCGATACAGCGCCTGATCGGCGCGCGCCATCAGGGCTGCCGGTGATTCGCCCAGCCGCCGTTCCACCACCCCCAGGCTCAGGGTGATCCGGGTATTACCCACGGCGGGTATTTCCTGGATTTTATGGCGCACCCTTTCGGCCAGTTCCTTCGCTGTCTCCAGCGTACTGTTGGGCAAGACCAGCATAAATTCATCGCCGCCCCAGCGGGCCAGCAAGTCATCTACCCGTACGCAGGCGTTCAGGCCTTCCACGACCTGTATCAGCGTCTGGTCGCCCACGCCATGGCCATGTCGGTCGTTGATCGGTTTGAAGTCATCGATATCCATGGCCACCAGCGCCAGCGGCAAACGAAAGCGCTCGGCGCGGTTGCACTCGTGGAGCATTACTTTTTCCAGGCGATAACGATTGGCGATGCGCGTCAGGGCATCCTGTTCGGCCAGGAAGCGGTTTTCGTCCAGTTGCAGCTGCAACTGCTGATTGACGCGTGACAACTCAAGCGTGCGCTCGACCACCAGGGCCTCAAGGGACTGGTTACGCTTTTGCAGGCGTTCTATGGAGCTTTTGCGTGTATGGATATCGCGGTGTGCGCCCACCATGCGTGCGACAGAATTGTCGGGATTGCGCGCAATGACGTAACCACGGTCCTCGATCCAGAGGTAAGTACCGTCCTGTTTTCGACAGCGGTATTCGGCTCGGTAATGGGGCGCGCGTTGGCAGATATAGTCATCAAAGCCGGCCATTACACGCGGGTAATCCTCAGGGTGGATCAGGTTTTCCCAGGTAAATACGCTGTTTTCCAGGGAGTGGCGCGAATAGCCAAGCATTTCGTACCAACCGGGGTTGCGGTAGACGAACCCGGTGTTGGCATTCCAGTCCCATATCCCGTCGCTGACCAATTCCATGATGGCATGCAGCATGTCGGCGGTGAGGCCGGAAAAGTCATTACGCAGCGGTTCGTTGCCGGTTGTATCGTCCATCTACGCGCTTCCTGCGTGAACTGGCTTCCAAGGCCAGCTGTTGTTGACGCCGATACTCCATGGCTGGCGCTACTGTACAGCGCGGCCGGCGCGCTTTGAATAGGGCGGGTGTGCTGTTTAGGGGCGTGGCGCCCAATACCCTGTGGGAGCGGGCTAGCTCTAATGCCAGTCAGTTAAGGAGAAGCGCTTTACCGTGGCGAGGGAGCTTGCTCCCGCTGGACTGCGCAGCAGTCCCATTTTCTGGGGTCGCTTCGCGGCCCAGCGGGAGCAAGCTCCCTCGCCACAGGCCGACGGTTGCCTGCTCTAGCGCTTAACTGACTGGC
>NZ_JASLAW010000153.1 GCF_030147005.1 Pseudomonas sp.
TAGCGCTTAACTGACTGGCATTGGGGCTTGCTCGCGAAAGCGGCGTGTCAGTCGACTGGTGTGTTGACTGAGCCACTGCCTTCGCGAGCAAGCCCGCCCCCACATTTTTTATTGCGGTTACTCGGCATAGAGTGGCAACCCGTAAGCCGCCAGGTCGAAATCCGCGAGTTTGCGAATGATCTGGTCGGCGTGCTGATACTTGCTGTCGGCCATGGCTTCGTCGGGCACGGCGATGGCGGTCATGTGCGCCGCTTTCGCCGCCGTCACGCCGAACGGCGAGTCTTCGAACACCAGGCAATCCTCGGGCGCCACGCCCAGGCGACGCGCGGCGGTGAGGAAGATATCCGGCGCAGGCTTGGCGGCGCCGACTTCCGGGTCGTCGGCGGTGACGATGGTGTCGAACAGGCCAAACCACTCGCGGTGCAAGGTGGTCTTGTGGCCGAACGAGTTGCGCGATGAACTGGTGCCCACGGCAATTGGGATGTTATGCGCCTTTAAATGCCGCACCAGTGCTTCGGCGCCGGGCATGCCCAGGGCCTTGGGGAAACGCTCGCTCATCAGCGGTTCGCGAATCTTTAGAAACTCGGCCGGAGTGATCGGCAGGTCCAGCGCCTTGACGATGTAGTTGGCCAAGTCCTGTGCGCCGCGCCCGATGATGTGCTGCTTGACGCTCCAGTCATAGGTGCGGCCGTAGCGTTCGGCAATGATTTGCGTGACTTCGGTATAGATGCCTTCGGTATCCAGCAACAACCCGTCCATATCGAAAATCACGGCCTTGATCGAACGGACACGGATCGGAGCAACATTACGCGGTGCATTCATCACGACACAACCTTGGGGGCAAAGACTAAAAGGTTTCAGCACAATAACGGCCACGCTTGCCGACGAGCAACCCTTTAGACTGTCGGCTCCTCCTTTCGAAGTGCCCGCAATGCTCTACCGACTAGCCGCCGACGGCCTCGTGCTGTTTCACCTGACCTTTATCCTGTTCGTGCTGTTCGGCGGCCTGCTCAGCCTGAAATGGCCCAGGGTGATGTGGCTGCATTTGCCCGCCGTTGCCTGGGGGATCGCGGTGGAGGTGCTGCACCTGCCCTGCCCGCTCACCCGTTGGGAAAACCTGTTTCGCCACTTGGCCGGGCAGGAAGGTTATGGCGGCGGGTTTATCGAGCACTATATCCTCACGCTGATCTACCCCGCCGGGCTGACCGCGAATATTCAATGGGGACTGGGCGCCGTGGTGGTGCTGGTCAACCTCGCGGTGTATGGGCGGGTTATCCGGCGTTACGTACAGGCTTGAGACAGCTGCGCTGGTGAAGAATCAGCCCACCTCAATCCGTTCGCAGACGCCGCCATGTCCGAAGCCTTCGAAGTCCCCAGCCCCCACGAAAAACACCTCGAACACACCACCGAACAGGCCCACGGCCGTGGCGACACCTTCGCCAGCCGCATCGCCGTGATGACCGCCATCATGGCCACCGTCGGCGCCATGCTCAGCTACCAGGCCGGCTCCAGCGAAAGCACCGCTGCGATGGACAAGAACAACGCCGCCATTCTCAAGACCGAAGCCGCCAACCAATGGAATTACTACCAGGCCAAGTCCAGCCGCCAGAACCTGGCGGAACTGGCCACCCATATTCCCGGCGTGGACGCTGCGCACTACAGGGGTGAAGTCGAGCGCTACAAAAACCAGAAGGAAGACGTGCGCAGGCAAGCCGAGCAGTTGGAGGCCACCTCACTGGAATGGGACCGCAAATCCGAAGAAACGCTGCACCAGCACCACCGCTGGGCCCAGGCGATGACGGCGATTCAGATTGCGATTTCATTGGCGGCGATCACCTTGCTCACCCGTAAAGAATGGCTCAAGCGTATGTCTTACACGGCCGCCGGTGCGGCCGTGCTGATGGGTAGCCTGGCGTGGTTGCATATGTGACCGAACGCGCGCAGACATGAAACCTTGGCAGGTTGATTTCAATCTGCCAGCTGAGCGCTTAAAGTGTCGCCCCCTCGAGAATTGAATCTCGAGACTGAATCCATGGAGTTACGCGTGAAATACGTCAGCAAAGCAGTTGCAGCAGCCGTTCTTGGTTTGACCCTGGCAGGTTGCACCGGCACCGCCATGAAAACCCCGCAATACGACGCCAGCCAATACACCGTCCTCGGCCACAGCGAAGCCAGCGCCACCGGCATCATGCTGCTGGGCATCATCCCAATCGGCCAGAACAGCCGCTTCGTACGCGCCCAGGATGCCGCCATCAAGGCCAAAGGCGGCGATGCGCTGATCAACACCCAAGTGCAGGAAAAGTGGTTCTGGGCCTGGGTACTGAACGGCTACACCACCAAGATTTCCGGTGATGTGATCAAGCTGAAAACCGCGCAATAAGTATCAAGTTGCCAGGCCGCTGAGCCTGGCAAGCAACGTTTCTTGGGCCTGACTTCAGGGGATGGTCCATGCACCTCACTTTCGCTTACGCACTCGCAGCTGACGGCTTTGGGCAATTTCCTAAACGCCACTCAGAAGCGGCAGGCTGCCGTTTTAAAATCGCCACACCTATAGTCTCTGCGTCGCTCTCATAGCGACCCGTTTTGGCGACTCTACTATTAAGACGGCAGAAGGCTCCCGGCTGATTTGTGGGATGCCCCTGCACGCAACAAGCTGCTCAATGGTAGCTGTACGTGGGAGACCTTCGGGTCTGCCGGTCTTTGTCCGTTCTTAATCCCGGTTTGCCAACCTGCGTACAGTTGCCACCTTTTGTTTGGCGACAGTAGGTGGGTCACACCCCTCAAAGTGAACGGACTTAAGGCATGAACCAATACATAGCCCTCACCAGCAACGACAGCGCCACCCCCGCCCTTTTTGTCGACACCACCGCGCCGCTGGAAATACTTCTCGACGCTACGACCTATCGACTTCGCGCCGTTACTCGGGTCCTTGAAAACCTCGTGAGATCAGTAGTGATGCCGTCGTACTCAGCGATTTCGCGTTGCTCTGCTCAATACCGTTGCGCGACTGATGCGATTTGCTGGACGTTATAGAGCGGCGGGACACCCCGTGCGCCTGACTTGAATCGCCAGATTTTTCAGACCTCAGAAATAACCAAGCCCCTGATTTTTCGCAAAATCAGGGGCTTGGTTACGTTCAGTTCAAGGTGCAGATAATTAACGTCGCAAGCCTGAATGACAACTCTCCGGCTTTCTCTGGCAAAGAGATCATGTACAAACTGAAAATTGCGTACAGTTTTTTCCTTTCATGACGATATAGATGGCAAGGTGCCATGGATAGGGCCCGCAACATCTACGAGTCCAATCTTCATGCTTAATTTCTTCAAAATGCGCCGTGATCGACGCGCTATTCAGCAACTGGTAGCTGCAATCACTCGCAGAGTACCGCCACAAGTGGATGGGTGCGCTGAACGCGCTGCTGTCCTTGATGCCTGGAAGGCTTTCGACTCACTTGATCGCGACTCCAAGTCCCGTATACATGAGCTTGAGCAGGAATTGGAAGCAGCCCGCGAGCTGCTTGGCGAAGCTGCGTTGTCCGCTCATGCTCATGAGGTCAGGTTTGATCTTGTGAACCGAGCCTCCAGCGAAGGGCTTTGGGATATGGAGGTCGTCGCCGGCGACCCGGTGAATCCCAAAAATCGCTTTTGGTGGTCTCAGCAACTGCGAAACCTTCTGGGGTTCAGAGATGAGCGCGATTTCCCAAATGTGTTAGCCAGCTGGAGTGAGCGCCTGCACCCACAGGACAAGCAAGCCACTCTTGACGCTTTTGCCCGCCATCTAAACGATAAGTCCGGGCAAACACCCTATAAGGTGAACAATCGGCTCGCGATGAAGGACGGTTCATACCGTTGGTTCCATGCCCAGGGAGAAACTCTACGAGACGATCATGGGATGCCTCTGCGCGTAGCGGGTTCTTTGCGTGATATCCATGATCAGCTTGAGCGAGACCAGGAGCACGACGTAATCATCACCCGATTTGAACTGGCCCGGGAGATGCTCTCGGATGGGTTGTGGGACATGGAAGTTATCGCCGGAGACCCGGTAAATCCAAAGAACCCTTTCTGGTGGTCTCCCCAGTTCCGGCGACTGCTCGGATTTGAAACGGTGGAGGAATTCCCGGACGTTTTGGATAGCTGGGCATCAAGACTACACCCGGATGATAAGGAAAATAGCCTGAACGCTTTTGGTGCTCACCTGAATGACCGGTCAGGTAAAACGCCCTTTGATATCGAGTATCGCTTGAAGATGAAGAGCGGTGAGTACCGGTGGTTCAGGGCTCGAGGTCAGACTCGGCGCGACGTCTCCGGCTCGCCGCTTCGGGTAGTAGGCGCCCTTGTGGATGTCCACCTGCAACACCAGCAGGTGGCGTTACGAGAGGCGGAGGTTAATCATCAGCGCACGCTTGAGGGCAACATCGCTCAATTGTCACAGATCGTCGGGACTATTCAGAGCATTGCGAGCCAAACCAACCTCCTGGCACTGAACGCGGCGATTGAAGCCGCGCGCGCGGGCGAAGCGGGTCGCGGCTTTGCGGTCGTTGCAGACGAAGTTCGCAAGCTCGCAACTCGTACGACTGAAGCAACCGAACAAGCTGCCGGGATGATTGCTCGCTAATTGCCGTTCGGGTAAAGCGCCTCAGGCGCGACATTTGCCCATAGGCGCCCTGCCTGGTGCCTGCTGTCTAATCTGCAGCAGGTATCCAGCGGCAGTGAACTTAAGCACTCATCGTCCATCCGTGTGACCCCATCTGTCGGCTTCACTAACCCTTCTTTAATGCTGACTCATTTGTTTGGGCGCAGCTCGCTATGGAACAAAATCCGGCATCGCCATAGGCATTGGATCTGAATAGAACGGCGGCCAGAAGCGCCAGCCATATTGTCGAAACCTTTTGCTGGCGGATACCTCAAACGAAGCGGAAAGAATCCCGGCACGGCTTCTCCGTGCGAAGTGACAAGGACCAACCCGTGCTCGAACATCTTGATCTCAATGCGTTGATCGCTGGTTACGGCTACTGGGTAGTCTTCATAGGCTGTCTACTCGAAGGCGAAACCGTTCTTATCCTAAGCGGAATGGCTGCGCACCAGGGCACTCTGCAAGTGCTGCATCTGATCGGGTGGGCCACTGCCGGGGGGATGCTCGGTGATCAACTGCTATTTTGGACCGGACGTTATTCCGGGCAGCGCCTGCTGCCCAAACTTAAGCGTCACCAGTCAGCCATCGAACGGGTAGAGAACTTTATCCATCGCTATCCGACGACCTCGGTATTCACCGTGCGCTTTCTCTATGGCATGCGCCTGGTGGGGCCCATCGTGATCGGTGCCAGTGGGCTATCGCCTTGGAGGTTTGCCCTGATCAATGTGCCAAGTGCGGCAATCTGGGCCGCCCTGTTCGTCGGCGCCGGTTATTGGGCCGGCGAAGCATTGCAGCATTTCTTTGGCGACTTGAAGCCCTATCGCCTGCCGATCTTCCTCGCGGTGGTCGCACTCGCGTCCCTGGCGGCAGTGACGCGGTATTGGCGAAGCCGATCCAAGGCGTCGCGCCGCTGAGACAGAAGCTGCCTGTGGCTGATGTAGCGGCTCGTCCTTGATGTGGCGACGCATAGCGCCTGTATGCCGGATAAAGCGCTACAGCGAGAGTCACCTGACGCCGAGGCTAGCGCTCCAGAGTCCCAATGGGGGCAGATGGCGGAACAAAACCAGCAGGCACAAAAAAGCCCCGTAAAACGGGGCTTTTTCGTAACAATGTGGCGGTGAAGGAGAGATTCGAACTCTCGATACAATTTCTTGTATACACACTTTCCAGGCGTGCTCCTTAAGCCACTCGGACACTTCACCGTATCTCGTCAAACCAGTTCAGTCTGTCGAGGCGCGCTAATGTAGTCGAAAGCCTTTCTGATGGCAAAGGTTTTTTTCAGAATTTTCATGCGCTTAGACGGGTATGCCGGAACAGGGTCTGTGTGCGGTGGTGATTGTGCCAATCTCGGGCATGGATTGGGATGGTCTACGCTGGCTGTTGTGCCTTGCATCAGGCGCTCTGCTGCCGGCGGTGAAGCAAAAGCCTGACCGGGCAGTCAGTCATGGCGCTTTACCCGCGCGGGCGTGGTGGGTAACGTCTGCTGCATTCTTCTATAACAAGCCCTATAAGGAACCGCGTCATGAGTGAGTTGATTGCCTACCACCTCGAAGACGGTATTGCGACCCTGACCCTGAGCAACGGTAAGGTAAATGCTATTTCTCCAGCAGTGGTCAGTGCGTTCAATGAGGCGCTGGATCAGGCCGAGAAGGATCGGGCGGTGGTGGTCATCACGGGCACGCCGGGGATTCTGTCTGGTGGTTATGATTTGAAGGTGATGACGGCCGGCCCTAAAGAGGCCATCGGCCTGGTGACGTCGGGCTCGACGCTGGCGCGTCGTCTGTTGTCGCATCCGTTTCCGGTGATTGTGGCGTGCCCTGGGCATGCGGTGGCCAAGGGGGCGTTCCTGCTGTTGTCCGCGGATTACCGGATTGGGGTGGAGGGGCCATTCAGCATTGGCCTGAATGAAGTGGCGATCGGCATGACCATGCACCACGCCGGTATCGAGTTGGCGCGCGATCGTCTGCGTAAGTCGGCGTTTCATCGGTCGGTGATCAATGCCGAGATGTTTGACCCGCAAGGTGCTTTGCAAGCGGGCTTCCTCGACAAGGTGGTGGCCCCGGAGGAATTGCACGCGGCGGCATTGGAAGCGGCTCGGCAGTTGAAGAAGATCAATATGAATGCCCACAAGCACACCAAATTGAAAGTGCGAAAGGCCCTGCTGGAGGCTCTGGACGATGCAATTATCCAGGATCAAGGCCACGGCCTGATTTAACGCCCTACACCTGCCCTACCGAAGCCCGACCTTGAGTCGGGCTTTTTCTTACAGACCAAGCCGAAAAAGCCTTAGCCGCTCTAGACAGGCTTTATCGGCACGTGTTGAAACATGCGCTTAAACATCGCTTATCTCCTACGTCTGTAGGGGCAATTGCCGAATACAGTGCACATCCGTACACTGCGCCACCTTTTGTCCGGTTGGGCCGTGTCGATGCTTTTTCTGTTACGTATGTTGTTGATGAGCCTGCACTTTATCGTCGCCGGGATACTGGGCGTGCTCATAGGTGTATGCCGACCTTTCAATCCGGACAACAGCCGTTTGTGCGCACGCCTCTATGGGCTGCCGGCGATGTGGATCCTGCGTTTGAATGTGAAAGCCGATGTCGACTCCCTGCGTAACAAGCCCGGCACCTGTGTGGTGATCGCCAACCATCAGTCCAACTACGATCTGTTTGTGCTCGGCACCGTGGTGCCTCGCCGCACGGTATGCATCGCCAAGAAAAGCCTGAAATGGGTGCCGTTGTTCGGCCAGTTGTTCTGGCTGGCCGGCAATGTGTTGATCGACCGCGGCAATGCCCACAAGGCGCGCCGTGCCATGCTCACCACAACCCGCACCTTGCAGCATGAAGACACGTCTATCTGGGTATTTCCGGAAGGCACGCGCAACCTGGGCAAAGGCTTATTGCCGTTCAAAAAGGGGGCGTTCCATATGGCGATTACGGCCGGTGTGCCGATCGTGCAGGTGTGTGTCAGTAACTACGTCACGCATATGCGCCTTAATCGCTGGAACAGTGGGAATGTGCTCATACGCTCGTTGGCGCCGATTCCTACCACGGGGATGACGGCCAATGACGTTCCGGCGTTGATGCAAGCCTGTCAGGCGCAGATGGATGAATGCATTGCGCAGATGGATTGCGAGCTGGAAGCCACGACGCCTGCAGCGTTGTAAGCTACAACGGAACGTCATTCACGCTAAGCTGCCCAACATCTGTCCTCTTGATAAGAAGTGATCAGCACCATGGGTAGAGTCGTTGCGGCTGCCGTTTACAGCGCCGGAAAGAAAGTCACTGATATCACCCTCGATGAAGGCGCGGCCTGGGCCGCCAAACCCGGCCACTTTGTGTGGATCGGCCTGGAAGAACCCAGCGCCCAGGAGCTAAACAACCTGCAACGCCAGTTCAACCTGCACGAACTGGCGATCGAAGACGCCATGGAGAAACACAGTCGACCGAAGCTGGAAACCTTCGGCGACGCGCTGTTTATCGTCACCTATTCACCAGTGCGCGAGAACGGCAAGCTGGAGTTTATCGAAACCCATATCTTCGCCGGCAACGGCTACATCATCACTGCCCGCAACGGGCATTCAGCGTCCTACGGCTTTGTGCGCCAACGCTGTGAGGCGCGTCCGTTGTTGTTGGAGCATGGGGAAGATTTCGTACTCTATGCCCTGCTGGATTTCGTCACCGAAAACTACCAGCCGGTCAGCGAGGCGATCCACGCCGAGATCGATGAACTGGAGCGCAACGTGTTGTGCAGTTCGCTGAGCGAGCGCGATATTCAGAACCTTCACGGCCTGCGCCGCGACGTGCTGCGGCTCAAGCGCCATGTGGCGCCAATGGTGGAGATCAGCCAGGAATTGCAGAAGCTGAGCTTCCCGTTTATCGACAAGAACATGCGCCCGTATTTCCGTGACGTGCAGATCCACGTCACGCGGCAGATGGAAGACCTTACGACCCTGCGCGACATCGCCAGCCAGACCATCGAGATTGGCGTGTTGCTGGAGGCCTCGCGCCAGAGCGTGGTGCAGCGCAAGTTCGCCGCATGGGCGGCGATCCTCGCGTTCCCCACCGCGGTGGCGGGGATTTATGGGATGAATTTCCAGAACATGCCCGAGCTGCAATGGCACTACGGCTATTTCGCGGTGCTCGGGTTTATTGCGGTGGGATGCTCCAGTCTGTGGGCGAGCTTCAAGCGTTCGGGGTGGCTTTAGGCTTGTGCGCCACAAAGCGCATCATCCACTCCGCCACGGTTGCGCCGTGGTGGTCCCGCTCAAGGCTGGCCACGCCGTTGGTGTAGACCTTTTCGCCCAGGGTTGTCTGAAGAATCTCAAGCAGCTCGCGGGAATAGTCGTGAACAAACTCGGGGTGGCCCTGGAAGCACAATACCTGATCACCGATGTGGTACGCCGCGATGGGGCAAAACTCACTCGAGGCGATGACTGTGGCGTTTTCCGGCAAGGTCGTGACTTGGTCCTGGTGGCTGATCAACAGGGTCAGTTGCGGCACTTGCGGGCTCATCCAGGGCGCATCGGCATCCAGCGTGTAGTCGTGAATGCCCATGCCCCAGCCCTGGCTGGCGCGTTCGGTCTTGCCGCCGAGCAGCAACGCCAGCAACTGGTGACCGAAGCAGATACCCAATAACTTGTCGCCGCGCTCATAGCGCTGGAGCACGTAGGTTTTGAGGGTCTGGATCCATGGGTCGGTGCCGAACGAATCAGCTTTGCTACCTGTGATCAGGTAGGCGTCAAAGGCTTCGTCATCCGGCGGATATTCACCCTGCACCACGTTGTATACAACGAACTCGGCGGCAATCGGCTGCTTGGCAAACAGGCGCTTGAACATCTGCCCGTAACCTTGGTACTGATCGATCAAGCCTGGACGCAGGATATCGGTTTCCAGGATGCAGACGCGTAGCGACATAAAAAATACCTGACACGGCGATGGGAATATTGAACACCCAGAGCGTGCCTTGAAAGGTACATGCAAAGCAAGCCCCCTGTGGCGGCGGGCTTGCTCCTGTACAGCCTGTCAGCGAAAGGTTGCGCCTTGCGCCGCTTTCTCCAGCAATAACGCCGGCGGCGAGAAGCGCTCGCCATACTGCTCGGCCAGATAGCGCGCCCGGGCGATGAAGTCGTTCAGGCCGTACTGGTTGATAAACTGCAACGCGCCGCCACTCCAGGCGGCAAAGCCAATGCCGAAGATCGAGCCGACATTGGCGTCGGCTGTGGACGTCAACACCCCCTCCTCTACGCAACGCACGGTTTCGATGGCCTGGATAAACAGCAAGCGGTCGCGCAGGTCCTGGGGCGAAATCTGTTGACCCGGCTCTTCGAACCGCGCCTTGAGTTCCGGCCACAGGTGCTTCTGGGCGCCCGCCGGATAGTCATAAAAACCACCTCCCGCCGCCTTGCCCGTGCGTTTGTATTCATTGACCAGCAAATCGATCACCGCCGTCGCCGGATGGTCCGGTATTGCCTTGCCCTCGGCCTGCAGATCCTTGCGGGTCTGCTGCCGGATATGGCTCATGAGGCTCAGGGACACTTCATCCGACACCGCCAGTGGCCCTACCGGCATACCGGCCTTGCGCGCTTCGGTCTCGATCATCGGCGCGGCCACGCCTTCACCGAGCATGGCGATGCCTTCGTTGGTGAACGTGCCGAACACTCGCGAGGTGAAGAAGCCGCGGCTGTCGTTGACCACGATCGGGATTTTCTTGATTTGCAGTACGAAATCGAAACCGCGGGCCAGGGTTTCGGCGCTGGTGTGGGCGCCCTTGATGATTTCCACCAGGGCCATCTTGTCCACCGGGCTGAAGAAATGCAGGCCGATGAATTTGCCAGGGTCGGGCACTGCACTTGCCAAGCCGCTGATGGGCAACGTCGAGGTGTTGGAGGCGATCACCGCGTCTGCGCCGACCACGCATTGCGCGGCCGCCGAGACCCTGGCCTTGAGTTCGCGGTTTTCGAACACCGCTTCGATCACTAAATCACAGCCGGCCAGGTCGGCGTCATCCTGTGTCGGGTGGATCCGCGCCAAGGTGGTTTCCCGCTGCTCGGCGGTCAATTGCCCACGGCTGACTTTCTTGTCCAGCAACGTCGCCGAATGGGCCTTGCCCTTTTGCGCAGCGGCCAGGCTGATGTCCTTGAGTACCACGTCGATACCCGCACAGGCACTGACATAGGCGATGCCCACCCCCATCATGCCGGCACCGAGTACGCCGACCTTGCGCGTCATAAAGGGCGCAAAGCCTTGCGGTCGCGAGCTGCCGGCGTTGACTTCATTGAGCTGGAACCAGAACGTGCCGATCATGTTTTTCGCCACCTGCCCGGTTACCAGCTCGGTGAAATAGCGGGTTTCGATCAGGTGCGCGGTGTCGACATCCACTTGGGCGCCTTCCACGGCAGCGCACAGGATTTTCTCCGGCGCCGGGAAACAGCCATGGGTCTTGCTGCGCAGAATCGACGGCGCAATGGCGAGCATCTGCGCGACCTTCGGGTTGGACGGCGTGCCGCCGGGAATCTGATAGCCCTTGGTGTCCCAAGGCTGCCGGGCCTCGGGATGGGCGAGGATCCAGGCGCGCGATTTGGCCAGCAGCTCATTGCGATCAGCCGCCACGTCATCGATCAAGCCTGCCTGCAATGCCTGCGCCGGCCCCACTTTCTTGCCTTCCAACAGATACGGCAGGGCTTTTTCCAGGCCCAGCAGGCGCACCATGCGCACCACTCCGCCGCCGCCCGGCAATAGGCCCAAGGTGACTTCCGGCAAGCCCAGTTGCACGGACCTGTCGTCCAGCGCGACCCGGTGATGACAGGCCAGGCAAATCTCCCAACCACCGCCGAGGGCCGCGCCAGTGATCGCGGCCACCACCGGTTTGCCGAGGGTTTCCAAACTGCGCAACTGGGCCTTCAACAGCCCCACCCCAGCGTAGAATTCCTTGGCGTGGGCTTTGTCGACCTGGATCAGCTCATTGAGGTCGCCACCGGCAAAAAACGTCTTCTTTGCCGAGGTGATGATCACCCCGGCCAGGGTGTCCTTTTCGGCCTCCAGGCGCGCCACCGTGGCCGCCATGGCCTCACGGTAGTCGGCGTTCATGGTGTTGGCGCTCTGGCCCGGCATGTCGAAGGTCAGCACCACGATCTGGTCCTGGCCCTTTTCGTAACGAATGGCATCGGTCATGACAGTTTCCTTAGGCTCAGAGGCGTTCAATGATGGTGGCGATGCCCATGCCACCGCCCACACACAGGGTGGCCAGGCCATAGCGCTGCCGACGCACCTCCAACTCGTCGAGCAAGGTGCCGAGGATCGCGCAACCGGTGGCGCCCAACGGGTGGCCCATGGCGATTGAACCGCCATTGACGTTGACGCGGGCGGCGTCGATTCCCATGTCCTTGATGAATTTGAGCACGACCGAAGCGAACGCTTCGTTGACCTCGAACAGATCGATGTCCTCCACGCGCAGGCCGGCCTTGGCCAATGCCTTGCGGGTCGCGGGTGCAGGGCCGGTGAGCATGATGGTTGGGTCGGTGCCGGTCACGGCCGTGGCGACAATGCGCGCTCGCGGCTGCAGGCCGAGTTCACGGCCCTTGGCCTCGGAGCCGATCAGCATCAACGCGGCGCCGTCGACAATGCCGGAGCTGTTGCCCGGCGTGTGCACATGCCGGATGCGTTCCACATGGCTGTAGACCTGCAACGCAGTGGCGTCGAAGCCCATCTGGCCGACCATTTCGAAGCTCGGCTTGAGCTTGCCGAGGCCTTCGAGGGTGGAATCGCCACGGATAAATTCGTCATGGTCCAGCAGCACAATGCCGTTCTGGTCCTGCACCGCAATCAGCGACTTATTGAAGGAACCATCTGCTCGGGCTCTGGCGGCTTTCTGTTGGGACTGTAGGGCAAAGGTGTCCACGTCCTGGCGGGTGAAGCCTTCCAGGGTAGCGATCAGGTCGGCACCAATGCCCTGGGGCGTGAAGTGGCTGTGCAGGTTGGTTTGCGGGTCGAGTACCCAGGCACCACCGTCGCTGCCCATCGGCACGCGGGACATCGATTCAACCCCGCCGACCACCACCAGGTCTTCAAAGCCTGCGCGCACTTTCATCGCGCCGAGGTTCACGGCCTCCAGGCCCGAGGCACAGAAGCGGTTGACCTGCACGCCGGCTACGCTGACGTCCCAGTCCGCTACCAGCGCGGCGGTCTTGGCGATATCGGCGCCCTGGTCCCCCACCGGAGTGACGCACCCGAGGACGATGTCATCCACGTGGCGGGTGTCGAGGTCGCTGCGTTGCGCCAGCGCGGTGAGCAGGCCGGCGACCAGGTTCACCGGCTTGACGCTGTACAGGGCGCCGTCGGGTTTGCCTTTGCCTCGGGGCGTGCGTATCGCATCAAAGATCAAAGCTTGGGTCATGATGTCCTCGAACCACAGTGGGTGTATGCCGTTACCTTAGGCCCGATTGACACGGTTTCAATGACGGATGCGCTCATTGCTTTTGACCCCCTCGCTCGGACGAACGGTAGGTAGCTATGAGAAACCCCCGGTTAATCGTTTTAGCTGTCTAGCCTTGGGGTTGGCGCCAATATGGCACTCAGCCTCATACCGTTTTAAGCAGAAAACGCGATGAGTTGATATGAAATGGATCTATGCCGCGAAGAACGAGGGCTCTAAGGTTGAATCTGTAAGAAGCTGCTGCCGGGTTTTGCTGGAGCAGCTGTAAGAAAAGTGTAACGCCAGGTCGCGATACTGGATTAACCGGCACGCATTTGACGCTCAGGAATAACAACAAAAGGCAGTCAGCCATGTTCAAACATTCGAAAGTACGTCAGGCGGGACTTATTCTGTTCGCCACCACACTGATTCTGATCTTGCCCAATTTAACCAAGGTTATCGGGTGACGACGCGAGCGACCTCTTGCATGCACACACAGCATCGGGACTGCAGCTTTTGGCAGCCCCTGCCGGGACATTGCGTATAGCGGTCCTGTTGCAGGGGTTGTCTTTTTGCGTGCGGATTTGCGCTATCGTGCAATCCCCCGCCATCTCGAACCGGCCTGCCCTTGAAATCGATCATCGCCTTTTTCGCCCTTCTGCTTACCCTGCCCGCTTCGGCCGCGCAGCTGACCGTTGAACTGAACCACGCCAGCAAGACCTGGCAGACCGCAGAGCTGCTCAAGCACCCGGACGCGCAGACGGTGCAAATCGTCGATGACGTTTCCTACAAGCGCAACATGACCTATCGCGCGATACCGTTGGCGGTTCTCCTACCTGGCCTGAAACCTGCCAACCATCTGCAAGCGGTCGCCCTTGACGGCTTTGCCGCCGAACTCGCCGCTGCGCCGCTGTTGGAAAAAAACGGCGCTCGCGCCTGGCTGGCGGTGGAAGACCCGGCCCATCCATGGCCACCGCTGGGGGATGGCAAACCGAGCGCCGGGCCGTTCTATCTGGTGTGGAGCGACCCGCAAGCCGGGCATATCAGCCCGGAGCAGTGGCCATTCCAGATCTCCGGTATCAAGCAGCTGCAGACAGTCGCCGACCGTTTTCCGGCGCTGCTGCCCGACCCGCAACTGTCGGCAAGTGATCCGGTCAACCAAGGCTTTGCCCTGTTCCAGAAAAATTGCCTGGCCTGCCACCGCCTCAATGGCGCGGGCGATGCGCAAATGGGGCCGGACTTGAATATCCCCTACAACCCCACCGAGTATTTCAGCGGTGACTTCCTCAAGCGTTATATTCGTGACCCGCAGAGCCTGCGACGTTGGCCGCAGGCGAAGATGCCGGCGTTCGCGGCCAGCGTGTTGCCGGACGCCGAGCTGGATTTGCTGGTGGGGTATTTGAAGCATATGGCGGGCCACAAGCAACAGCCCTAAGGCCCGCCAAATCGCGCGGGCACTCTGAGCGAAATGCAGTAGCTGGCTGGCCTGCGATAGCGGTGGGCCAATGGCAAATGTATCGGGATTGTTCGCGATTGCAGCATAGGCCTCTGCACACCGCTTCCAGCGATTATTGCTGCACGCACACCACTGGGGTGGGCGCCACGAACACCTTGGCATGCATCTGCTCATGCCCGCCCCCACGGCGCATGCCGCGTACCGGGCAGGCATTCAGGTAGTCCAGGCCCACGGCGAGTTTCAAGTGCCGCTCCGGCCGGGCCCACCTGGTCCACGCGGGTCTCCTTGCCGGACAGCACGAACGGGCGCAGGTCGATATGGCGCGGGGCGATGCCGTTCTCGACGAATGTCGGGCAGGTGGACAAACACAGGGTGGGTTGGGCGATATAGGCGTGGGGGCTTGGCCTTGATGCGTGCGCGGAAGGCTTCGATTTCCGCCGCCGTGGACGCCGGGCCCACCAGCATGCCGTAGCCGCCGGAGCCTTGGGGTTCCTTGACCACCCACTCAGGCAGGTTGGCCAGCAGGTGGGATAATTCGTCGGGCTTACGGCATTGAAACGTCGGAACGTTCTGCAGGATCGGTTCTTCATCCAGGTAAAACGGATCATCTCGGTAACGAATGGGTAGACCGATTTGTCCTCCGCCACGCCGTTGCCGATGGCGTTGGCCAGTACGACGTTCACCGCACCGTCCCGGTGCGCGAAATGACTGGAGCCTGCCGCACGCTTCATGGCAATGCGGCTTATGACTATCAACAGCATAGGCAGAGTCGATTTCACTGCTTGCCTGCACCTGTAGATAATCGCATCCATCAGCTGAACAGGATTTGTCCTACAGCGAAACCCTTTGCACATCCAGTAACGTGCCGGCTCGATTACTGATCGAACCCTAGATCTTCCCTTTCAGCCACCCTCTTCGGGTGGCTTTTTTTTGGGGTGCAGAAAAGTGCAATTCGCGTTCTTAAAACGGTTGGGTAGCCCAAACAAAATCGGCCGACCCAAGGGTCAGCCGATACGCTGTGTGGCTCATACACACTACATGGGTAACCCACGCACCTCCTGCTTCACGCCCCAGCCTTCGATAATCCCGCCGAGCGGCTCTACCACGGCCTCAAAGTCGTGCTCGAAGTCTCCTATACCGTCGTAGGTTGCGGACATGATTTTGCTCAGTTCCAGGTACCAGGCACCATCGTCGCGGGCGCTGACCTGGGCATTCAGTGATTCTCCACGAAATCGACCCGCAGCTCTGCGCGCCCGTTCTTCATCGGGGAAAATGGCGTAGAACTCAATGGGGTGAAAACGTGAGAAGTCAAAGCCGCCTTCTTTCATGCGGCGCAGAACGTTGGTGCTGATGTCTTCTTGATAGGCTGTGCTCATGAAACGTCCTCCTCAGACCGATGGATAGACTTTCCGTGCTTCCTTAAGCCCGCGCGCTACTGGCGCGGGCACCACGGCAAATAACAGCACCGCAGGGAAAACAAGCATGTAGCTGACAAGACCAGACCTTAGCGATTCATTCGCTGATCTCGATTGCAGATTAGCGCGAAGCTAACACCTCTACCAGAGGTGCTTGAATGGCTTAGAGCAAATGTTCAGACGGCAGACGAGATGTCGAGGATTTGAATACTGTTCTGGTCTTTAAGGATTTTGACCGTGGGCTCGGGCTTGCGGCCCTCGAGGTCATTGAGGTCCAGTTCAGCAGCGACGGGCACCAGCTTGCTTCGAATCAGGTGCGCAGCGTCTTCGAGGCTGGGCTTATGTTCGCAGCTGAACTGCTCCACGGACTGCACGCCGTGATCATCAACGAAAGTAATCTGCCACTGTTGCATCAATGCCTCCTCGATAAAGCCCGCGTATGGGCTCACATCTATCTGGACCTTGGCGGTTCACCAAACGTTCCACTCAAGGCAGGAGGCACAGGATCAGCCGCGTTTACTTCTCTGCGTGCTCTTTCAACGCTTTCAAAGTGTTGAACGGTGCGTCCACGACGAACTTGTTGGCCAACCACGACGGCACGCTGCCGCCTGGCTCGGTGTGCACCTGGTAGGTCACTTCGGTCTCGTTGGCGCCTTTGGGTATCAGTTTCCAGAAACCTTCAACCTGGGCGACCCGGACATAGCCTTTTTCTTCAGGCTTGTAGGTCGGCACTCCCTGCAAGGTGCGGGTAACGGTACCGTCAGCGGCTTTGGTGGTGGTGACATGGATATACGAGTCGCGGTCGGTTACCGGGAACGGTGCCTTGAACTGGGTGTAGGTCCAGGCCTCATCGCCTTTCTTGTCGACAAGCTTCTGGGATTTGCACTCATGAATCCACTTGCAGGCGCCCGCTACATCCTCCTGCAGCGCAACGATCTTCGCCACTGGCGCCTTGATCACGGTTACACCGCGATACGCCTTGTACTTGGAGCCGGCCACTTCACTCAAGGACACCTTGATGCCGTCCTCGTTCTTGGCCTCTTGCCAATCCTCAGCCTGGGCAGCACCGGCAAACATCATCGTAAAACCGCAGACCACAGCCATTCGTTTCAGCGAACCCATCGATGTATTCCTTATTGTTGAAGTTCCGATAGTAAAGCCCATCAAGCCGCCGTCATCTGCTCCCACCAGCCGATCAAGCGGATCGCATCAGCCTGGTCGTTGCCGCAAACGTCGATATCGGCCTTGAAGTCACTGCACACCGCCGGCCGCTCGGGCTGGCCGAACAACTGGCACAGGTGTTCGACCGACAAGTGCAGGCAGCGTTCGCCCGCCGGTTTGCCATGGGGCATGCCAGGCAGCGGCGAACTGATGGAGGGGGCGATGCAGCAAGCGCCACAGCCTTCACGGCATTTCATGACCAGCAGGTCCTCGACGACTCAATGGGATGGCCGGGCTAGAGTACGCCCTTAAACAGCCGTTTTAAAATGGTCCAACAGGGGTTTCTCGCACAAAACACAAGTGACCGACCAGTCTGCGACAGATGGTCGGGGGCGTGGGTCACTAACGATCAGAGGTTTATTGCTTGAATTCGAAATCCAGCGCGGCCCCTTCCACATCACGCCGTTCTTCGTTCCGCAATTGCAGCCTCATCTCATTGCTGAGCAAACGGCCGTTGATCTGGAACGCGCTGTTGTCGGATGGTTTGTCACCAAACATGGGCGGCAATAACGGCACGCTCTTGGGTTTTGGCATGGTGCCGATGGGTTGCAACAGCCTGACCATGTCCGAGGGCAGTGACAGGTCCAACTGTGCCGGTGGCAGTTTGGTCTGGGCGACTTCGCGAGCGGATTTGGACTTGCTCGCAATCGGTGCGCGCTTTTTTAACTTGGTGGTTTTTTTCTTGGCCTGCGGCGCTTTCTTTACCGGCACTGTTTTTTGCGTAGCGGTCTTCTGTTCGGTGCTTGCAGCAGGCTTGGCGTCTGTCACAGGCGTGGCCGCCAGCGCAGTGCCAACGTTGCATAGACTTAACAAGCCAACCATCCAGACAGCACGGAAAATAGAGGTCATATCGCCTACAGCGTTAACGGCAGAAGGCCATATGCTCGCTTGTTGTGCGTGGCATGACAAGCACAGAGATCAATGTTGTCCCCCTTTGCCGCCCTTAAAAGCCGGTGGCCGTCTCCTGGCATAACTGGCTGGCAAGCATACCCAGGGTCATCAGCGCACGCTCTGCCTCGCGGTTCCACGGAGTGCCGCAATTGAGACGGATACAGTGGTTGAACTGTTCGGTATTACTGAAAATCAGCCCCGGTGCGATGCTGATGCCCTGTTGCAGGGCACGCACGTGCAATTCCTGGGTATTGACCCGCCCCGGCAAACTGACCCACAAAATAAAGCCGCCGGTCGGACGGGTCATCTGTGTACCTTCAGGGAAATATTGCTGCACCGCCAGTTGGAAAGCGCTGAGGTTCTTGCGGTATTCCTGGCGAATGTAACGCAGGTGACGGTCGTAACCGCCATTTTCCAGGTAAGCCGCAACGCCCATCTGGGTGACGCTGCAAGCAGAATGGGTGCTGAACATCTGCAGACGCTGGATTTCCTGCTGGTATTTGCCGGCAATCATCCAACCGATGCGCACGCCGGGGGATAAGGTTTTGGAGAAGCTTGAGCAATAGATGACCCGGTCAAGACGGTCATAGGCCTTCAGGGCCTTGGTGCGGCCCAGTTCGAACATCAGCTCGCCGTAGATGTCATCCTCGACGATTTGGATATCGAAATCCGAGGCCAGCCGCAGCAACTGTTTTTGCCGCTCTTCGGGCATGGTGCCGCCCAAGGGGTTGCTCAGGCGCGTGGTCAGCACCAGCGCCTTGATCGACCACTGGTTGGCGGCCAATTGCAGGGCTTCCAGGCTCATGCCGGTGGCCGGGTCACTGGGGATCTCGATGACCTTGAGGCCCAGCAGGTCAGCCAGCTGCAGCAAACCGTAATAGGTCGGTGACTCAGCCGCGATCAGGTCGCCGGGGCGCGTCAGCACGCGCAACGACATCTGCAACGCGTCCACGCAACCGTGGGTGATCACCACTTCGGAAGGGTCCACCACCACGCCGGCATCGCGCATGCGGATCGCTACCTGACGGCGCAGCGGTTCAAACCCTGGGCTGAACATGTAGCTGAATGCCCGCGGGCTCTGGAAGCGCGTCACTTTAGCCAACTGCTGGTGCAGCGCCCGGACCGGCAAGTAATCCACACTCGGCACCGCCGCGCCCAAGGGAAATACGCCTTCACGGCGCGATTCGACCAACACTTGCTGGATGATGCTGCTGCGGGTGACCAACCCTGGGCGCTCAACCCGCGCGATATCCGGCGTTGGCGCCGTGAGTGCCGGTGTCTGGTGAACGTAATAGCCCGATTGCGGCCGCGCCCGGATCAGCCCCTGGTCTTCCAGGTTGGCGTAGGCTTGCAGCACCGTGGCATGGCTCACATTGAGCTGGGAGCTCATCTTGCGCACCGAAGGCACGCGCTCCCCCGGCTGATAAACACCACGCCGGATGTCCTCAGCCAGTTGCTGGGCGATACGTTGGTAGAGCAACAGATTGGTCATGACGCAGCACTCGATTTCACGGGCATTTTATTTTTATGTGAAACGTACCGGCACAGTTTAGAAGTGTACGGGGACAGTTGCCACAATAGTCGAGCGCGGGCGGGAGTGACAGCAAAAAACATCGATGGAGCGGACGAGAGGTGTAGCTATAAAAAATATCGGAGGGGGCAAGCCCTAATGCCAGTCAGTTAAGCGCTAGAGCAGGCAACCGTCGG
>NZ_JASLAW010000168.1 GCF_030147005.1 Pseudomonas sp.
ATCGGTCATAGCCTGCCGGCGACGGTACGCTACACCGTGATGGATGGCCGGATCAGCTACCAGGCCTGAAAGCGAGCGCTATAAACGTGGGAGCGGGCTTGCTCGCGAAGGCGGAGCGTCAGTCGACATCGACATGACTGATCTACCGCCTTCGCGAGCAAGCCCGCTCCCACGTTTATAGCGCTCGCTTTCAGGCCTGGTAGCTGATCCGGCCATCCATCACGGTGTAGCGTACCGTCGCCGGCAGGCTATGACCGATGAACGGGCAGTTTTCGCCTTTTGACAGCCAGTGTTCCCCGACAACCGTGGAACTGGCTGGGTCAAACAGCACCAGATCCGCCGCCGAACCCACCGCCAACTTGCCCGCCGGCAGGCGCAATGCGTCGGCCGGGCCGGCGCTCAGACGTGCCAGCAGCGTGGGCAGGTCGAGCAAGCCATCTTCCACCAACGTCATTGCCAGCGGCAGCAGCAGCTCGACGCTGCTGATGCCTGGCTCGGTGGCGCCAAACGGCGCCAGCTTGGCATCGCGCTCGTGGGGCTGGTGATGGCTGGAAATCGCCGAGACCACGCCCGATTTCACCGCCGCACGTAACCCTTCGCGATCGGCCAGGGTACGTAGTGGCGGTTGCACGTGATACAGGCTGGAGAAATCGATCAGCGCCTCATCGGTCAGGATCAACTGATACAGCGCCACATCCGCCGTTACCGGCAAGCCTCGGGCCTGGGCCTGGGCGATCAAGGCGACGCCGCGGGCGCTGGTCAGCTGGCTGAAGTGCGCGCGCACGCCGCTTTGCTCCACCAGCAACAGGTCACGGGCCAGCGCCACGGTTTCGGCGGTTTCCGGGATGCCCGGCAGGCCGAGGAAGCTGGCCACCGCGCCTTCATGGGCCAGGCCGCCTTCAGCCAGGTCGCGGTCCTGGGAGTGAAAGATCACCGTCAGGTCGAAAGTGGCCGCGTATTCCAAGGCGCGGCACAAGGTACGGGTGCTGCGAAAGTTCTCCAGACCGTTGCTGAACGCTACGCAACCCGCGTCGCGCAAGGCGATCAGTTCAGCCAGTTGTTCGCCCTCCAGGCCTTTGCTCAGCGCGCCGACAGGGAACACTTTGCAGTGACCCGCTTCACGGGCGCGGTCGAGGATCAGCTCGGTGACCGCCGAAGTGTCCAGGACCGGCTTGGTGTTCGGCGGGCAGCACAGGCTGGTCACGCCACCGGCGGCGGCGGCGCGGGTTTCGCTGGTGATGTTGCCTTTGCGGCTGTAGCCCGGCTCGCGCAGGGCGACGTTGAGGTCCACCAGCCCAGGCGCGGCGACCAGGCCTTTGGCGTCGATGCTCTGGACTGCGCTGAAGCCGGCCGGAGCGGCGCCGATGGCGATGATCTTGCCGGCGTCCAGATGAAGGTCGGTAACTTGATCCAGGCCGCTGGCCGGATCGATGACTCGGGCGCCGAGAATGCTGAGCTTCACTGGGCGTTCTCCTGCTCGAATTGACGTTGCGCGGTTTGCCCGCTCATGGCCATGGACAGCACGGCCATGCGAATAGCGATGCCGTAGGTCACCTGGTTGAGAATCACCGACTGCGGGCCGTCGGCCACCGCCGATTCGATTTCCACCCCTCGGTTGATCGGGCCGGGGTGCATTACGATGGCATCCGGCTTGGCGCCGGCCAGGCGTGCGGTGGTCAGGCCGAACAGGCGGTAGAACTCGCCCTCGCTCGGCAGCAGGCCACCGGCCATGCGTTCGCGTTGCAGGCGCAGCATGATCACCACGTCGACATTCTTGAGGCCTTCAGCCATGTCGGTGTAGACCTTTACGCCGTACTGCTCGATGCCGATGGGCAGCAACGTTTTCGGCGCGATCACGCGAATATCCGGGCAGCCCAGGGTTTTCAGGGCCAGCATGTTCGAGCGTGCGACCCGCGAGTGCAGGATGTCGCCGACGATGGCCACCGAAAGGTTTTCAAAGCCGCCCTTGTGCCGACGAATGGTGAGCATGTCGAGCATGCCCTGGGTCGGGTGGGCGTGGCGGCCGTCGCCGCCGTTGATGATCGCCACATTCGGGCATACATGTTCAGCGATGAAATGCGCTGCGCCGGAGTCGCCGTGGCGTACCACGAACATGTCGGCGGCCATGGCTTCCAGGTTGCGCAAGGTGTCGAGCAGGGTTTCGCCTTTGCTTGCCGACGAGGTGGACACGTTCAGCGTGATCACGTCGGCCGACAGCCGCTGGGCGGCCAGTTCAAAGGTGGTGCGGGTGCGCGTGGAGTTTTCGAAGAACACGTTGCAGATGGTCTTGCCGCGCAGCAGCGGGACTTTCTTCACCGCCCGGCCACCGACTTCGAGAAACGAGTCGGCGGTGTCGAGGATTTCGGTGAGCAGTTCGCGGGGCAAACCATCGAGGGACAGGAAATGTTGCAACTGGCCCTGAGCATTGAGCTGCAGCGGGCGCTTGGCATCTAGAGGCGTCATCGCGGGGACTCTTTACAAGGCGGTTTAAAGGGCAAGGTCTTGCAGTTCGAGTTCGAGCGGCGTGGGACCGGACAATTTTACCCGCTGGTGAGCTTGCAAAGACAGCGTCGCACCGACGACATCCGGGCTGATCGGCAACTCGCCGGCATCCAGGTCCAGCAGGCACACCAACGAGATACTGGCCGGGCGGCCGTAGTCGAACAGCTCGTTCATGGCAGCGCGTATGGTACGGCCGCTCATCAATACGTCATCGATCAGCACCAGGTGCTGGCCTTCGATCTCAAACGGCAGCTCTGAGGGACGCACTTGCGGATGCAGGCCGTTCTGGCTGAAATCGTCACGGTAGAAGGACACATCCAGCGTGCCCAGGGGCGAGTCGCCGCCCAGCTCTTTGAGCAATGCCTGGGCCACCCATACACCGCCGGTGCGGATACCGATAAAGCGCGGTTCGCTGATGGCACGGTGTTCCAGGTGCGCCTTGAGGCGTATCGCCATCTGGCTGATCAGTTCGGCGGGATTGGGCAGGCTCATGGTGGCTCCTTCAGGGCAGGCGATAGTGTGCAGGAGCGGGTTTGCTCGTGAAAACGTCAACGATAACGCGTGAAACCTGGATGTGCGCGGTACCTGTGCGTTCTTCGCGAGCACGCTTGCTCCTACAAAGCGGCATAGCGGCATGCCGCGTCAGTCAGGATTCAAATAAAGCGGTGTTTTCATCCAGCCAGCCCTGCAACAGCAGGGCGGCGGCGATGGCGTCCACGGGGTTGTCGCGGTAACTGCCTTTCTGCCCGCCACGGTCGCGCCGCTCGCCCTTGGCTTCAAACGTGGTCAGGCGCTCGTCGTGGGTATAGAAGGGCAGGTTGAAGCGGCCATTGAGGCGGCGCGCGAACTTTTCGGCGCGCAGGCACATATCGCTGGGGGTGCCGTCCATGTTCAAGGGCAGGCCGACCACCACGGCATCGGGTTTCCATTCCTTGATCAGCGTTTCGACCTGGTTCCAGTCCGGTATGCCGTTCTGGGCCTTGAGAGTGCACAGCTCGCGGGCCTGGCCGGTAATGACCTGGCCCACCGCCACGCCGATCTGCTTGGTGCCGTAGTCAAACCCCAGAATCAGACGCAAAGCCATCAGGCGTGCCCCGCCTGGCTGGTCAACAGGCTGAGGTTGACCCGCAGCTTGGCGGCGGCGGCTTCCAGGCGCAGTTCGCTGGCGGTGTTGAACAGGATGTCGGCGTCGAAAGGGCAAGTCAGCCAGGCATTGCTGGCCAGTTCGGCCTCCAACTGCCCGGCTTCCCAACCGGCATAGCCCAGGGTGATCACATTTTGCGCAGGGCCCACGCCGTCGGCAATTGCGAACAACACATCCTGTGACGTGGACAGTGACACGCCCTCAAGGTCTACCGTGGCCTGGAACTTCGGCCCGGTGGGGTGCAACACGAAACCGCGATCGGTCTGCACCGGCCCGCCGATGTAGATCGGCACGCCCTGGCTGCTGGCTGGAGGGTCTATCTCCGGGCGCAATTGCTCAAGGATATCGGCCAGGTTCAGCTCCTGCGGGCGGTTCACCACCAACCCCATGGCACCATTGGCCGTGTGCTCGACGATGTAGGTCAAGGTCTGCGCAAAGTTCGGGTCGGCCATATGGGGCATGGCGATCAGGAAGTGGTGCTTGAGGTAGGTCGGGCTGACATTTTTCATGTCCACTAGTGTGGCGTTGGAGGGGCGAACTGACAAGCTGGGAGTGATTCCTGGGCTTTCTTTGTGGCGAGGGCGCTTGTTCCCGCTGGTCTGCGCGGCAGACCCAATACAAGCACCGATTTTTCCAACTCAAACATCATGACCGGTTTTAGGGGGGCGACGGTCCCCAGCGGGAGCAAGCTACCTCGCCACAAAGAACCCGACAGGGTCAGTTGCTGGACAGCCGGTCGCCCTTGGCGAATTTCCAGGTACGGATGATTTCCAGGCGGTCCACGTCGTTCAAGTCGCCGGTAAAGGGCGCAAAGGGCGCGGCCAGGCGCACGATGCGCTGGGCGGCCTGGTCCAGCAATGGCTGGCCGGATGACTCCAGTACCTGCACCTCATACAACGAACCATCGCGGTTGATCGACACCAACAGGCGCAAATTGCCATAGATCTGCTGGCGGCGTGCCTCCTCCGGATAGTTGAGGTTGCCGATGCGCTCGACTTTCTTGCGCCATTCGTCCTTATACCAGGCACCTTTGTCGCGCATGGTCGAGGCGGCGTTAAGGCGATAGATGCGCGGGCGTTTGGCGTAGAGCTGTTGCTCGTGGGCCAGCTCGGCTTCCAGGCTGGAAATTTCGTCGGACAGCGTCGAACTGTCGAACGTCGGCGCAGGCTTGACGGGCTCGGGTTTGGGCTCGGTCCTGGTTTTTTCGCGCTGGGTCGGGGCTTTTTGCGGTTTGGGCGCAACCGTTGTCACGGCAGGCTTGGGCGTGGCCTGTTTGACCTCCGGCTTGGGTGCCGGTGGCGGGGTGACTTTGTTGACCTTGTTGTCCTGGAAAGGCGCCACTTCGGTGGTCTTGGGCACGGCCTTCTTGTCGAGGGTGCCGCTGCCTTGCTGGTTTTCCTGGGCGAGAAAGTCGGCCTTCTCGGGTTTCTTATCGCTCTTGAAGGTGGCCAGCGTGATTTCCAGGGTTCTGGTGATCTGCTTGGGTTCAGTCATGGTGAAACCCAGCCCGAGGATCAGCGCCAGGTGAATCAGCGCAGCCAGAAACAGGGTAAATCCGAGCCGATCAGCTGGGCGCACGCCGCTGTGGGAGAGTTCGGGGGGCAGTTCGGGCGGGAGCGTCATGACAAGAAAACCAACATCGCGCGTTTCACAGGTGGCGCATGATAACGCAATGTTGGTGTGTGTCCGGCTGTTCTATGTCACTTGGCTTGTAGCTTGCGCTCAATGGCCGCCATCAGCATTTCGCCGATGTTCGTG
>NZ_JASLAW010000236.1 GCF_030147005.1 Pseudomonas sp.
ACCAGATCCTGCGGGCGTTGGCCGAGCAAAGCGCTGCGCAGGTTGTCGAGGGCGCGGTTGGCCATGGCTTCGCGGGTTTCATGGGTCGCCGAACCGATATGCGGCAGCGTCACCGCATTGCTCAATTGGAACAGTGGCGACTCGGCCAGCGGTTCCTTTTCATACACATCCAGCCCGGCGCCGCGAATGCGCTGGGTTTGCAGGGCCTGGATCAACGCCGGCTCGTCCACCACCGGGCCACGGGAGATGTTGATCAGGATGGCGCTGGGCTTCATCAGCGCCAGCTCGCGGCTGCTGATCAGGTGACGGGTCTTGTCGCTCAACGGCACCACCAGGCATACGAAATCCGCTTCGGCCAGCAACTGGTCCAGGCTGCGCATCTGTGCGCCCAACTCCTGTTCCAGTGCGCTCTTGCGGCTGTTGCCGCTGTACAGGATCGGCATATTGAAGCCCAGGCGCCCACGCCGGGCCACGGCCGCGCCGATATTGCCCATGCCGACGATGCCCAGGGTCTTGCCGTGCACGTCGCAGCCAAACAACGGCGCGCCGACGCTGGCTTTCCACTGGCCGGCCTTGGTCCAGGCGTCCAGTTCGGCCACGCGGCGCGCACTGCTCATCAGCAGGGCGAACGCCAGGTCGGCGGTGCTTTCGGTGAGCACGTCAGGGGTATTGGTGAGCATGATCCCGCGCTCATTGAGGTACGCGACGTCATAGTTGTCGTAGCCCACCGACACACTGGACACCACCTCCAGTTGGCGCGCGCCTTCAAGCTGTTCGCGGCCCAGCTTGCGGCCCACGCCGATCAAACCGTGGGCGTGAGGCAGGGCTTCGTTGAACTGGGCATTGATGTCCCCCAGCTTGGGGTTGGGCGCGATCACTTCGAAATCCTGTTGCAGGCGTTCGATCATTTGCGGCGTGACACGGCTGAAGGCCAGGACAGTCTTTTTCATGGCAGGCGGGCTCATCGACTCCGGAAGAATGCCAAGCAACCTAACATTCCTGACCCGCGTTGTCAGGCTGCGGCCAAACCAATGTGGGGCCTGCTCCCACATTCGGCAGGTGCTGTCAGGTGAGTTTCAGTTCGCCATCCGCACGCCACCCAGGCCACCGCTCAACTCATACGCCACCAGCTCAGCCTGGTGCGCCGCCAGGATTTCCGGCAACGAACCGCGCAGGTATTCCACCCAGGTCTTGATCTTCGCATCCAGGTATTGGCGCGACGGGTAGATGGCGTACAGGTTCAACTCCTGGGAACGGTAGGTCGGCATCACGCGCACCAGTGTGCCGTTGCGCAACCCTTCGATGGCGGCGTACACCGGCAGCAGGCCGACGCCCATGCCGCTGGTGATTGCAGTTTTCATCGCATCGGCCGAATTGACCAGAAACGGCGAGGTGTTGATTGCCACGCTTTCCTGGCCTTCGGGCCCGTTGAAGGTCCATTTATCCAGCTGGATCACCGGGCTGACCAGGCGCAGGCAGGCATGGTTGAGCAAATCCTGGGGCCGTTGTGCGCAGCCCTTGGCCTTGACGTATTCCGGCGAGGCGCAGGCGATGCTGTAGGTGATGCCCAGGCGTTGCGAGACGAAACCGGAATCCGGCAGTTCGCTGGCCAGCACGATGGACACGTCATAGCCCTCGTCGAGCAGGTCCGGCACGCGGTTGGCGAGCGTCAGGTCGAAGGTCACGTCGGGGTGGGTGCGGCGGTAGCGGGCGATTGCGTCGATCACGAAATGCTGGCCGATACCGGTCATGGTGTGCACTTTCAATTGCCCGGCGGGGCGCGCATGGGCATCGCTGGCTTCTGCTTCGGCTTCTTCGACATAAGCGAGGATCTGCTCACAGCGCAGCAAATAGCGTTTGCCGGCTTCGGTAAGCGCGATGCGGCGGGTGGTGCGGTTGAGCAAGCGGGTTTGCAGGTGGGCCTCAAGGTTCGAGACCGCGCGCGAGACGTTGGCGGTAGTGGTGTCCAGTTGCGCGGCGGCGGCAGTGAAACTGCCGGCCTCTGCAACGCAACTGAACGCGCGCATGTTTTGCAAGGTGTCCATGGGGTGTTCTCAAGGGAGATGGCAAATTGTGACATGAAGTTGCGCGCAGGTGTGGAACCGCTCGGCTTGCCTGTTTAGGACAGCGTCCAGGCCTCGCTGACTTTCGCCTCGTAGTGCGGCAGGTAGGCCAGTAACACATGATTGAACGCCGCCAGCGCTCGGCGACGATTTTCCGCGGTAGGGGCTTCACCGGCGGTGTGCGCATGTTGCGTCAATGTTTCGACCGCCAAGGTGAGCGCCGGGCTGATGCGCTTGAGCGCGTCAAGTTCTGCACTCAGCACCGTGCCAGGGCACTGCCGGCCGATCGTGTCGAGCAGTGCCTGAACGTCATCGGCATGTTGCTGCAGGTAAGTGTCCCAGGCGTGTCGTTGACCGGGGGGGTGCAGGCAGTGGCGGGCTACCGGCAACAGATGGTCCAGGGATTGATTGCCCACCTGCTCCTTGCGCAAGGTTTGCTTCGTGCGCAGGGACTGCAGGTCCAGGCCGCTGCACTGCTTGACCGGGTCCGGCAGCGTCAGGTCGCGGTCTTTTTTCACCGTATGGCGGGTGAGCAGCAGCACCGGTTCACCGTGCTTGATTTTGACCAGCACGTGAGTGGAGGACGGTTTGGCGGGGTCGAGCAGCGACTCGCTGATCGAATGGATCAAGTTGGTCCACTCAAACGTCTGCTCGCCAAGGGCTGACAACGCCTGGCCAAGAATTTTTTTTAATGCACTGGCAGATTTGAGCGGGGCAATGTCAATCGCCAGGTAATCACCGCTCAGATGGGGGTCATCCCGTTTGCGGTGGCTGACTTCAATCGTTACCCCTTTGCCGGTCTCGGCTTGCGACGAAGCCGTGATGCCGGCCGAACCGCTCAGCGTCTGGGACTGGGCTGTGAGTTTGTACACCTTCAACGACTCGGGTCGAAGCAATGCGCGGTGTTGATCGATCAACCCGCGTATGGCGCTGTCCCGCTCAGGATCGATACGCGAGGCTGCCTTGAGCTGCACATAGCGTTCCAGCAGCGAGCAGGCTTGCCGGTGGCTCGCGCTCAGGCTGCGGCTCAGCTCGCACGCCGGTAAGGGGGCGCTGGCCTGTAGGGTAAATCGCTGGCTGGCGCAGTCCACGTGGGCTTTCATCGCAGTGAGCAGCGTCATCGCGTCGTCACCCTGGTGTCCGGAGCCGGCAAGTTGTTGCTTTGCCAGTGCCGGAGCCATGTCGTGAAGGCCGAGAATATCCAGTACTTTGCGCAGGTGAGTACGTTGCAGGATCAGCCCCAGGCTGGAGTTAACTTTTAATACGCTGAAAAAATCCACCGCCATCTTGCCCTGTGCATTCAATGCGATGCCTTGCTCACTGATGACCTGCGCTGTGGCGTCGTGCAGGGCGGGTAATTCCACCCCGGCCAGGCCGGCGCGGTTCAGTGTCTGCCGAACGTAGGGCTGACTCAGCGCTGAATAGGCCCTGTCTCGGTGCAGGTGGTGATGGTCGCTCAACAGGTTGCGCAGTTGCCTGAGCGTGCGCCCGATACTTTCGCTCAGCGAGGTGTGTAGCGAGCCGCTGCGGCTGTCGGCGTAATGTTCCAGGCTTGCGTACGTGCGGGACAGTAAATGCCCGAGCGCGATTTGGTGCTGAGACTGGACATCACCCAAGTCCGTCAGCGTGGATTTGAGTTTTCCCTGCAGGGCGATCACACGGGTGCTTTTGACCTGTTGGTCCGGGCCGATGTGCAGGTGCGAGTCGATGGCCAAGTGGGGTCCTGCACTGATCAGGCTCGTCGACTCCAGCGCGAAGTCATAGCCGATATGACGATGGTTATGGCGTTCCCCGCCGTTGCGAACATAGGAAAGCGACGTCAGCAGCCGCTGTGTCAGACGCTCATGCCTGGCGTCGCTGATCGCGGCGCGAAACTGCCATTTCAGGGCACGGCACAGTATGTAATCGGCTTCTATTTCCGGGGTTCTGCTGGTGCGATGCGCCTTGAGCAGGTGCTCGGCTTTTTTGAAGAACGTGTAGAAATTCGGTAGCTCATCGGCCGACAGTTCCAGCCGCTGTTCGCTGTTGCACAGTGTGTGGTGAAGCGCTTCTACGGCAAGCTTGTCGCGACGACAGCCGGCAAGTGGTACCAGCTTTTCCAGCACATGGTCGGCGATCCAGCGCGCATCTCTCTGCAGAGGAAGCGCGCCGGGGCTCAAAGGCTCCGGGTTTTTGCGCAGTTGCCTGTGCAGAACCGCGGTGGTGTCGAGGGGCAGGGGGGGCGACAGTGGGCTGGGGATGGAAAGCATCGGGCGCTCCTGAGGCAGGCGGGCTCACGATTGTGCAGGCGGGTGATGCCTGGCGATGTAAGACGAGTTCCGGTGCCCCAGGAAAACTGTCTGAACCGTGCGCGTGCCCCGCCTGGGATTATCGTCGGAACGGTAATAAAGATTCACAGGAATGCCCGCTTATCGTTCCCGTTCATGCCCCCTAGAATTGCGCCACTCCCCCCGCGTCAACCACCTCAGGAATTCGCAAGCCGTGCCGCGTCGCATCAGCAGAGAGCTGAAGACTCTCAGTGTTTGGGCTTTATCGTTAGCAATCAGCGGCTGCATCGGCACCGGAGGCATCGGCCCCCAGGGCCAGTCCCTGGACGCCAACCACTTGGCCACCGACGAAGCGATCCAGAGCGCGGCCAACGACGCGCACTGGCCTACCGTGCAATGGTGGCAGGCCTACGGCGACCCGCAACTGAACCGCTGGGTCGAACTCGCCACGCAAGACAGCCCCAGCATGGCCGAGGCCGCCGCGCGGGTGCGTCAAGCGCGGGCCATGGCCGGGGAGGCCGAGTCGGCCGAGTCCTTGCAGATAAACAGC
Organism: Pseudomonas sp.; assembly: GCF_030147005.1. GTDB lineage: Bacteria > Pseudomonadota > Gammaproteobacteria > Pseudomonadales > Pseudomonadaceae > Aquipseudomonas. Next base: position 4,881 of record NZ_JASLAW010000236.1, read on the forward strand.
GACACCACCCTCAAACGCCATAACTGGCCGAAGGATCAGTTCTACGGCCCCGGCGAGTTGAGCGGTGCGAACACGTGGGACAACAACTCATCCTTGGGTTTGAGTTACGCCCTCGACCTGTGGGGCCGCGAGAGCAATGCCACCGAGCGTGCCGTCGACCTGGCCCATATGAGCGTCGCCCAGGCACGCCAAGCCCAGCTTGAGCTGCAAAACAACGTGGTGCGCGCCTATATCCAGCTGTCCTTGCATTACGCCGATCGCGATATCGTCGCGGCCACATTGGCCCAGCAACAGCAGATTCTCGACCTTGCCAACAAACGCCTGAACGCTGGCATCGGCACGCACTTTGACGTCAGCCAGGCCGAAACCCCGCTGTCGGAAACCCACCGTCAGTTGGACGCGCTGGACGAGGAAATCGCCCTCAGCCGCAACCAGTTGGCGGCGTTGGCCGGCCAAGGCCCGGGGGCGGGCGCGCACTTGCAACGCCCTAGCCTGGCGCTCGCCGCAGCGCTGAAGTTACCTTCGAACTTGCCCGCGCAATTGCTCGGCCAGCGCCCGGACGTCGTCGCCAGTCGCTGGCAAGTGGCGGCGCAGGCGCGTGGTATCGATGTCGCCCATGCGGGCTTCTACCCCAACGTCGACCTGGCGGGCAGCCTCGGTTACATGGCCACCGGTGGCGGCATGCTGGCGTTCCTGGCGGGCAAGAAATTCAATTACAACGTCGGCCCGGCAATCAGCCTGCCGATCTTCGACGGTGGGCGTCTACGTGCGCAGCTGGGTGAAGCCAGCGCCGGTTATGACGTTGCCGTGGCGCACTACAACCAGACCCTGATCAATGCGCTCAAGGGCATCAGTGATCAGTTGATCCGCCGCGAGTCTATGGAAAAACAAGCGTCGTTCGCCGCGCAATCGGTGGCGTCGGCGCAGAAAACCTACGACATCGCCACCGTCGCCTATCAACGCGGCCTCACCGACTACCTCAACGTGCTGAACGCCCAAACCCTGCTGTTTCGCCAGCAGCAGATAGAGCAGCAAGTACAGGCCGCGCGCCTGAGCGCCCATGCCGAACTGGTGACCGCTTTGGGCGGTGGCCTCGGTGCCGGCGACGATGTACCGCACGCCGACAAAACCCTCCCCAGCAAGACTCCGGCGGCGCTGGCCGTGTTCGATCACTGAGTAGATGGCGATGACTCCCCTGCCTGCACCACTGCGCTGGCTGCACTCCCTTGAGTGGCGCCGTGGGTTTTTCGACTGGGCGCGCAGCGATGGCGTGACCTGGGTGTATATCTTCAAGGTGCTGCTCGCCGCGTTCCTCACGCTGTGGCTGGCGATGCGCCTGGAACTGCCGCAGCCGCGCACCGCGATGATCACGGTGTTTATCGTGATGCAACCGCAGAGCGGCCAGGTATTCGCCAAGAGCTTTTATCGCTTCCTCGGCACGTTGGCCGGGTCGGCGGTGATGGTGCTGCTGATCGCGTTGTTTGCGCAGAACACCGAACTGTTCCTCGGCGCCCTGGCCATCTGGGTGGGTATTTGCACCGCCGGTGCCACGCGTAACCGCAACTTTCGCGCCTACGGTTTTGTGCTCGCCGGCTACACGGCGGCGATGGTCGGCTTGCCGGCGTTGGCCCACCCGGACGGCGCTTTTATGGCGGCGGTGTGGCGGGTACTGGAAATCTCCCTGGGGATTCTCTGCTCGACGCTGGTCAGCGCCGCGATCCTGCCGCAAACCTCCAGCGCCGCGATGCGCAATGCGCTCTACCAACGCTTTGGGGTGTTCGCGTTGTTCGTCACCGACGGCCTGCGCGGGCGCAGCCGGCGTGAAGGGTTTGAAAGCGCCAACGTGCGCTTTATCGCCGAAGCTGTCGGCCTGGAAGGCTTGCGTAGCGTCACGGTGTTTGAAGACCCGCATATGCGCAGGCGCAATGGCCGTCTCAGCCGCCTCAACAGCGAGTTCATGAGCATCACCACGCGCTTTAACGCCTTGCACCAGTTGCTGGCGCGGCTGCGCGCCGACGCAGCCGATCACGTGGTGGCGGCGATCAAGCCCGGCCTGCAGGACCTGGCTGAAGTGCTCGACGGTTTTTCCGGCCGCGCCCTGACCACCCCCGACGCGGCGCGGCTGGTCAACTTGCTCAGCGCCTACAAAGACAGCTTGCCCGCCAAGGTGCGCAGCCTGCGCGCGGCCTTTCAGGAAGGCGACCCCACCGAAGCCGAGCAATTGGATTTTCATACCGCCTATGAATTGCTGTATCGCTTCGTCGACGACCTGCACAACTACGCACAAACCCACGCGTCCCTGGCCGATCACCGCCATGCGCGCGAAGACTGGGACCAGACCTATACGCCGAAAACCAACTGGCTGGCCTGCGCCGCCGCCGGGATACGTGCCTCGTTCATCCTGATCGTCCTCGGCAGTTACTGGGTAGCCACCGCCTGGCCCAGTGGCGCGACCATGACGTTGATTGCGGCCGCCACCGTCGGCCTGTCCGCCGCCACGCCCAACCCCAAGCGCATGGCCTTCCAGATGGCCTGCGGCACGTTGATCGGTGCGCTGGTGGGCTTCGTCGAAATGTTCTTCGTGTTTCCCTGGATCGATGGCTTCCCATTGCTTTGCACGATGCTCGCGCCCGTGATCATTTTCGGCGCCTTCCTCGCCTCGCGCCCGCAGTACGCCGGGGTCGGCGTGGGCTTGCTGATCTTCTTCAGCACCGGCTCGGTGCCGGATAACCTGACGCTCTACAACCCTTACACCTTCATCAATGACTACATCGCCATGATCATCGGCATGCTGGTGTGCGCGGCGGCCGGGGCGATCATCCTGCCGCCCAATAGCCGTTGGCTGTGGCGGCGTCTGGAGCAAGACCTGCGCGAGCAAGTGGTGTATGCGATCAGCGGCAAGCTCAAGGGCTTGGCGTCGAGTTTCGAAAGCCGCACCCGTGACCTGCTGCACCAGGCTTACGGCCTCGCGGCCGGCCAGCCGCAAGTGCAGCGCGATCTGCTGCGCTGGATGTTCGTGGTGCTGGAGGTCGGCCACGCGATCATTGAGTTGCGCAAGGAACAGGCGATCCTGCCGGTGCATCCGGCGTACGCCGAATCCCAGCCCTGGCGCCAGGCGATCCGCGTGATGGGGCGTTCACTGGTGCGACTGTTCCTGCAACCGAGCGCCAGCAACCTGGAACGCGGCTTGATCGCCGTCGACCATGCGATCAGCCGCGTGCAGGCCACCGATGAACCCTTTGCGCCGCACTTCGACACGTCGGCCCTGCGCCGAGTGAAAAGCTACCTGCACTTTATCCGCACCTCGTTGCTCGACCCGCAATCACCGCTGGCGGCGCTCAAAGGCGCCACGCAAGGAGCCATGAATGCCCCGTGAAATCGCGTTCCACGGCCTCTACATGCCGACCATGACCCTGATGTTCCTGATCGCGGCCGTACTGGCCTGGGCCCTGGATCGTTTCCTGGCCGGGTTCGACCTGTACCGGTTTTTCTGGCACCCGGCGTTGCTGCGCCTGAGCCTGTTCGTTTGCCTGTTCGGCGCCCTGGCGCTGAGCGTCTACCGTTGAGAATGCCCCGATGAAAAAGTTTTTCAGCCTGCTCGCGACCTTGCTGGTCCTGGCTTTGGCGATCTGGATTGGCCGCACGTTGTGGGTGCACTACATGCAAACGCCGTGGACCCGCGACGGCCGGGTGCGCGCCGACATCATCAACGTGGCGGCCGACGTCACCGGCGAGGTGGTCGACGTGCCGGTACGCGATAACCAGTTAGTGAAAAAGGGCGACCTGCTGATGCAGATCGACCCCGAGCACTACCGCATCGCGGTGAAACAAGCGCAAGCGCTGGTGGCCTCACGCAAGGCCACCTGGGAGATGCGCAAGGTCAACGCCCACCGCCGCGCCGACCTCGACGCCCTGGTGATCTCCAGGGAAAACCGCGACGACGCGAGCAACATCGCCGATTCGGCCCTGGCCGATTACCAGCATGCCCTGGCGCAACTGGAAGCTGCTGAACTGAACGTGAAGCGCACCCGTGTCGTGGCGGCGGTCGACGGTTATGTCACCAACCTCAATGTGCATCGCGGCGACTATGCGCGCATCGGTGAAGCGAAGATGGCCGTGGTGGATATGAACTCGTTCTGGGTCTATGGCTTCTTTGAAGAGACCAAGCTGCCCCACGTGAAAATCGGCGACAAAGCCGACATGCAATTGATGAGCGGCGAGACGCTCAAGGGCCATGTGGAAAGCATCTCCCGTGGCATCTACGACCGCGACAACCCCGAAAGCCGCGAGCTGATTGCGGATGTGAACCCGACGTTCAACTGGGTGCGCCTGGCCCAGCGCGTGCCGGTGCGCATTCATATCGATGAAGTGCCGCAGGGCGTGCTGCTGGCGGCGGGTATCACCTGCACCGTGATCGTCGACCAGGCGCAAAACTGAAATGTGGGAGCAGGCTTGCTCCCACATTTTCTGATCGCATCAGTCTGATCGCGTCAGGCCTTGATAAAGGTCTCGTGCAGATGGCGCCACAACAGCGCGCCACTGGCCTGCTTCTCGAACACCACCGTGGCGCGGCGATCCGTCTGGGTGCCGCTGTCATCCACCTGATGCTCGCGATAAGTCACCGTGGCCCCGCGCGCATGCCGGTCTATCCCGGCCATCTCGCTCAAGGTG
>NZ_JASLAW010000027.1 GCF_030147005.1 Pseudomonas sp.
CTGCACGGCGGCGGCAACTCGGACTTCCTCTACGAAGGCCTCAAGGCCTACCTGATGCTGGCCGACAACGAGCATTACGACCCAAACTTCATCAAGGCCTGGATTGCCCTCGACTGGGATCGCAACCTGCCACGCGACCTTCCGGCCGATCAGCGCCAAGCGTTGACCGGGCATCTGCAGGCACTGTTTGACCGCCATCCACCGAGTGCGCGCCTTGACCCACGCTTGATCGACGACCTGCGCCGCCAACTGCAACAACTGCCGGTGGCCCAGCGTGTCTACGACCGGGTCAAACGCCAGAAACTGCCCGAAGGTATCCCCGATTTTCGCATCAATGAAGCTGCCGGCCGGGATGCCGCGCTGGTATTCAGTCGCAAGAGCGGTAAGCCGTTGGGCGAGCCGTTGAGCGGGTTTTTCACCGCCAAGGGTTATCGCCAGGGGTTTTTGCTGAGCAGCCTGAACCAAACCGGCACCCTGGCTGAAGAGCAATGGGTGTTGGGCCAGGAACAGGCCGACCAGCAGAACGTGGTGAGCCTGGCCGCCGATGTACGCCGCTTGTACTTCCAGGATTACCAGCGCCAATGGGATGCGTTGTTGGCAGACATCGACTTTGTGCCGATCACCAGCGTGGCCCAGGCTGCCGATGTGCTGCGGGTAATCTCGGGGCCGACCTCGCCGTTGAAAAAGCTGCTGGTGGCGGTGGCCAAGGAAACCGACCTGCAAGCCGAAGAGCGCCAATTGGCCGCCAAGGGCGTGCCGGTGGAGGGCGGCGTCGACAAACTCAAGGAGCGCCTGGGCAGCCTGCTTGGCCAGGAGCAACCGAGCGCCAATGCGCCCGCGGCTGCGGATGATCCGGTCACCGCGCATTTTGCCGAACTCAACAGCATCGTCAGCAAAAACGAAGGCGAGCCGGCGGCTATCGACGGCCTGCTCTCGGATATGAATGCGCTGTATGTGCAAGTCAGCGCCATGGTCGGCGCCAGCGGCGATGCGCTGCTCGGCGAAGCGAAGAACCAGGCGGCTGCCGCAGCCACGCGGGTCAGCCTGAATGCCGAACGCCAGCCGCCGCTGGTGCAGGGCATGGTCAAGTCGGTGGTCAACTCCACCACCAACAGCATGATGGGCGGGGTGCGTAACCAGCTGAACGCGGCCTGGGTCAGCGAAGTGGTCAACGTGTATCGCCAGTCTCTGGCCGGGCGCTACCCGATGTCGCCGGGCAGTGCGCGGGACGCGACCCTGGATGACTTCGGCCAGTTCTTCGGCGTCGGCGGGGTGATGGATAACTACTTCCGCAAGTACCTGCAGCCCTATGTGGATACATCGGCGCAGACCTGGCGCTGGCAGCCGGGCGCGGCGCAAAAGCTTGGTATCGCGCCGGGCGTGCTGCAAACCTTCCAGCGCGCGGCGACGATTCGTGACGCGTTCTTCAGGTCGGGGGGGACGCAACCCATCGTGCGCTTCGAACTCAAGCCGGTGTCGATGGACCCGACCATCACCCAGTTCCTGCTTGACCTCGACGGCCAGCAACTGAGTTACGACCATGGCCCGAGCCGCCCGGTGGCGATGCAATGGCCGAACCCCGGCAGCAGCGGCGTGGTGCGTATCTCCATCATGCCACCGGCGGCCAGCGGGCGTTCCGGTGTGACGCTGGACGGCCCCTGGGCTTGGTTCCGCCTGCTGGAGCAATCGGACCTGACCGCCGGTAACTCGCCGGACCGCTTCAACCTGCGCCTGCGCGTTGATGGCGCGAGCATTGCCTACGAGTTGCGTGCCAACAGCGCCTTCAACCCGTTCAAAAGCCGCGTGCTCAGTGGCTTCAGCCTGCCGGAGCGGCTATGACGACGCTGGGTTTCTACGGCAAGTTGGCCAGTCGCGGTGATTTTGTCAGCCGTGCCTTGCCTCAGAGCTTTATCGCCCCCTGGGACAGCTGGCTGGCGGCGGGGCTGCTCGCCAGCCAGAACAGCTTGGGCGGTGACTGGCTCAACGCCTATCTGGTCAGCCCGCTGTGGCGCTTTGTATTGGCGCCAGGGGTATGCGGACCTGACGCGGCGGTGGGTGTGGTGATGCCGAGTATCGATCGGGTCGGGCGGTATTTTCCGCTGGCGGTGGTGGCATTGCTCGATCACGACACCAACCCCGCCTCTCTGGTAGGCGGGCCGGATACGTGGTTTGAGCAGGCCGAGGAGCTGCTGCTCAGTACCCTGGACGCGGGCGCGGCGTTCGAAGATTTCAACGCTGGCCTCGACCGCCTTGGCTTGCCGGCCACTGAAGTGCGCGCGGTCGACAGCCGCTTCGCCGGCCTGCAACGCGTGGCCGCCATCGTGCCCCATGGGCGTATGACGGCGCTTGCCGAGCAAGCCTGCGAAGGCGCCAGCCTGTGGTGGGGCCGAGGCTCGCAACGTATTTCTCCCGGATTATTAAGGTGTCAGGGCTTGCCTGCCGCCAGCGATTTTGCGCAGTTTTTGCTCGGACAAGAAGGTGTGGTGTAGATGGGGGCGACGTACAAATCGGCGAGCAAAAGCCATGTGGGCATGGTGCGCCAGGTCAACGAAGACGCGTGCCTGGACCTGCCGGAGAACCGCCTGTGGGTGGTGGCCGATGGCATGGGCGGGCACGCGGCTGGCGATTATGTCAGCAGCCTGATTGTCGACAGCCTGCGCACTGTGCCAGTGGGGCGTTCCCTCGACGAATTCGCGGCCGCCTTGCGCAACGACCTGATCCGCATTAACGCGGCGGTACGCGAAGAAACCGCCAACCGTGGCGTGACCATGATGGGCAGCACCGTCGTGGTGTTGGCTGCGCGCGGGCTGCGCGGGGTGTGCCTGTGGGCCGGTGACAGTCGCCTGTACCGCCTGCGCGACGGTGAGCTGCAAAGCATCTCCCGCGACCACAGCTACGTGCAGGACCTGCAAGACAGCGGCCTGCTCAGCGAAGCCGATGCTCGCGTGCATCCACGCGCCAATATCGTGACCCGCGCGGTGGGCGTGGAAGCGCACCTGGACGTGGCCTCGGTGGATCTGTTGATCGCCCCCGGCGACAGTTACCTGCTGTGCAGCGACGGCCTGACCAAGACCGTCGAGGACCATGAGATCCGCGAGGTGCTCGGCCACGACGCGCCGGACGAAATCGTGCGCAGCCTGGTGCACCTGGGGCTTAATCGCGGCGCACCGGACAACATCACCACCATCGTCGTGAAGGTGTCGCCATGAACATTGATATTCCGGGCTATGACATCGAAGGCGAAATCGGCGAAGGCGCCATGGCCAACGTCTACCTGGCCACCCAGCGCTCGCTGGAACGCAAGGTGGCGTTGAAGGTGATGGCGGCGGCGTTGGCGGCCGACCCGACGTTCTGCGAACGCTTCCTGCGCGAGGGCAAGACCCTGGCACGCTTGTCGCACCCGCACACGGTGACCATCCATGACATCGGCAATGTCGGTGAGCTGTATTACATGGCCATGGAATACCTGCCCAACGGCACGCTCAAGGAGCGCATCGCCGCCGGTCTGTCGCCGGAGCAGGGTCTGATCTACATCCGCCAGATTGCCTCGGCCTTGGGTTACGCCCATGGCTTGGGCCTGGTGCACCGTGACGTCAAGCCGGCCAACATCCTGTTCCGCGCCGACGGCACGGCGGTGCTCTCGGACTTCGGCATCGCCAAGTCACTGGACGACCGCACCCAATTCACCCAGGCCGGTTTCGCCGTCGGTACGCCCAGCTACATGAGCCCGGAACAGGCCCGTGGG
>NZ_JASLAW010000221.1 GCF_030147005.1 Pseudomonas sp.
GCCTGACGGCAGGCCCTAACCAGCCCGAACACAAAAAAACTGATACTCCCGAGCAAGCAAAAAAACACGGCAGTCTTGTGATCGCCGCAACCGCGCTTCCCAGCTCGCAAAGTCGCCGAAATTTGCAGCGTACAGGGCTAGCGACATCCCACGCTCAAGCGCTATATCGCTTGGTAGATATCTGAAGTCTACTTCTGGCCGAACTCCGCCAGTCAAACATCCTCCTCCCCACAGCCCCACACACACCCGATCAAACCCCATGCCGCTCCACCAAAAAATCCACAAACGCCCTCACCCGCGCAGGCATCGCCCCTCCCCCCACAAACACCGCATGAATCGGCTCCACATCCCCTGGGTTATAAGCCTCAAGCAATGCCACCAGGTCCCCGCGTTCAAGATCCTGCGCCACGCTGAACGCCCCTACCCGCGCAATCCCGGCGCCCAGCTTCGCCAACTGCGCCAATGCCTCGCCACTATTCCCCTCAATCGTCCCCGCCACTTTCAATGAAAACTCACGCCCCTCTGCCCGAAACGGCCAATCAGGCGCGGCCCGGCGGAAGTTGAAGCGCAGGCAGTTGTGGTTGAGTAAATCCTGCGGTGTAACCGGGGTACCGTGGCGCGCCAGGTAATCGGGTGAGGCGACGATGACTTGGCCGGTGGAGCCGATGTGGCGGGCGGTCAGGGGGCTGTCGGCGAGTGGGCCGAAGCGGATGGCGACGTCCGCCTGACCGCCGAGGATGTCCACGACCTCATCGCCGAGCATCAGGTCGACGACGATGGCGGGATAGCGGGCGCTGAAGGCGGCGATCAGTGGGACGATGGTCATGCGGCCATGGGCCAGTGCGGCGCTGACTCGCAGGCGTCCGCGTGGGGCGCCCTGGTCGGTGATGGCGTCTTCGACTTCGGCCATGTCCGCCAGGATGCGTCGGGCGCCGCGCAGGTAGGCTTCGCCTTCGGCGGTGAAGGTGATGGCGCGGGTGGTGCGCAGCAGTAGCCGGGTGCCGATGCGCCGCTCGGTGCGGGTGATGATGCGGCTGACGGACGATGGCGTCAGCCCCAGGGCTCGCGCCGCGCCGGACAGGCTGCCGTGCTCGGCGACCATGGCGAACACTTCCATCTCTCCGGAGCGGCCACCGATGTCCATTTGTGCCTCCTGCGCAAAGCTGTAGTTCCCAACCGAGGGCTACTGCTTGAAAAGGCGGAATTGTAGCATTTGACACACAGATGAGGAGTCAACCATGCGTATCAATCCACCCCTTGTAGCGTTGTCCATCGGTGCCTTTGGCATCGGGGTCACAGAGTTTGCACCCATGGGCATGCTGCCCGGTATTGCCGCCGATCTTGGCGTATCCATTCCCGCCGCCGGGCTGTTGGTGAGTGCCTATGCCATGGGCGTGCTGATCGGCGCGCCGATCATGACGCTCGCCACGGCCAGGGTTCCGCGCCGTTATCTGCTGGTCGGGCTGATGGCGATTTTCACCTTGGGTAACTTGCTCTCCGCGTTGGCCACCAGCTATCAGACCTTGATGATCGCCAGGCTGGTGACGTCGCTGAATCACGGGGCTTTCTTTGGGATTGGCTCGATTGTGGCCGCGAGCCTGGTGGCGCCCGAAAAGCGCGCGGGAGCTGTCGCGGCGATGTTCATGGGGCTGACCCTGGCAACCATTGGGGGTGTGCCGCTGGCCACCTGGTTTGGCGAGAATTTTGGTTGGCGCACGGCGTTCTGGGGCATCAGTGGATTGGGTGCGGCGGTCATGGCCGCACTGTGGTGGGCATTGCCCAATGCTCCCGCGCCCAAAGGTGGCGGGCTGATGGCGGAAATTCGCGTGCTGGGGCGCGGACCGGTGCTGGCGGCGTTGGCGCTGACGGTCGTGGGCTCCAGTGCGATGTTCACGGTGTTCACTTATATCGCGCCGATTTTGCGGGATGTCACCCACGCGTCGACTAACTTCATCACCGGGATGCTCGTGCTGTTCGGTATCGGCCTGACCCTCGGCAATGTGTGGGGCGGCAAGTCAGCGGACCGTTCAGTGGACCGCACGCTCATCACCTCGCTGGTGGTGTTGATTGCCGTGCTGCTGGCTTTCTCGGTACTTATGCAATGGCCGCTTCCTGCCGCGCTGTCGATTCTGCTGTGGGGCGCCGCCAGTTTTGCCTTGGTGCCGCCGTTGCAAATGCGTGTGATGGAAGCCGCCAGGGATGCGCCTAACCTGGCCTGCGCGATGAACATCGGCGCGTTCAATTTCGGCAATGCGATTGGGGCGGCACTGGGTGGCGCGGTGATCAACGCCGGGCTGGGCTACCCGGCCATTTCCCTGGCAGGCGCGTTGATGGCAGGACTGGGTTTGGTAATGGTGCTGTGGTTGAGCTGGCGTTCGCGGCGTGTGGGTGCTCGCGCCTGCCGGGAAGCCGTGAAAGCCTGAACGCCGACGCCAGTAATGACCATGACCAGAATTGACATTGGTGCCATCGAAACTGCCATTGCGCGGGACTGACGTGGGAGCGCTCGAGCTTTAGCGAGGCCGCGAGGGCGTTGGGTGGCGCAATACCTATTCCAGCAGTGCCGCCGCCATCGTAGCCTCGCCAAGGCTCGCCAACGCCCACATTCGATCTCGAGCAACCCCCTCTTCTCCCATCAGCCATGCGCCAAAAAATGTCATGCAACGGACCGCTCGGTTGCGACCCGGGCGATACCGGCCTATGTTTCAAGCCATGCTCTGATTTGCTGTCCCCCCGCTCTGCGCCCATCCCGTAACCAGGTGACGACATGCCCACCCTATCCCGCCCCGCCGTACTTGAACTGATCGGTAACACGCCGCTGGTCAAAGTCAGCCGCTTCGATACCGGCCCTTGCACGCTGTTTCTCAAGCTTGAGTCGCAAAACCCCGGTGGTTCGATCAAGGACCGTATCGGCCTGGCGATGATCGACGCCGCCGAGCGCGACGGCCGTCTGCGCCCCGGTGGCACCATTATCGAGGCCACCGCCGGCAATACCGGGCTCGGCCTGGCGCTGGTCGGCCGGGCCAAAGGCTACCGCGTGGTGCTGGTGGTGCCGGACAAGATGTCCACGGAAAAAGTACTGCACCTCAAGGCCATGGGCGCCGAGGTGCACATCACGCGCTCCGATGTGGGCAAGGGCCACCCCGAGTATTACCAGGACGTGGCCGCGCGTCTGGCCAAAGACATTCCGGGCTCGTTCTTCGCCGACCAGTTCAACAACCCGGCCAATCCTCTAGCCCATGAAACCAGCACCGCGCCGGAGATCTGGGCGCAGACCCAGCACGATGTCGATGCGATTGTGGTGGGCGTCGGCTCGGCCGGCACCCTCACCGGCTTGACCCGTTTCTTCAAACGCGTGCAGCCCGAACTGGCCATGGTACTGGCCGATCCTGTGGGTTCGGTGATGGCCGAGTACAGCCGCAGCGGCCAGTTGCAAACACCCGGCTCCTGGGCGGTAGAAGGCATCGGCGAGGATTTCATTCCGTCGATTGCGGACCTGTCCAGCGTGCGCCACGCTTACTCCATCAGCGATGAAGAGAGCTTCGACCATGCTCGCCAGCTGCTCAAGGCCGAAGGCATTCTCGGTGGCTCGTCCACCGGCACCCTGCTCGCCGCCGCGCTGCGTTATTGCCGTGAGCAAACCGAGCCCAAGCGCGTGGTCACCTTTGTGTGCGACACCGGCACGCGCTACCTGTCCAAGGTCTACAACGACCAATGGATGAACGACGCCGGCCTGTTGCAATACAAGCACTACGGCGACCTGCGCGACTTGATCGCCCGCCGCTTCGAAGATGGCCGGGTGATCAGCGTAAGCCCCGACGACACCCTGCTCACCGCCTTCCAGCGCATGCGCCTGGCGGACGTTTCGCAACTGCCGGTGCTGGTGGATGGCACGCAACTGGCGGGCGTTATCGATGAGTCCGACCTGCTGCTGGGCCTGCACCAGGACGCCACGCATTTTTCCATGAGCGTAGCCAGCGCCATGACCCGCACACCGCACACCCTGGCCCCCAGCGCCAGCCTGGCCGAACTGCAGGCGGAGCTGGATCGCGGCCTGGTCGCCATCATTGCCGACGCCTCGGGCTTCCATGGCCTGATCACCCGCGTCGACCTGCTCAACCACCTACGGAGATCCCTTGCATGAGCCAGCCCGATAAAAGCGCATTTGCCACCCGTGTGATCCATGCCGGGCAATCCCCCGATCCGACCACGGGCGCGCTGATGCCGCCGATCTATGCCAACTCCACCTACCTGCAAGACAGCCCTGGCGTGCACAAAGGCTTCGACTACGGCCGCTCCCACAACCCCACGCGCTTCGCCCTGGAACGTTGCGTGGCCGACCTTGAAGGCGGCACTCAGGCCTTCGCGTTTGCCTCTGGGCTGGCGGCGATTTCGACGGTGCTTGAGCTGCTCGATGCCGGTGCCCACATCGTTTCCGGTAATGACTTGTATGGGGGCACCTTCCGCCTGTTCGACAAGGTGCGTCAGCGCAGCGCCGGGCACACATTCAGCTATGTAGACCTGAGTGATGTATCGGCATTTGAGGCGTCGCTGCGGGACGACACGCGCATGGTCTGGGTCGAAACGCCCAGCAACCCCCTGCTGAGCCTGACCGACCTCAGCGCCATCGCCCGCCTCTGCCGCGCCCGCGGCATCCTGTGCGTTGCCGACAATACTTTCGCCAGCCCGTGGATCCAGCGCCCGTTGGAGCTGGGTTGCGACATCGTGGTGCACTCCACCACCAAGTACCTCAACGGCCACTCGGATGTGATCGGCGGCATCGCCATCGTTGGCGACAACCCTGAATTGGCTGAGCGCCTGGGCTTCCTGCAAAACTCGGTGGGCGCCATCGCCGGGCCCTTCGATGCGTTCCTGACCCTGCGCGGAGTGAAAACCCTGGCCCTGCGCATGGAGCGCCATTGCCGCAACGCGCTGGAACTGGCGACCTGGCTGGAACAGCAACCGCAGGTGTCGCGGGTTTATTACCCTGGCCTGAAATCTCACCCACAGCACGAACTGGCCAAGCGGCAGATGCGCGGCTTCGGCGGGATGATTTCAGTGGACCTTAACAGCGACCTGGCGGGCGCCACGCGCTTTCTGGAAAACGTAAAAATCTTCGCCCTGGCCGAGAGCCTGGGCGGCGTGGAGAGCCTGATCGAACATCCGGCGATCATGACCCACGCGAGCATCCCGGCGGCGACGCGAGCGCAGTTGGGGATTGGCGATGGGTTGGTGCGGTTGTCGGTGGGGGTTGAGGATGTGGAGGATTTGCGCGCGGATTTAGCCCAGGCTTTGGCCCATATATAAATCGCCCATCACCGAGGCCCCAAATGTGGAAGGGGTTTGCAGTCAAGCTTTGTGTAGGAGCGAGCTTGCTCGCGAAAAACCTCAACGATAATGGGCGCTTCCTGGATGAACGCGGCGCCTGTGAGTTTTTCGCGAGCAAGCTCGCTCCTACGGAGGGTTTCAGTGTCAGACGCGGGTTACGTTGGCCCGCGCCGCATGCAGCTTCTTGTAGCTGTCGATCAAGCGCAAATGCCGGTCCAAGCCTTCCAGCTTCATGCTGGTCGGCGTTAGCCCGTAAAAGCGCACGCTGCCGTCGACCGAGCCGATCACCGCATCCATGCGCTCATTACCAAACATACGGCGGAAGTTGGCTTCGTAGTCGGCCAGTTCCAGGTCGTCGTCCAGCTGCATTTCCAGCACCGCGTTTACCGCCTGGTAGAACAGCCCACGCTCGACGGTGTTGTCGTTGTACTGCAGGAACATCTCCACGCATTCCTTGGCTTCTTCATGCTGCTGCAGGGCGAGGAAGATCAGCAGCTTCAACTCCAGAATGGTCAGTTGGCCCCAAACGGTGTTGTCGTCGAATTCAATGCCGATCAACGTGGTGATGTCGGTGTAGTCGTCCAGTTCACTTTCTATCAGGCGCTCGACCAACGCTTGCAACTGCGCTTCATCGAGGCGGTGCAGGTTGAGGATGTCTTCGCGGAAAAACAGCGCCTTGTTGGTGTTGTCCCAGATCAGGTCGTCCACCGGGTAGATTTCCGAGTAGTCCGGCACCAGGATGCGGCAGGCGGTGGCGCCCAGGTGTTCGTAAACCGCCATGTACGACTCTTTGCCCATGCCCTGCAGAATGCCGAACAGCGTCGCAGCCTCCTCGGCGTTGGAGTCTTCGCCCTGGCCGGAGAAATCCCATTCGACGAATTCATAATCCGACCGGGCACTGAAGAAGCGCCACGACACCACACCGCTGGAGTCGATAAAGTGCTCGACGAAATTGTTCGGCTCGGTGACCGCCTGGCCTTCGAAGGTCGGCTGCGGCAGGTCGTTCAACCCTTCGAAACTGCGGCCTTGCAGCAGTTCGGTGAGGCTGCGCTCCAGTGCCACTTCAAGGCTTGGGTGCGCGCCGAACGAGGCGAATACACCGCCGGTGCGCGGGTTCATCAGGGTCACGCACATCACCGGGAATTCACCCCCCAGGGACGCATCCTTGACCAACACCGGGAAGCCCTGGGCTTCCAGGCCTTCGATGCCTGCCAGGATGGCGGGGTATTTGGCCAAGACCTCAGCCGGTACATCCGGCAGCGCAAATTCACCTTCGATGATTTCGCGCTTCACCGCCCGCTCGAAAATCTCCGACAGGCACTGCACCTGAGCTTCAGCCAAGGTATTGCCGGCACTCATGCCGTTGCTCAGGTAGAGGTTTTCGATCAGGTTAGAGGGGAAATACACCACTTCACCATCGGACTGGCGCACAAACGGCAGCGAGACAATGCCGCGCGCTTCGTTACCGGAGTTGGTGTCGAACAGGTGCGAACCGCGCAGCTCGCCGTCGCGGTTGTAAATCTTCAGGCAGTAGGCGTCGAGGATTTCACTCGGCAACGCGTCGTCCGGGCCCGGCTGAAACCAGCGTTCATCCGGGTAATGCACGAAGGGCGCATTGGCCAGCTCCTCGCCCCAGAACTGGTCGTTGTAAAAGAAGTTGCAGTTGAGCCGTTCGATAAATTCGCCCAACGCCGACGCCAGCGCGCCTTCCTTGGTCGCGCCCTTGCCGTTGGTAAAGCACATCGGCGAATGGGCGTCGCGGATATGCAGCGACCAGACGTTCGGCACGATATTGCGCCACGAGGCGATCTCGATCTTCATGCCCAGGCCCGCGAGAATCGCCGACATATTGGCGATGGTCTGCTCCAGCGGCAGGTCCTTGCCGGCGATGTAAGTGCCCGCCTCCGAGGTCGAGTTGGGCATCAATAACGCCTGAGCGTCGGCGTCGAGGTTGTCCACTTGCTCGATCACAAACTCGGGGCCGGCCTGCACCACTTTCTTCACGGTGCAGCGGTCGATGGAGCGCAGGATGCCCTGGCGGTCCTTGTCCGAGATGTCCGCCGGCAGCTCGACCTGAATCTTGAAGATCTGGTTGTAGCGGTTCTCCGGGTCGACGATGTTGTTCTGCGACAGGCGAATATTCTCGGTGGGAATATTGCGCGTGGCGCAGTACAACTTCACAAAGTACGCCGCGCACAACGCCGACGAAGCCAGGAAGTAATCGAATGGCCCCGGCGCCGAACCGTCGCCCTTGTAGCGAATCGGCTGGTCGGCAATCACCGTGAAGTCATCGAACTTGGCTTCAAGCCGGAGGTTGTCGAGAAAGTTGACCTTAATTTCCATGCGGGCACACCAGAATAACGAGCTAAACAAAATGGCCGTCATTATGAAGATTTTCGCCGGGAAGTCTCAGGGTTTTGCGTGTGGGCTGCTGATCGGTAGCGCTATACGGGCAGGCCGGCGGGGCCCGAGCCGCCGACCAGGTGCGCCCGTTGTCGAGCGTCAGCGCGGCTGCCTGCGATACATCCCCGTCAGATAATCCTGCGCGTCCGGCGCCGAGTTGTGATTGATCACGGCAAAGTTCTTCACCAGTTGTATGTGATACGGCCCATTGGATTTGGGCGCCAGGGGTTCGCGCACGATGATCAGGTTGTCGGTTTCCATCGGCAGGCGGTGCTGCACCGTGACGATCACATTGGAGGTGCCGGCGTCCTTGAGGGTGATGCTCAATTCGGCAATTTCCCGGCCCTGGGCATCGCGCTCGGGCAGGATGTTCAGGTCCAGGTCACCGTCGCGGCCGAGGAAATCATCGCGCATCTGGTAGTGGCCGCTGCGCTGGTCGCGGGGTACATCGCCGAGTTTTTTGTATTCCGGTTCGCGGTCCTCGTAGCGCAAGTCGATGTCCAGTTCGCGCGGGTTGCCCTTGGCGTCGCTGACCCAGGTGCCGCTGTAAAGGTAAGGTGCGACGGTCTGCCGGGTGATGCGCCAGATGCCGGTTTGATGGCCGTCATCGGCATACTCATGCAGATAAACAAAGGGTTTTCCATCGTATTCGTCCTGGTCGCCTACCAGCTTGATCGGGTTGCCGCTGCCACTTTTGGTATAACGCAGTTCGCCAATCAAGACCGCACCCTGCTGCTGATACCAGAGCTGCACAGGGATTTTGCCGTCGAGGGTGCCGACGAGGTACTGCGGGTCTTCGTTGACCGGGCCTTCGAGGCGCGGCGTCTCCAGCCACTGGCCGTTTTTCCATTCACCGGTGGTGCGTAGCATATAGCCGCTGGGCATGCTGGAGTTTTCGCCAAATTCCGTAGGCGGGACCTGCTCCTGGGTGTAGGCACTGAGCCGCACCAATTGGCCGTCGCGCATGTGCAAGCGACTGGAACGGGTCCAGCAGCAACCTCTGTCGGATTGGGAATGGATGATGCCGTCGTTCGGGTTGACCGAAAACATACCGCCGAAGGTTTCGTTCGCCAGCTCCGACAACGGCCCGTTGCGCCGCCATTGCGTTTGCTGCGGTTCCTGCAGGTAGACATCGTAGTGGTACTGACTGTCGTCATCGTCGCTGCTGCCATTGCGGATCGCCACATCCTGGCGGCCATCGCCGTCAATATCCAGGAAGTACAGCAAACCGTACTGCCCCATTAAACGATAGGGATCGGTCTTGCCGTTCTGATCCAGCGGCATATTGCCGGCCGGGGTGTGCAACTGCTGGAGGATGTCGAGGGAGGTTTTGTCGCGCAGGGTAATGAGTGCCGGCGCCAGTTGTTGCAGGTCTTGAGGCGCGTCGGGGAACAGCACTTCCACCAGGTAGTGGCCGCTGGGATCGTTGACCGAAAACGAACGCGGCTCGGCCAGGGCGCCAGCCGAGAAGGTCATGAACAGGCATACAGCGCTGACGAGCGAACGCATTCAAAGCATCCTTGCTTAAAGTCGGGGCGCGCAGTGTAAAGGCAAATGCTGGAGGCATCGAACAAATCACTGCCATGGATCGCGTAGTGGTCCGCCTGCCGTTGGCGGACCCTACGCGTGTACCGGTTTTCAGTTTTCCCGATCGCCTTCTTGCACCATCGCTTGCCAGGCCTTCACGCTGGCGCGCTCGTTCATCCTGGCGTGCCAGGCATGCAGCGCCTCACAGTCCTCGGGCACGGGCAGCTTGACCAACGATGCGAAGATCAGGCCGCCCAATAAGGCAATGTCGGCCATCGAAAACGCCTCGCCCGCCACAAAGGACCGGTGCTTGAGGATGGCGTCGAAGTGGCGCATGCCTCTTACGGCCTTGTCCCGCATGCGCTCGCCCCATTCAGCGTTCTGGTAAAGCTCGACCTCAGGCCCCAGCCCCGGTGTTGCGTGGTGAAAGTAAACGCTGACCGCATCCATCAATTCGATTTCCGCGCGCCGCGTCATCATATGAATGAGGCCTTGCTCCGTCGGCGTTTTGCCGGTGAGCAGCGGGTCGCCGTCCAAAACGTCCAGGTATTGGGTGATGGCCGTGCACTCAGCGATCAGGGTACCGTCCTGCAACTCCAGCACAGGCAAGGTTCCGGAATAATTCAGGGCGAGAAAGGCCGGCTGTTTGTGCTTGCCCTTCCAGAGGTTGATGGACACGAACTCGGTGCGTGCGAGCAGCCCTTTTTCTGCCAGGGCGATTCGAACACGCGCCGGGTAAGGCCCGTTATACCAGTCGTAGATTTTCAACACGGGGTTTTGGGTGCCTTCGGAATGCGTCTGTTGCAAAGTCATGATTAAGCCGCCTACCTGTCAAGTGGTAGGTAAAGATTGCGAGCTTTATCCTGGGCTGTCAACCGCTACCTGTCAGTTGGCAGGTAAAAACATTTGCGCGTAGAATCCGCCCTACCGCCAACCCTCGAGGACTCAATACGTGAGCGAAAACGCCCGGGAAGCCATTCTGGAAGCCGCTAAAATCGCGGCGCAGCATTTCGGCTACAGCGGAATCAACTTTCGCAGCATTGGGGAAACGGTGGGGATCAAGAACGCCAGTATCTATTACCACTTCCCAAGCAAGGCCGAGCTCGGCGCGGCAGTTGCCCAACGCTATCGGGAAGACACCGCCCACGTGCTCGAAGCAATCCACCGCGAAACGCCCGACCCGCGCGAATGCCTGCGACGCTACCCGAGCATTTTTCGAACCTCACTCGAAAACGGCAACCGGCTGTGCCTGTCCAGCTTTATGGCGGCCGAATACCAGGACTTGCCCGAGCCGGTAAAAAAACAGATCGTCGCGTTCGCCGATATCAACGTGGCTTGGCTGGCCGCACGACTTATTGAGCTTGAGCTGGGCGATGAGGAAAGGTGCCAGCGCCGCGCCCGAGCGATTTACACCGCCATCGCCGGCGCGCAATTGATTGCTCGCACGCGCGCGGATATCGGTTTGTATGATGAGTTGGTCGAGAGCTATCAGGATGCGGGGCTGCTCCCGGTCTAACCCATTAAGGCGCAGGCACATACGCGCAAATCACTGTTCGCCGCCCTGCCCCGGCTGTTATGTTTCGCGTTTCATACGCGATAGGACAGCCCATGGAACCGTTAGCGACGAGTGCAGCGTTGGTGATCATCGACATGCAAAAAGGCATGGGCGACCCCGCTCTCGGTAAGCGCAATAATCCAGACGCTGAACGGCATATGCAGCGGCTCCTTAACGCATGGCGACAGGCGCAACGCCCGGTTATTCATGTACGGCATATCTCCCGTTTCCCAGGCTCGGTGTTCTGGCCAGGGCAGCCAGGCTGCGAATTCCAGGACGCGCTGCAGCCCCTCGCCCATGAACATGTCGTGGAAAAAAACGTTCCGGATGCGTTCACTCACTCGGGCCTGGAGCGCTGGCTGCACACACGTTCGATCAGGCAACTGGTGATCGCCGGGGTCATTACCAATAATTCCGTGGAGGCCACGGCGCGCTCGGCGGGCAACCTGGGCTTTGACGTGATCGTAGTCGCGGACGCCTGCTTCACCTTCGACCAGACGGATTTGTCGGGGCGGTTATGGCCGGCGCAAGACGTGCATGCGTTGTCGTTGAGTAACCTGGCGATGGACTATGCCCGGGTGATCGAGACCGAAGCGCTGCTGACCCAAGCGTGTGTGCAGGGGTAGATCGCTCACGATCCGCTTTGAAAAACCCCGGCGTCCACCAGCATCTCGGCCAGCGCTTGCGGCCATACCGTGTCGTTGGTTGAACGAAGTGCCTGAGCCGACCACCAGTGATGATCGGCCATAACCTGGGCTTCCTGTTCAGTCCATTCGGCATTGCAAACCGCCTCACTCGGCGCATGCACGACAAAATATCGTTCAATGGCCTGCACCGTTTCACCGCTCGGCAGCATCAAGGGGAAGGTGCGCTCTGCGACAGAAGGCTGAACACTAGTGATCGTGACGCCAGTTTCTTCGCGCAGCTCGCGAATCGCCGCAGCCTCGAAGGTTTCGCCCGCTTCAACGCCTCCGCCTGGCGTGGCCCAATAGTTTTGGCCCGCCAAAGCGCCTTCCTTATGAACGAACCTGAAAAGCAGTACCTCGTTCGAGGGGCTTATCACCAGTAAGCGTGCGGCCTTGCGCTCGCGCATTTGATTGATTCCTTTCTGATCATGACTGCCAGGTGATTGGTTTATTGCTGTTGCTGCTGCAAAACCATCCAGTCGACAAATGCATCAAGACGCAGCAGGAACGCCTCGCGCTCAGCGCTCGGGTTTCTGGCCTCAAACAGGAAATACGCGATCTGCGCGACCCTGGTTGGATAACGCCGGGTGAACATCGCCACATGTTCCTCCAGCGTCTGCGGGGCCACATCAGAGCTTCGGGCGAACGCAACGTGTGCGTGGAACGGATCAACTTGCGCGCAGCTTCGCGCTGCAAGCGCAGGCGCTGCGGTGTATCAGCGGCTCGCATGATATTCACGCGATAGCTGGACAAGACCTCCGCAAAATCATCGTTCAGCGCCAGGGCAATGTCTCGGCTTGGCCGAAATGGCTCCAAGCGCAATCCAAGGTCATCGCCCCACACGCATCGGCAATGATGCTTGAGCCAGAAACCCCAGCGATTGTGGTTCTCCGGCGCCAATACCTGGGCGCGGTGGCCGATGTCGAAATCGATTTTGGTGACACAGGAATGCCGCTGCTCCAGCGCCAGCCGAGCCAGCTCCAGCTGTTCAAGCAATGGCGCCTGAGGTGAATCGCGCAGTACCAGGGTGAGATCGAGGTCGGACGCTTCGGCAGTGGCATCGCCCCGTGCGACGCTGCCATACAGGTAGATGCCATCCAGCCCGAAAGCGGGCTGTGAAAGCGTCGCCAGTACATCCGCCAGCAACGGCTCGAACTCAGGCTGCACGGGCACAGCGCCGATGGTGACGACGTAGCCATTGGCGTCAACACCGACAGGACATTCAGCGCTCACAGGCGATGCACCTCGATCACCCACTCCTCCTCACTCGGCACGCAAATGTGGCGGGTGATCAAGTGGGATTCAGCGTCGGTGGCGGTGCAAGGGTTGGATTTGCCGGGCGCAATCTTGCCGCAGAGCAGATGCAGGGTAGCCATGGGACAGTTCCTTGGTCGGGCCGCAAAGCATGCCATGGTTCAGGCCGATCGGCTCTGCCAATACGCATAGAACGCCAGTGCCGCGACGTTCTTGTCCTTGGCTTCGAGCATGATGTCGAAGCGATCCAGAAACTGCAGCGCATAGTCATTGGTCCAGCGGTTCCACATTTGCGCGCTGTGGGCGTAGAGGTCGCGCTTGGAGACCACCTTCAACAAGGCCGGCATTTCCAGTTTGTGCTCGGCGTCAAACCCGAGGGCCTGCAGGCTTTCCTGGGGCTGGGAGTAATGCATCGTCGGCCGCACGCCGCGCCAGCTGTCGATCACCCTGGCGACGCGGGGTGAGTCCGGGTCGATGTAATCGTCCTCGTTGATCCAGCAATGGTGAATGTCCAACACCACCGGCGCCAGGTCGGCGACTTGCAGGCAATGGTCCAGGCCGTAGGTTTTCTCATCATTCTCAAAAGTGATGCAGTTGCGCGCCACTTCGGACAAGCGCGACCACACCGCGCGGGTACCCGCCACGCCCAAACGCCCGGCGATATGCACGTTGCACTTGAGGTCCTGGAAGCGCCGGCCGTAGCCCATCATGCGGATCATGTCGGCGTGGTATTCGAACTCGGCCAGGCTGTTCTCCACCACACCTGGGTTTTCCGAGGCCAGCACGCAGTACTGGCCGGGATGAAACGACAGACGAATATCCGACGCCCGCGCCAGCTCACCGATGGCGGCAAAGCCATCCTGCAACTGGCGCTCAATGGCAGGGTCCTGATAGAAAGCGGCAACCTTGGGGTGGCTGTAGAACGGCAACAGATCACTGCTCAGGCGCAGCATGCGCAAAGTCGGCGGCAGTTCGGCGACGTAGGCCAGCAGGCGCAATTGGGCGGCGAGATTGTGGGTGACCACCTCCACCAGTTTATCGCGTGCCACCTGCGGCTCGACGCTGTCCATCCAGCGCAACGTGGTGGTGCGCGGGTTGAACGGGCCTTCGATCAACTTCAGAGCGCTGGCGGAGGGCAGTCGTTCGGCATGTTTGTACTGGCACGCAAAGCCGATGCGAGGATGAGTCATGGGAGCGCCTGGTGATGAGCAATCGTGGAGGTTATAGAGGCTTAGGCGAATCACGCGGCCAAGGGTTCATTCGGCAAATCCGCGTCGAAAAACATCCCGACACGAACCCTTGGTGAACTTTCTCACAAACAGCGCGCTCCTTTCCTATGCAAGGCCCTATACAAAGCCATCGTACACCTGCACCCAAGCGTGCCGAACAATAAGGAGCCGCACCACTTATGACTACCCTTCCCGCCTATCGCTGCACGCCAGGTCCGCTGCATGCGACATTGCTCGCCGGCAGCGTGCCGCTGTTCCTGGGCGCCATGCTCAGTGATATTGCCTACGGCCAGACCTACCAGATTCAATGGGCCAACTTCGCGTCCTGGCTGATCGCCGGTGCGTTGGTGTTCAGTGGTTTCGCCCTGTTATTCGCCCTGGTCAATCTGCTGCGCGCCGAACGCAAGGCCGGGCGCCCCGCCGTCTACTTTCTTGTATTGCTGGCCGCTTGGGTGTTGGGGCTGATCAACGCCTTCCAGCACGCCAAGGATGCCTACGCCATGATGCCGACCGGTCTCGTGCTGTCGGTGGTCGTCACCTTGCTGGCGATGGTGGCGACGTGGATCGGCCTGACAAACTTGCGCTCCGGAGCTGCCCAATGAAAACGACCAGCACATTGACCCTGTTAGGCGCCGCGTTGTTGTTGAGCGCCTGCGGCGGCGAAGGCGACAAGACTCAAGCCCACGGCCCCGACCCCAAGTTACCGGCACAACAAAGCAGCCTGCTGCCGAGCATGAAGATCGCCGAGCCTACAGCCTGGGGCGATCAGAAACCTAAAGTGCCGGAGGGCTACAGCATCACTGCCATCGCCACCGACCTCGCCATTCCGCGCCAGACTTTGGTACTGCCCAACGGCGACATCCTCGTCGCCGAAGGCCGTGGCGGCAGTGCAGCCAAGCTCAAGCCCAAGGATGTGATCGCCAGCCTGATCAAGGCCGAGGGCAATACCAAGGTCAAGAGCGGCAACCGCATCACGCTGTTGCGCGACGCCGATGGTGACGGCACTTACGAACTCAAGACCGTGTTCGCCGAAAACCTCAACGCGCCTTACGGCCTGGCTTATGCCGATGGCAAAGTGTACGTGGCCAACCAGGACGCGCTGGTGCGCTTCGACTATGCCGACGGCCAGACCAAGGCCAGCGGCGCCCCGACCAAGGTCACCGACCTGCCGGCGCAGATCAATCACCACTGGACCAAGGCCCTGGCGGTGAGCGAGGACGGGCGCCAGCTCTATGTAGGGATCGGCTCCAACAGCAACATCACCGAGCGCGGCATGGAAGTGGAAATCGACCGGGCGATGGTCTGGCAGATCGACGCTGCCACCGGTGCGCACAAGCCTTACGCAACCGGCCTGCGCAACCCCACGGCGCTGACCATCCAACCGGGTTCGGGGCAGTTGTGGACGGTGGTCAACGAGCGCGATGAACTGGGCCCGGACCTGGTGCCGGATTACCTCAGCTCGGTGCGCGAAGGCGCCTTCTACGGCTGGCCTTATAGCTACTGGGGCCAGAACGTCGACCCGCGCGCGCAACCGCAAAACCCGGCCAAGGTGGCCGCGGCGATCAAGCCTGATTACAGCCTGGGCTCACACGTTGCGGCACTGGGTGTGGATTTCTCCATCCCGGCCATGGGCGAAAAATTCGCCGACGGCGTATTCGTTGGCGAACACGGCAGCTGGAACCGCGACAATCCGGTGGGCTACAAGGTGATCTTCGTACCGTTCAGCAACGGCAAACCGGCCGGCGAGCCTGTGGACTTCGCCACGGGCTTTCGCGGGGAGGATGGCAAGACACGTGGCCGCCCGGTGGGTGTGACAGTGGACCCGAAAGGGGCGCTGATCATCGCCGACGACTTGGCCAATACGGTCTGGCGGGTAACGCGTAATCAGTAAACCGGCATTGCCGGAGCGGCTTACCTGCTCCGGCACACTCACTCAGAGGTCGGTGATTTCCTTGTGGCGCGGCACCAGCGCCTTCATCACACTCCACGCCACCAAATAAGCCAGGGCGCAGATCGCGAACATGATCATGTAGCCGGTGTGGATGTCGTTGATGGACTTGTAATAGTCGAAGACCCAACCGCCGATCTTGGTCATCACCACACCGCCCAAGCCCCCGGCCATGCCGCCGATACCGACCACCGAAGCGACGGTTTTCTGCGGGAACATGTCCGACACCGTGGTGAAGATATTGCACGACCACGCCTGATGCGCCGAGGCGCCCACGCCGATCAGCAATACCGGAATCCAGAAGCTGATGTAGCCCAACGGCTGAGCCAGCAACACCACCAGCGGGAACAGCGCGATCACCAGCATGGCTTTCATGCGGCCATCGTAGGGCGCGTCACCCCGCGCCATGAAGTAACTGGGAAACCAGCCGCCACCGATACTGCCGACCATGGTCATGCTGTACAGCACGGCCAGCGGCATCACGATATCGGCGCCCTTCATGCCGTACTGCGCCGACAGGAAAGTGGGCAGCCAGAACAGGAAGAACCACCAGACGCCGTCCGTCATGAACTTGCCGAAGGCAAAGGCCCAGGTCTGGCGATAAGTCAGCAACTTGAACCATGAGACTTTTTTCGGCGATGCGCCTGCTGGGGTGGGCGTAAATGGCTGTACCGTCTGATCGCTGCGAATGTAGGCCAGCTCTTCGGCCGACAGGCGCTTTTGCTGCTCCGGTTTTTCGTAGACGGCGGCCCAGACCGCCACCCACAGAAAGCCCAGCATGCCGATGACCATGAATGCTGCTTCCCAGCCCCACATACCGGCGATCAGTGGCACACAAATGGGCGCCAGGATCGCGCCCACGTTAGCGCCCGAGTTGAAGATCCCGGTGGCAAAGGAGCGCTCTTTCTTGGGGAAGTATTCGGCCGTGGCCTTGATCGCGATGGGAAAGTTGCCCGCCTCGCCAATCGCCAGCACAGCGCGTGACAACATAAACCCGGCAATCGACACCGGAATCACCGCCAGGCCGATGGCACTGCTGACCGCCGCGATGCCCTCGCCCATCTGCACCGAGAAGGCATGCATGATCGCGCCGGTGGACCAGATACCGATCGCCACGACGTAAGCGGCCTTGGTGCCGATCTTGTCGACGAACCGCCCGGCAAACAGCATGGAAATCGCATAAACGAACTGGAACACCGCCGCGATGTTGGCGTAATCGGTGTTGCTCCAGCCAAATTGCGTGGACAGCTGCGGCGCCAACAGGCTGAGCACCTGGCGGTCGAGGTAGTTGACGGTAGTGGCGAAAAACAGCATCGCGCAGATCGTCCAGCGATAGCTGCCGACCGCCTGGCCGACACGATGGGCACTGATGGGCTCGTTCAGATTCATGGCATCACTTTTTATTTTTGTTAGGTAGGACATATGTAACGTCATATGTCATCGTACAACTTCGACTTTTATATCGAGCTGTTCGGACGGTGTCAATCTGAAAGATCGCTATTAAATGGGGCTTGCGGAGGGGGTTAAAAATATCAGGTCAAGTGGTTATAGGATGACTAGGCTGCATTGGAGGTGGTCAGCCACTACAACTGCAATCAGTTCCGCCTCCTTCGCAGCCTCGCCGGGGGCTCGACAACTCCCACATTTGATCTGCATTGGCTGGGAGAGCCGAGCCCGCCGTGAGAAAAAATCTCCCATTGGGTGAATTATTTCGTGTCCTCTTGTATCTGAACTGACAGAGCAGTGCCATCGCAGCGATGGCACCTCCCCGTTCAGCTTCTAGAGTGGCCCGCATGAAATTACGTAAAAAACGCGTCAGTCCCATCGGATTGAACGACATCACCATTGTCGACGATAACAAGATGCGCAAGGCGATCACCGCCGCCGCATTGGGCAATGCCATGGAATGGTTCGACTTTGGCGTCTATGGGTTTGTCGCTTACGTGCTGGGCAAGGTCTTCTTCCCGGACGCGTCGCCCAGCGTACAAATGATCGCTGCACTGGCCACCTTCTCCGTGCCCTTCCTGATTCGTCCACTGGGTGGCCTGTTTTTCGGCGCGCTGGGTGACAAATACGGACGGCAGAAAGTCCTCGCCGCCACCATCGTGATCATGTCCCTGAGCACTTTCGCCATCGGCCTGATTCCCGGGTATGCGTCCATTGGCATCTGGGCGCCGATCCTGTTGCTGCTGTGCAAAATGGCCCAGGGTTTCTCGGTGGGCGGCGAGTACACCGGCGCGTCGATTTTCGTCGCCGAATACGCCCCGGACCGCAAGCGCGGTTTTCTCGGCAGTTGGTTGGACTTCGGCTCGATTGCCGGCTTCGTACTCGGCGCCGGCGTGGTGGTATTGATTTCCTCGGTACTCGGCGAAGCGCAATTCGAAGCCTGGGGCTGGCGCCTGCCGTTCTTCCTGGCCCTGCCTTTGGGCATGATCGGCCTGTACCTGCGCCACGCGCTGGAAGAGACTCCGGCATTTCAGCAACACGTCGAAAAGCTCGAACAGGGTGACCGCGAAGGCCTCAGCCATGGCCCCAAGGTGTCATTCAAAGAGATCGCCACCAAGCACTGGCGCAGCCTGCTGACCTGCATTGGTATCGTCGCGGCCACCAACGTGACCTACTACATGCTGCTCACGTACATGCCGAGCTACCTCTCACACAACCTGCATTACGCTGAAAACAGCGGCGTGCTGATCATCATCGCGATCATGGTCGGCATGCTGTTCGTGCAGCCGTTCATTGGTTTTGTCAGCGACAAGATCGGCCGCAAGCCCTTCATCATCGCCGGCAGCATCGGCTTGTTATGCCTGTCTATCCCGGCGTTCATGCTGATTACCAGCGGCAAGACCGGCCTGATCTTCAGCGGCTTGCTGATTCTGGCGATCGTGCTTAACTTCTTTATCGGCGTGATGGCATCCACGCTGCCGGCCATGTTTCCCACCCATTTGCGCTACAGCGCCCTGGCCAGCGCCTTCAACGTCTCGGTACTGATTGCCGGTGTCACGCCTACTGCGGTGGCCTGGCTGGTAGAAAGCACCAACGACCTGTTCATGCCCGCTTACTACCTGATGGTGTTCGCGGTGGTCGGCCTGGTCACGGGCCTGACGATGAAGGAAACTGCCAATAAACCCCTGCGCGGCGCGGCTCCAGCGGCCTCCGACATGGAAGAAGCCAAGGAACTGCTGCAAGAGCACCATGACAATATCGAGCAAAAGATCGAAGATATCGACGCCGAGATTGTCGCGCTCCAAGCAAAGCGCGAGAATCTGGTGCAGCAGCATCCACGGATTAATTAAGACCTGATTACGCGTGGTCGCCGGCCGCGGCCACGCACATTGGAGCGTTCACATGATTCCAAGCGTCACCTTTGCACACTCGCTCCTGAGCGCCGACGAACGCGCGGCCATCGCAGAAATCGAAGCGAGCACCAACATTCTTAAGCTGGTCACCCGCCTGACCGGGATGCGCTTTGCTGGCATCGCCAAATTCACCGACCTGGAGTGGGTGGTGTGCTCGGCCTACGATCCGCTGCAGATGGGCATCCACGTCGACGACGTACTTGACCTGGAAACCACCCTGTGCAGTGAGTTCTGCATCAACCCCCAAACCTTGTTCGTCCCGCAGATCAGCCAGGACGGCCGCTTTGCCTCACGCCCGGTGGTCAAGCAATACGCCATCGAGAGCTATGCCGGCGCGCCGATCTTCCTGCCCGATGGGCGCCTGTTCGGTGCGCTGTGCGCGCTGGATTCGCGCGCCATGCTGTTCGACGACCCCAACCTGCCGGAAACCCTGAGCCTGTTCGCACGCCTGATCGGGTGCATCTTCTACGCTAACCTCAGCCCGGCGGATCAGTAACGTCCCCCCTGCCCCGCAGCGCGGCCATGTCGCGCTTTGGCGGTACGCCAAACAATCGACTGTACTCACGACTGAACTGCGACGGGCTTTCATAGCCGACGTTGAACGCGGCACTGGACACGTCCTGGTGCTCGTTCAACATCAATCGTCGCGCCTCGTTCAAGCGCAACCATTTCTGATACTGCAACGGGCTCATCGAGGTCAGTTGTCGGAAGTGATGATGGAAGGTTGCCGCGCTCATCTGCACGCGCGCGGCCAGCTCTTCCACGCGCAGTGCGCTATCGAAATTCAGTTTCAGCCAATCGATGGCCTTGGCGATCCGATAGCCCTGCCCGTCCACCGAGCAGATCTGGCGAAGTCGACCGGCCTGGTCGCTCTTCAATAACCGGTAGTGAATCTCGCGCTGGATCAACGGCGCCAATACCGGTATGGCTTCTGGTTCGTCCAGCAGCGCCACCAGCCGGGCAAATCCCGCCAGCATGCCGTCCGTCACCGAGCCGATACCAACGCCCTTCATCATCGCGCGCTCACGGGTTGGCGGCAGGCCGCCCTGGGCGATCAACTCGGCCAGCATGCGCAGGTCCAATTTGAACGTCAGCCCCAGGCAAGGTTGCTCGGGGCTGGCAATCAGCACTTCGGAGTTGGCCGGGATGTCCAGGGACGTCACCAGGAACCGGGAAGCGTCATAGCAATAGCCCTCACCGCCGACCCACAACTGCTTCCTGCCCTGTACCACCAGCACGATGCTCGGCTCGACCATGCACACCACCGGCGCGGCCGGTTGCTCACGCCTATAGAACCCCAGGCCGGGAATCGGCATCGGGCAGTC
Organism: Pseudomonas sp.; assembly: GCF_030147005.1. Classification (GTDB taxonomy): domain Bacteria; phylum Pseudomonadota; class Gammaproteobacteria; order Pseudomonadales; family Pseudomonadaceae; genus Aquipseudomonas. The sequence continues at coordinate 20,615 of NZ_JASLAW010000221.1, forward strand.
GCCGGTCGCCGGGATACGCGAGGCGATGGACTGGATCAGCACGTCCAGCGGCGATTGATTGATCGTCATAGCAGGCCCTTCCAACACATCTCTGAACGTTTCATGACAGGGCTTTACCCGCGCCGGCCACAGGCGTCGCCGCCAAACGGGAAAACTCAGAGGATCAGGCAAGTAATCCAGTCAAACGCACTACAGATGCCCTGCCGCCACCGGGAAAATGGGCGAACACTTCGCAAGGAACATTCCTATGAAACGCCTTTGCTTGAGTATCCACACAACTGGCGCTGCGCCCCCCACACATGGATCAAGGGGTATCAGCCAGATAGTCGTCGGATGGTAGGCCGTCACGGGAGCAAGCTCCCTCGCCACAGGTTCAGCGTCACATCAAAATTTGTGTGGATGAGCCGATACGTCCACCTTTCTTCAGAGCCATTCAAGTGATGTTCGATACTCCTCAACCCCAACGCTGGGGCGCCGTGCTGGCCATGTCGCTGGCGGCCTTTGCGCTGGTCGCCTCCGAATTCATGCCCGTGAGCCTGCTGACGCCGTTGGCCGCCGACCTGCACATTACTGAAGGCCAGGCCGGCCAGGGCATTTCGGTGTCCGGGGTGGTTGCCCTGCTCACCAGCCTTGTGATCGCCTCGATTGCGGCGCGGGTGGATCGCAAACGCCTGCTGATGGCGCTGACGCTGCTGATGGTCGTCTCGGGCAGCGTGGTGGCCTTTGCCCCCAATTACCTGGTGTTCATGCTCGGGCGCGGGTTGATCGGCGTGGCGATTGGCGGCTTCTGGTCATTGTCGGCGGCCACGGCGATGCGCCTGGTGCCAGAGGCGCAGGTGCCGCGCGCCCTGGCCATCGTCAACGGCGGTAACGCACTGGCGACGGTGATTGCGGCGCCGCTGGGCAGCTTTCTCGGCGGGCTCATCGGCTGGCGCGGTGCGTTCTTCTGCGTGGTGCCGGTGGCCGTGATCGCACTGATATGGCTGCTGGCGAGCCTGCCTGCGCTGAAGAACCAGGCCGAGGCAAAAGCCGGCAATGCGCTGCGCTTGATGAAAAACCCAACGGTGGCCCTGGGTATGGTGGCCGTCAGCGTGTTCTTCATGGGCCAGTTCATGCTGTTCACCTATCTGCGGCCGTTCCTGGAAGGCGTCACCCAGGTCGACGTAGCCACGCTGTCGTCGATGCTGCTGGTACTCGGCGTGGCGGGGCTGGCGGGTACGTTCCTGATTGAACGCTTGCTCAAGCACAACCTGTACCCGACGCTGGTTGCCATCCCGCTGATAATGGCAGGCATCGCACTCGCGCTGGTGGCGTTCGGCGGTTCAACGAGCATCACCACCGTGTTGCTGGGCAGTTGGGGGCTGGTGGCGACCGCCGCACCGGTGGGCTGGTGGACGTGGCTGTCGAGAACCTTGCCTGACGACGCCGAGGCCGGCGGCGGGTTGATGGTCGCCATCATCCAGTTGGCGATTGCCGCGGGCGCCACGGTCGGCGGTGCGGCTTTCGACCTGAGCGGCTACCAGACGACCTTCGAACTGAGCGCGGCATTGCTGGTGCTCGCCACCTTGCTGGCTTACCTGGCCTCACGCCGCCCGCTGCGTGCCCGCGTCGTCAGCGGTGCTATTTGAAGAAATGACTTGGCGTCTTGCCAAACTGTTTCTTGAACATGCTGGTAAAGGCGCTCGGGCTTTCATAGCCCAACTCGAGGGCCACATCGATAATCTTCTCGCCCACCGCGATGCGCTCCAGCGCCAACAGCAGGCGCGCCTGTTGGCGCCACTGGCCGAAGGTCATGCCGGTTTCGCGGCGGAACAAGCGCTGGATGGTTTTTTGATCCAGGCCCAGGCGCTCGCTCCAGTCCGCGACGGTGGACGCATCGCCCGGTTCTTGCTGCAACGTCAGGCAGATGCGGTTGATACGCGGGTCGGCGGGCTGCGCAAGTGATAACGGCAGCGCAGGCAGGATGGCCAGCTCATCCAGGATCAGGCGCATGATCCTGGCGTCGCGCGAATCCTCGGCGTAGGGCGGTTTCAAACTGACTGAGGCTTTGATCAATTCACTCAACAGCGGCGAAACCGTCACCGTTTTCGGCTCGGTCGGCAGGTTCGGGAAGCTGTTTGGGTGCACGAAGACGCTGCGCATTTTCAGTGTGCCCACGCAGCGCAGCGCATGCACATGCCCGCAAGGCATCCAGAAGCCGCGATTGGGCGGCACCGTCCATTGGTTCAGGGCCGAATGCACCACCATCACGCCACCAATGGCGTAGAGCAGTTGATGCTTGTTGTGACTGTGCTCGGGAATCACCCAATTTTCCGGGTAATCGGTGGCAGAGCTGGTGACGGCCCAATCGCCTTCATCGATCTCCTGGAGGAATTTGTCGAGGGATTTGATGATTTCGCCCTTTTTGCGATGGTTTACGCCCGAATTTCGCGAGACAGGCATTTTCGTCGACTCTAGCATAGCTCCAGAAACAATTAGAAATGGGCCGCCAGCTCACGTACTGTCTGCCCCTGTTCGCTGCCTTGTATGGAATGCCTGCATGTCGACCCTCACCGCGACTCCCGCCGCTGCAACCACTACGCCCCAGATAAGCCCTCTGGTCATGCGCGTGCTCGGCGCCTGTGCCCTGGCGCATATGATCAATGACTTGATCCAGGCCGTGCTGCCGTCGATCTACCCGATGCTCAAGGCCAACTATGGCCTGACATTTACCCAGGTCGGCCTGATCACCCTGACCTTCCAACTGACCGCATCGTTGCTGCAACCATGGATCGGCTACCACACGGACCGTCATCCCAAACCCTGGCTGTTGCCTGCGGGCATGGTCTGCACCTTGATCGGCATTTTGATGCTGGCGTTTGTCGGCAGCTTCCCGGCGATCCTGATGGCGGCGGCGCTGGTCGGCGTCGGCTCGTCGACGTTTCACCCGGAAACCTCCCGGGTCGCCCGCCTGGCCTCCGGCGGCCGTTACGGTTTGGCGCAATCGACGTTCCAGGTCGGCGGCAACACCGGCAGCGCCTTCGGCCCGTTGCTGGCGGCAGCCATCATCATCCCCTACGGCCAGTCCCATATCGCCTGGTTCGGCCTGTTTGCGGTGTTCGCAATCGGGGTGCTGTACGGCTTGAGTCGCTGGTATCGCCACCACCTCAACCTGTTCAAGCTCAAGCAAGGCAGTCAACCGACCCACGGTTTGACCAAAGGCCGCGTGACCTTTGCCCTGGTGGTACTGGCGTTGCTGGTGTTCTCCAAATATTGGTACATGACCAGCCTGACCAGCTATTTCACGTTCTATCTGATCGAAAAATTCCAGCTGTCGGTCGCCAGTTCCCAGATGTATCTGTTCCTGTTTCTCGGCGCGGTGGCTGTTGGCACCTTCGCCGGCGGGCCGATAGGCGACAGGATCGGCCGCAAGAAAGTCATCTGGTTTTCGATTCTCGGCGCCGCGCCGTTCACCCTGGCCCTGCCCTACGTCGACCTGTTCTGGACCGCCGTACTCAGCGTGGTCATCGGTTTTATCATCGCCTCGGCGTTTTCGGCCATCGTGGTGTACGCCCAGGAACTGGTGCCGGGCAACGTCGGCATGATCGCCGGGATATTCTTCGGCCTGATGTTCGGGTTCAGCGGGATTGGCGCGGCACTGCTGGGCTTGCTCGCCGATAGCCATGGCATCGAATACGTCTACAAGATCTGCTCGTTCCTGCCGCTGGCGGGCATCCTGACGATATTGTTGCCGTCGACCAAAGGCGTTTGAGCCCTTCATCGGTTTGATGAGCGGGTTTTATCAATGGTGGGAAGGGCCTCGCGCGCTCCCACCATCGGTTTCCAGGGTTACGGGCGTCGCCTGAAACCATTGACGACGATGTAAAGCAGCGGCCCTACCGACACAAACACCGCGGTCAGCACGAAATACGGCACTACCGACATCAATGACCGCCCCCGCCCCCGCGCATCCCGGTACATCCAGACGCAGGCCAGTATCGCCATCAGGTACAGATCAATCACCACCTGCGCAGTGTCCGGCCGCGACATCAGTTCCTGGCCAAACGCAATGAGCGATTGCTCGGCCGTCAACATCGTCGCCACGGTATACAACGAAAACCCGAGCAAACCGACCAGGGCAATATAGGGTCCAGGCATGTTTCTCCTCCTTGGAGCGCAATGTGGATCATCAGATCCGCTTACCTTAGCAGTAAACTGGCACTGGGAAATATCTGTACGTAGACTGCCGCCATACCCCCACTTGAAGGCGGCGAAAAAACGTGATGCAAGTTACCGAAGTCTCCATTGCCCAATTGCGCGCTGCGCTTGAATCCGGCCAGACCAGCGCCGTTGAACTGGTCCAGGCTTACCTGGCGCGGATCGAGGCCTATGACGGCCCGCAGACTACCACCGCGCTGAACGCGGTGGTAGTGCGCAACCCCGAAGCCTTGAAAGAAGCCGAGGCGTCCGATGCACGCCGGGCAAAAGGCCAGACCCTGGGGCCACTGGACGGCATTCCCTATACCGCCAAGGACAGTTACCTGGTCAAGGGCCTCACCGCCGCGTCCGGCAGCCCGGCGTTCGCCAAGCTGATTGCCCATCGTGATGCGTTCACCGTTGAGCGCTTGCGCGCCGGCGGCGCCATTTGCCTGGGCAAGACCAATATGCCGCCCATGGCCAACGGTGGCATGCAACGGGGGGTCTATGGCCGCGCCGAAAGCCCGTACAACGCCGATTACCTCACCGCGCCGTTCGCCTCGGGCTCGTCCAATGGCGCCGGCACGGCGACGGCGGCAAGCTTCGCCGCGTTTGGCCTGGCTGAAGAAACCTGGTCGAGCGGTCGCGGCCCGGCCTCCAACAACGGCTTGTGTGCGTACACGCCTTCGCGTGGAGTGATTTCGGTACGCGGCAACTGGCCGCTGACCCCGACCATGGATGTGGTGGTGCCCTATGCGCGCACCATGGCCGACCTGCTGGAAGTACTCGACGTGGTGGTCGCCGAAGACCCGGACACCCGTGGCGACCTGTGGCGCCTGCAACCCTGGGTGCCGATTCCCAGCGTCAGCTCGGTACGCCCGGCGTCTTATACCGAACTGGCCGCGAGCAGCGCGGCCCTCGCCGGCAAACGCTTCGGCGTACCGCGCATGTACATCAATGCCGACCCCGAGGCCGGCACCCACGAAAACCCCGGAATCGGCGGGCCGACCGGGCAGAAAATCCACACCCGCGCCTCAGTGATCGAGTTGTGGCAAGCCGCGCGCCAGGCCCTGGAAGCCGCGGGGGCCGAAGTCATCGAGGTGGATTTCCCCCTGGTGTCCAATTGCGAAGGCGACCGCCCCGGCGCACCCACGGTGTTCACCCGTGGCCTGGTGTCCAAGCAATTCCTGCACGATGAGTTGTGGGAACTGTCGGCCTGGGCGTTCGATGATTTCCTGCGCGCCAACGGCGACCCGGCCCTGAACCGCCTGGCGGATGTCGATGGCTCGAAGATCTTCCCCCACGACCCCGGCACCCTGCCCAACCGCGAAGACGACCTGGCCGCCGGTATGGACGAATACGTGCGCATGGCCCATCGTGGCATCACGCCGTGGAACGAGATCAGCACATTGCCGGACGGCTTGCGTGGCCTTGAGCAAACCCGCCGGCTGGACCTGGAAGACTGGATGGACAACCTGGGGCTCGACGCGGTGCTGTTCCCGACCGTGGCGGACGTCGGCCCGGCCGATGCCGATGTCAACGAAGCTTCTGCCGATATCGCCTGGAGCAACGGCGTGTGGGTGGCCAACGGCAACCTCGCCATCCGCCACCTCGGCGTGCCCACCGTCACCGTGCCGATGGGTGTAATGGCGGATATCGGCATGCCGGTCGGGCTGACCTTTGCCGGTCGGGCGTACGACGACTCGGCGCTGCTGCGCATTGGTTCAGCGTTCGAAGCCACCGGCAGCAAACGCATGATTCCACCACGCACGCCGCCGTTGGCAGCAGGCTAAACACACGCCAGCGGCAGGCTCGCGAAGGCGGTTCAGCAGTGACTAATTGGGTCGGCTGAGCCGCCGCATTCGCGAGCACGCCCGCTACCACAGGTCTGACAGGCAAGCGCTTGGTCTCGTTAAAGTCACGACGACCGGGCTGCCGGGTAATTTCAAAAACTTCACGAATTCACTTTCTTTTTTCTACGCACCTATTGCATGGTTGTACGACGACAGACGTCGCGATGTCGCTCCCCAAAAACAATAAGGAATCACCCATGCAAAACGTCAAAGTGCTGATCGGTTTTCTGTGCCTGTTCTCCGGCTACGTCGCAGCCGCGCCGGCCCCGGCCGAGAAGGATGTGGCCCAGGCGGTCGACCAGCTTACCCAAGCCATGTTGCACCTGGATCTCAAGCAACTTCACGCGCTGACCTCGGACACCCTCACCTACGGCCACTCCAGCGGCAAGGTGCAAAACAAGGCGCAGTTCATCGCCGATCTGGAAACCCACACCAGCGCCTTCAAAACCCTGGAAATGCAAAACCAGAGCATCACCCTGAACGGCGATACCGCCCTGGTACGCAACCACTTTCACGCCCTGGCGGTGAACAGCGGCGTCGAAGTGCCGACCGATATCGACAACTTTCAGGTCTGGCAAAAGCAGAACGGCAAATGGCTGCTGATCGGTCGTCAGGCTTACAAATACTGACGGTTGTTGCCGGTGAGCCGCTCAGCGACGGCTCACCATTGCACCACCTTGCGCACCTTCATCAGCGCCTCTCGTAATGCCGTCATCGACACCGACCCCAGTGCCAGGCGCAACGCATGGGGCACATGGGCCGCTCAGCGACGGCTCACCATTGCACCACCTTGCGCACCTTCATCAGCGCCTCTCGTAATGCCGTAATCGACACCGACCCCAGCGCCAGGCGCAACGCATGGGGCGCATGGGCCGCTCAGCGACGGCTCACCA
>NZ_JASLAW010000084.1 GCF_030147005.1 Pseudomonas sp.
GTGGCGAGGGAGCTTGCTCCCGTTGGGGCGCGAAGCGGCCCCAAAAATGGGACTGCTACGCAGTCCAGCGGAAGCAAGCTCCCTCGCCACAGTGACCGGTTCTGTCTTAACTGACTGGCATTAGGGCAAGCCCCCTCCCACATTTTTTAACCGTATTTCTGGCTTACTGGCCGCCGCCCATTGCGCCGGCTTTGGACATTACGAAGCTGATGAACTGCTCGACGGTCATCTTCTGGCCGTTGAACGTCACTTCGTTGTTGGCGTAGTGCAGCTTGGACACCACATCGGTGCCCACCAGAGTCGCCAGTTGCGTACCCACGGCCACACCGCTGACCATCTCGGCCGCCATCTGCGATTGCTGTTCGATGGCTTTTGGGTCGGTCACGCCGCCGACCTGCGCTTGCAGCGCGGCCACGTCGCTGATCATCGGTTTGGACAGGGTGAGGTTGGCGTCCAGCAGCGAGATCATCTGTTTGCCCAGCTCAACCGGCGGCAGTTCCATGGAGGTCGGCTTGGCCAGGTCCAGTACAAGACTGAACTTGCTCTCGCCATGGCTGGTTTTCATCGACAGGTTTTCAACGGCCAGTTGCGGCTTGGCGGCCAGCACCTGGTTGACGTTGGCTTCGGCCAGGGTCTGTTCGGCTTCGGTCAGTTGCAGTTCCGGCGCGGGTTGGCCGGCAGCGGCGGCGGCTTGCACCGGCTGCATCTTGTCCTGGTAGAGCTTGGTCAGCACCAGCATCGCCGGGATGTCGACGTTCTTCATGCTGACGGCCATGGCGGCCGAGCCTACAGGCTTACCCTGGTAACCGATCTCGTCGATCTTGTAGTCGACGCGGCCGGCCAGGTTGTTGTCTTTGGTCTCGCTGGTATCTTTCTGCTCGAAGCCCTTGAGGGTCAGCACGGCTTTCTGCGGGCCGAAGGTGACCTTGGTGTCGGTCAGTTCAACGGTGTTCTGCCCGGTGTAGAAACCGAACGTGGACTTGGACAGGTTGCTGGCGACCGTCAGGCCGGCCAGGTCGGCTTCGAATGCGTCGCCATTGGCATCGACGGCCGCCACCTTGAGGCTGTTCATGTAGCCGTCGGCCTTGACCTTCTGGCCTTCGGCGCTGCTGTCGAATTCCAGGTTGGCGCCGGAGAAGCTCACCGAGGACTTGTCGTCCTTGAACTGCAGGGGCAGCAGTTCGATGTTGCCGTTGACCGAACGGCTGTAACCGATATTGGCCACGCCTTTAAGCGGCGACACGTCTTTGCTGGCGGCGAACCATTGCTCGGTGGTGGCGTTCTTTTCCAGCTCGTAGTGACTGGTGGCCATGACCGGCAGCCACTTCAAAGTGACCAGACGCGAGAACGGCAACGGGCCGTGTTCGATATGGTCGACGAACAGCAGCTCGGGGTTCGGGTTTTGCTCGCCAAAGACACTGCCCTGACCTTTGAGGCGGTAGTGGGCGGTGCTGCTGAACACGCCACGGTCGAGGGAGACCAGCTCCAGGGACACGGTACCGTCCACGCCGGCCATGGAGGTCTGCAGTTCCTTGTTGGCGTTCTGGATCGCGGTTTGCAGAACCGGCTCCAGTTGTTTACCGGTGTACCAGGCGCCGCCTGCACTGACGACGCCAACGGCGACAACGAAACCCAAAAGAACAACTGCTGGCTTATTCATGAAGTGACCTGATCAAATCCTGTGAGAAGTGGGCTGTCTTCCTTGAACCCCGTAGGGGGTCCTTGTAGGAGCGAGCTGGCTCGCGAAGAACGCATAGGCACCGCGCTTATTCAGAATGCACGCGTTATCGTTGACGTTTTTCGCGAGCAAGCTCGCTCCTGCAGTAGTGGCCCGTGTGGCCGAAAGGCTGCGGAAGATTAGCACTGGCGGCCGCAAACGGCCCAGTCTTTCAGAGGGATCAGTTCAGCAGTAGTTCAGGAGTACTCCAGCTCGATTTCATCCAACTGGTGATCGAAACTCTTCAGCCGCGCCGTCCAGGTGTATACCAACACCTCAAACTCGCGGTGTATCACCGCATTTCCGGGGGTGTCGGCCTTGGGGTCGCAGAAGTCCAGCTGGTAGCGCTCACGGGCCATTTGCGTGGCGACGTCGGACAATTCCCGCGCATTATTCAGCCAGTGCTTACCGTCTGCGATCTGCTGATCGAGCACGACACATTGCTTCTTCAGAACCTCGAGGCTCTTTTCCAAAGGCGTGCCGGTGAGGTCGCCCATGACTTCCTGGAAGGTGCGGCCGGGTTGCCAGTAACTGCCCCAGAAATAGCGGTCGAACACGGTTTCGACACGGCGCAGGGCAACCTTGGTGTCCCAGATCGCTACGCGGGTCTTGCCTTGTTCAAGCAATTTTCGCTTCACCCGTTGGTTTTGATAGGACGCCCAGGCCACCACGCCGATGGACAAGGTGCCGATGACCAGACAGGCGCTGTCGAGAAACACCATGGCCTTGTCGAGTTGGTGGGCGAGCATGACGCCGTAGAAATACGCGGCCGATAACAGCACCAGTGCGAAGAGCACGCACCAGAAAGCGGGAGCATAAGGGTTTTTCATTATTGGAATCCCCATGAGCAAACGCGAGCAGTACCACGTGAGGCTTCACGAGGCCTCACCTGACAAAGCATAGCTATCACCTCACGGTTTGCCGGGTTTTACCCCTTGCGTTCGTCCGCTTTCCCAGCCGCCGCCCAGGGCCAGGAACAGGTTGATCTGGCTCATCGCAACCTGGGTGTTGGCCTCTGCCAATTGCGCGCGCATGGCGGTGTAGGTGCGGGTCGCTTGCAGATCGGCCAGGAACGACTCGCGTCCGGCCTGGAAGAAACGGTGGGTCTGGTCTGCCGCCTCATGGGCCGAGCGTTCGGCGTCGGCCAGCGCATCACGACGCTGCAACATGGCGGTGTACTGCGCCAGGCCGGTCTGGGTTTCGCGGATAGCGTTGAGCACCACGCCGTCGAAGTGCGCCAGGGCGCCCTGAGTCGCGGCTTCGGCTTCGTGGATGCGGGCGCGGGCGCCGTTGGTCGGCACCGTCCAGCTGATCATCGGGCCAAAGCCCCAGCGGTTGGTCGCAGGCTGGCCGAGGTTGTCGAGCAGGCCCACGGTGCCCACCGTGGCACCGATGGCGATGTCCGGGTACAAGGCGCCGGTGGCCACGCCGATGCGCGCCGTGGCGGCGGCCAGTTGGCGTTCGGCCTGGCGCACATCCGGGCGGCGCTTGAGCAAGGCCGCTCCGTCGCCCACCGGCAACAGCTGAGCGATGTGCGGTAACTCGGCGCAACTGGCGGTGCCGGCCGGCAGTTGATCGAGCGGCTTGGCCAGCAACATCGACAGCCGGAACAGTCCCGCCTGGCGTGCCGCTTCGTAGCGCGGCATGTCGGCGCGCAAGGATTTGTACTGGGTTTGCGAGCGCGTGACCTGGGTTTCATCGCCACGGCCGGCGTCGCGCAGGCGTTGGGTCAGTTTGGTGCTTTGGGCTTGCAGGTCGAGGGATTCGTTGGCGATTGCCAGCTCTTCGTTGGCGGCGCAGACCTGGGTGTAGGAGCGCACGACATCGGCCACCAGGGTAATGCGCGCGATATCGGCGGCAGCCTGGGCCGCATCGGCACTGGCCTGGGCGCTTTCGATGCCACGTTGCAAGGTGCCGAACAAATCGAATTGATACGAGGTGGTGATACCCACGCTGCCGATGTTGCCCACCGGGACTTTGTCCGCCAGCAAGAAGGCTTCGCCGGATTCCTGCAAGCGCTGCGCTTCGGCCTTGGCCCCCGCGCTCCAGCCCCCTGCGGATTCGGCCTGCTGGGTCTGATAGCGCGCACGCTGCAAGTTGGCGGCGGCCACGCGCAGGTCGGTGTTGGAGGCCATGGCCTGGCGCACCAGCTCATCCAGGCGCGGGTCTTTGTACAGCTTCCACCAGTCGGTCGGCACGGGCGCCGACACCACGTTGTTGCCCTCCCCTGCGAGCGTCCCTTGCAAGTCGTCACGCTTGACGGCGGCCGTGTCCGGCAGCGTGTAGTCCGGGCCTACCGTTTGGCACGCCGACAGCAACAACCCCAGCGCAGCAGTGGCCAGCAGTTGCTTCATGGCTGGTCTCCGGCTTTCGTCTTGTCATCAATGATCGACACCGTCGCCGTGCGCCCGGCGATCATGCGAAAGTCCGCCGGCACATCGTCAAAGGCAATGCGCACTGGAATCCGCTGGGCCAGGCGCACCCAGCTGAACGCCGGGTTGACGTTGGGCAGCAGGTTTGAGCCGCTGCTGCGGTCGCGGTCTTCGATACCGGCGACGATGCTCTGCACATGCCCATGCAGGCGGGCGTTGTCGCCGATCACGCGGATGTCCACGCCCATGCCGACGTGGATACCGTCGAGCTTGGTCTCTTCGAAGTAGCCGTCGATGTGGAAGGAATTACTGTCCACCACCGACAGCACCGGGCGCCCGGCGGTGACGAATTCCTGGGTGCGCGGCGCGCGGTCGTTGACGTAGCCGTCCACCGGGCTGCGGATCACCGAACGGTCGAGGTTGAGCTGGGCGGAGTCCACCGTCACTTGCGCCTCGGCCAGCGCCGATTGAGCGCGAGCCACGCGGGACTGGCTTTCTTCCAGTTGCTCGCTGGGCACCAAGTTACCCAGGCCACGGTTACGCTTGTACTCGCGCTGGGCCTGGGCCAGGGTTTCCTGGCGGTCGGCGACGGCAGCCTGGGCTTGGCGCAGGGCCAGCTTGAAGCGGTCCTGGTCGACGGCAAACAGCACCTGGCCCTTGGTTACCAGCTGGTTGTCGCGCACGTCCACCCGCTGGATCAGCCCGGACACGTCCGGAGCGATCTGCACGATGTCGGCGCGGATGTGGCCGTCACGGGTCCAGGGCGCAAACATGTAGTACATGACCATGCGCCACACAACGACGACCGCGAAACTCACGATCAACAGCGTCAGGACGACACGGCCGATAGTCAAAAAAGGTTTTTTCATGTCATCAAATATCGACTGAGTGAGTCCACCGCGCCCAGCAACAGCGCGTACAGCCCCACATTGAACAATGCCCGGTGCCAGACCAGGCGATAGAAGTGCATGCGCGTCAACAGCCCGTGCACCACCAGAAACAACACATAGGTAATGCCCATCAGCACCAGCAGCGTGGGCAGGAATACGCCGCTGATATCCAGGTCACCGATCATAAAGGCGCTCCATCGGGTAGCGGCGCTTCCATTTCGGTGCCGCCAATGAATTCCACGCCGGGCAACAGCGCCAGGCGCAGGCCGGCCAGGGCGTGCAGCAGGTGCAGGCGCGTGTCATCGGCGTCTTGCAGGCCTTGGCCGTTGAGGGCACGGCGCGTGCGGTCCAGGGTCATGAGCAGACCGCTGGGCGCGGGTAAGCGCTCACCGGCCTTGAGGCACGCCTTGAAATAACCGCCCACGCCTTCCACCACCTGGTTGAGCAGCACACGGGGCACGCCGAGGATGCGCGGCGAGTAGGCAAGCAGGTCGAGCAGGTTCAGCGCTACGCGCAGGTCGCGCAGGGCGATGCCGGTGTCCTGGCCGGTGAGGGCCAGGCGCGGCAGATGCTGCATCAGGCGGTCGAGCATTTGCGCGGCCATGTGCCGGTGCTCGGCCAGGGTGGCGGGTTCGGTGAGGCTGACGATGTCGCGCCAGCTGAAACGGGTCAGGCGCTTGGCCGCCAGTTCGGCGCCGAAGGGCCGGGCGATCAGCGTCCACACAAACGCGAACAGCAGGCCCACGGGCCCGGCCAGGTTGACGTTGGCGAAGTTGAGAAAGTCGGCGTCATAGGCGCCCTGGATGCTGATGAACGATGAGGTATTCACCAGCGTCAGCAGCATGCCCAGGTAAAACCGGGGCTGCACGGTGAGGGTGCCGATGCAGATGAACGGCACGGCGAACGCCAGCACCAGCATCGGAAAATCGTGCAGGTTGGGCAGCACCAGAAACAGGTACAGGCTGGCGAAGAGCACCGACATGGCGGTCCAGAAAAAGAACCGGTAGATCTGCGGCGCGGGGTCGTCCATCGAGGCGAAGAAGCTGCACGCGACGGCGGCCAGGATCACCGCGCTGCCGCCGTCGGTCCAGCCCAGCAGAATCCACAGCACCGAGGCGACGATGATCGCGGTGACGGTGGAAAACGCCGAGTAGAACATCAGGCCTCGGTCGAGGAATGGCGTGAGCCGGCCCAGGCGCCAGTGACGGTACACGGCGCGCCAGGTGTCCTGGCTTTCGCACTGGATGGCGGCTTGCAGGCTGCGGCAGTCTTGCCACAGGTCGACCCATTCGCCCAGGCGATACAGGGCGTTGGAAAACAGCAGCGTGTGGCGGTCGTCCAGCGCTTCGCCCTGGGGTTGCGCGGCGTCGATTCTGTCGCGCAGCTCGCGCCAGCGTTCAAGGGGCGCTTGTTCGGTGGTGCTTTGCAGCCAGGCGTTGGCCTCCTCCAGCAACGGCGTGAGCTGATCGAGGAACTCCGGGGCGCGATGTTCGATCGCGTACACCGCATCATCCAGCGCATCGATTACCGGCAGCAGGTGGATCATGCGCCCGCGCAGTTCCTTGGTGTTGCGCACCGTCTGCGGGCGTGCGCCTTCGTGGGGCAACTGGCCGATCATCAACTCAAGGGTGTTGAAGGTGGCGACCATGCCGCCGCGCAGGTTGCTGACGGCTTCAGGGTCTACCTGGCGGGTAAGGAAGCGCTGGCTGTAGACCTGGGCGTCGCTGAACCACTTGGCCACCGAGCCATCGAACACCGGCATCAGGCGCCGAGGCCAGAACATCGCGCCCACCACCGCCGCGACCGCAATGCCGAGGAAGATTTCTTCCGTGCGCGCCTCGGCCACATCCCAGACCGCCAACGGGTTGTCCACCACCGGCAAGGCAATCAGCGGAAGGGTGTAGCCGGCCAGCATCAGGGCATAGTTATTCGCGGTGCGCAGGTGCATGGAAAGGAACAGCAAGGTGCCCGTCCACAACGCAATCACCACCACCAAAAGATAAGGCGACTGCACGAACATCGGCACAAACAGCACCGCCGCCGCCGCGCCCATGAAGGTGCCGATGGCGCGGTACAGGGCCTTGGAACTGGTGGGGCCGACAAACGGGCTGGAGACGATGTACACCGTGGCCATCGCCCAATACGGACGCGGCATTTGCATCAGCATGGCGATGTACAGCGCGATCATCGACGCGGCGAAGGTACGCACCCCGTAGAACCAGTCGCGGGCAGGCGGGAAGCCGATAAAGAATCCGTTCAAGGCGCCACAGCCTCGGCCGCTTCGAAGGCGCGCAGTACGCGCAGCGCGGCTTCCAGATCCGTGGCGGCGATGTTCGCCAGGACGTCCTTGCGCAGGCGCACCAGTTGCGCTTCCACCGCTTGCACCAGTTCACGGCCGCGCTCGGTGAGGCTCAGGGCCTTGGCGCGGCGGTCGTGTATGTCTTCGGTGCGGCAGACATAGCCGTCATTGCAGAGCCGGTCGAGCAGACGCACCAGCGACGGGCTCTCCATGCCGGACGCCTGGGCCACCTTGACCTGGTGCACACCGTCACCCAGGCGGCCGATCATCAGCAGCGGCACGGCGCAGGCTTCGGAGATGCCATAACTCACCAGCGTGGCCTGGCAGATTTTGCGCCAGTTACGGGCGCCCACCACCATGCTGCTGCTGAGGTTCATCTGGAGTTGTTCGAGGGATTGAGGCACTGGATAGTTCGCATACAGTTAGTTTGCTAACTATCAATATGATAGGAGGATCGGAATTCGTCAAGTTTTGAAACAATTTCTCGATGGATGGGGCGATTCAGCGGCACACCGCTTTTAGTTTTCTCAAGTGTCCCATTTCACTCGTTCCACGCTACACACGAACTCAAACGTACATCACACTCAAGCATAAGCTCAGCCAAACCAAGCAAATTGGAAGTAGAGGAAAGGTGAGACTCAACAATTGACGTCGCGCGTATCCGACTGTCGGCATGGCGGGCCTTTCCAGAAAAAATTCACTTAAGCGACTAAAGCCCGGTTTTTTTACCGCTCGCCATTTTTTTAAATGCTCGCATTTCTTTGGATATTTTTTGCACCCCTCGCCCACCCTGCGACATCAGATTCAACTCGCTGTACAGGGACGGTTCCATGGCATGTTCCTCATAAGCCTGTTCAAGAGCGTCTAGCGGCAGCCTTCAGGCAGTGGCGCCGGTACGTTGCATAACACGAACAACCGCGCCCTGGCGCCACCGCCGTCCTGGCGAATGAGTTCGCGCCAGCCGTTCGGCAGCGGCGCGAATTCATCCGGCGCTTCGTTGCTGCTGATCAACCATACCCGCCGCGTTTGAACAGGCAGTGCTGCCAGGCGATCCAGATAGATCCGGCCGCCATCCTGATCCACCAGCGTACCGAAACCGTAGGCATTCGGTCGCGTGGATGTGCCGTCGGGTTTGGGCGGTGTGTAGAGTTGAAGTTGAGCATCGGTCTGGTCGTAATACACGTAGCTCAGGTACCACATCATGTC
This sequence comes from Pseudomonas sp., assembly GCF_030147005.1. GTDB lineage: Bacteria > Pseudomonadota > Gammaproteobacteria > Pseudomonadales > Pseudomonadaceae > Aquipseudomonas. The sequence goes on from NZ_JASLAW010000084.1 coordinate 8,485, forward strand.
GCTGAGGACGATGCGGTCATCTTCCTGGTAGTTGCGATTGACGAACTCCACCGGCACGTTGAATTGGTCGTGCTCATCCACTGTGAATGTGTTCTTCAACCCCACAAGTTGCACCCCGACAACCAGCACAAACAGTGCCGCGCCCAACCATGACAGGCGTGACGGCAAGCGGTCGATGGCAAGGGCCACGAGGATCGGCAAGCCCAAGGCGTAAACGGTGAGATAACGCTCGATAAACACCGGTGATATAAACGAAACCCCGTACACCAGCAGCAGCGGCAGCAGAAAAAACAGCGTCGGCAGGCGTGCCGGCCGGTAATGCCAGGCCGTCATTACAACCACTGCAACCAGTAGCAGGGGAAATAGCCAGAACAGCGGTGGCCAGATATCAACAGCTTCATCCTGCAGTACGAACTGCCAGATCATCGACGGCAGAGACAGCAGGTTGACCGGCTCTTCCCAGCCAATGTCCCCGCCCACCTTGAGCTGGTCGACGTGCTGCACCAGGTCCAAAAGGTTCGGCAGCCAGGGCAGATACAACAGCACAACCATGGCGTTGGCCGCCCACCATGCCGGGCGCGTGATCAAACGTTGGCCTGGTGGCTGCACAGCAAGGTGCACCCAGTGCACCAGCACGCACAGCGCGGTGAAATAGTGGGTGTAGAAACCGGCGCTCATCAACAGCACATACGCGGCCAGATAACGTGTGCGCTCGGGTTGGCGCATCCAGTAAACCAGCGCCAGCGTAGCGCCCAACAGCCAGACGCCGAGCAGCGCATACATGCGCACTTCCTGGCTGTAGCGCACCGCCGTCGGCAGCAGCGCCAACAGGATGCCCGCCAGCAGCGCGGCGCGACGGCCGGACAGTTGCTGCGTCAGCCACATACCCAGGCCCACCACGACTGCGCCGGGAATCGCGCTCATGCTTCTTATCGACCCGATGCTGTCGCCGAACACGTCGATCCAGCCGCGCAGCAGCAGGAAATACAGCGGCGGATGCACATCGTGGGCCGCGTGAAACCACAGGTCGGTCACAGCGTATTCGCTGAGCAGGAGGCTTGAGCCCTCGTCTCCCCAGATCGCCGCCGATGTCAGGTGGTAAAACCGCAGGGCCATGGCCAGCGCCAGGATCGGCACCCACCAGAGGCGGCTAAGCCAACCGGCACCTTCCCCGGTCAGGCGACTGAAGGCCGGCATGGCCCGGGGTTTTGCGTGTTGCTCTACGACAGACCGACGCACCTCAATTCCTCTGGCATTGCCCTGGTTGCCTACGCGCAAGATCGCCACTCTAGGCCAAAAGCCCTGAATTGGCTGCTGGAATCGGACGAGTCAGCAATTTGTGTAGGCCTTCACCGAAGCCTTCGTCGGATCAGGCTATGATTGCCCTCCTCCAAGGACACAGGATCAAGGAAACATTATGCGCATCGGTTTTCTGTCACCACTGGCTCTGGCCCTGCTGGCCGGCATTCCCCTGGCGGCCCAGGCCAGTTCCGACGACTCGTGCTACCCCGACTGGCGGGTGTCGCGTGACAGTCTTGAACCCTGCAACAACCAGCCCTTTCTCAGCCCAGGCAACGACAGCCGGGTAAACCTGCGCCTGTTGCTGGCCGACAAAAAAGCCGCGCCCCTGGTGCCGAATGCCCTGAGCGAAGACGACCTGGCCCAGGGTTTCGGCCCGGTGCCGTTCCCGGTGTATCGCCTGGTGCCGGTTCCGGCTGCAAATGACGAACCTGATAACACAGCGGACGATTCACGCACCGCCGAGCTCGACACCCTGCTCCAGCCGCTGGGCCTCAAGCGTGAGGAATACAAGACCGCCGGCGAGGCCTTCCTCGACGGCGAAGGCAGCCGCTGCCGCAGCAATGATGACGACAGCGCCACGGCATTTATCAGCCAGGTGATCAAAGCCGATATGCCGCCAGCCGAGCGCGACCTGCTGGTGAAAGCACGTTTGCAGTTGCTGACAACCTGTGACTGGCAGGGCCAGGTGGTGGACGCGCAGCTGACCCCCTCGGCCAGCGCCCAACTGTTTCGCACTTATTTGCAGGCGGCCGCTGACTTCTACGGCGGCCGCTTCGGTAACGCCCAGCGCGGTTTCGCCGCCGCCGCGACCAGCGACGTGCCCTGGCTGAAGGAAACCGCGCTGTACATGACCGCGCGCACCGCGCTGAACCAAGCCCAGGCCGAAGCGTTCGACGAATACGGCATGCCACAGCGCGAGCACGTGAATAAGCCCGCATTGAGCGACGCCGAAGAAGGCTTTCTCGGTTACCTGAAAACTTATCCACAGGGCGCTTACGTAGCGTCCGCTCGCGGCCTGCTGCGCCGCGTGCATTGGCTGGCGAATGATCAGGCCAAACTCGCCGAAGACTTCACGTGGCAATTCACCGAGGCCACCGAGGCCCAGCGCAATGTGAGCGTGGACGCGTTGGTGGAAGAAGCCGACCTCAAGTTGCTGATGGCCGGCAACCAGGCGGCGAACAGCCCGATGCTGCAACTGGTCAGCGACCTGATGGCAATGCGCGCCCACACCCCGCCCCTGTTGAGCCGCGAAGCGCTCGACAAGCAGAAGAGCACATTCGCCAGCGAGCCGGCCTTGTTCGACTACCTGCAAGCGGCGTATGCCCTGTACGTCGAGCATCAACCCGACACCGCCCTCAAGCACTTGCCGGCGGACGTGCCGTCAAACCTGGATTACTTTGCCTTCAGCCAGCAAACCCTGCGCGCCCTGGCCCTGGAAGCCAAGCAAGACTGGAAAGGCGCCGAAGCGCTGTGGCTGCAACTGCTGCCGCTGGCCAAACACCCGCTGCAACGCGACCAACTGGAGCTGGCGCTGGCGATGAACTACGAGCGCAGCGGCCAGTTGGCCAGGGTGTTCGCCGCCGATTCGCCGATCAGTGCCAAGCAGGTGCGTTACATCCTGCTGCGCAACGTCGCCGGTCCCGACCTGTTGCGCCAGCGGATCGCCAATGCCACCGACCCGACTGAACGCCAGACCGCACAGTTCGTGCTGCTCTACAAAGACCTGCTGCACAGCCAATTCGCGACGTTCGCCGACGACCTCAAGCAAGCCGCGCTGTCGGAAGACAAACTCGGCACCAGCCTGGGCTACACCTACAGCAGCGGGCAAAGCTTGAAGCTGTTCCAGTGGAACGGTGACAAAGCCGAATCCGGCTACGCCTGCCCAAGCGTCGCGCAAACCGCTGCGACCTTGCAGAGCGACGCAAAAAACCCACAAGCGCTCAACTGCCTGGGTGAATTCATCCTGCGCAATGGCCTGGACGGCATGCCGCTGGAGCAAGCCCGCGCCACCGGCAGTCTCGGCAGCACCGCTTCGGACTTCAAAGGTGAAACCTTCTCGCGCCTGGATGGCTACAAGCAGGTGATCGCCAGTGCCAAGGCACCCAAAACCGACAAGGCTTATGCACTGTTTCGCGCGATCAATTGCTACGCGCCCGCCGGCTACAACAGCTGCGGCGGCGAAGACGTGGCGCCCGCCGTGCGCAAAGGCTGGTTCCGCCAGCTCAAGAGCGGTTACGGCGACACCCAGTGGGGCAAATCGCTGCAGTACTACTGGTGAAAACGCTGTGGCTGGGCTTGCTGTTGCTGGCAAGCCCGGCTTTCGGCGCCGTTGAGGCCCGGGACTATGACGCCTTCTGGCTATGGAGCGGCGTCGCGCCCCAGCCGGTGATCAAGCAGGCCAAAACCCTGTACATCCTTCAGGGCCAGATCAACTCCACGCGCCGCGCACCGCAACGCGGCGTGCAACTGATCGCTCAGGGCATGAGCGTGCCGCGTATCACCCAGGGCGACATCTGGGTGGTGTACCGCGCCAACACCCTGCGATGGCCGGAGCGGGTCTACACCCAACTGCTCGGCCAGGTGCAACGCTGGCGCGACGCGGGCAACCCGGTGGTCGGCATCCAGATCGACTTCGACGCCCGCACCCAATACCTGCCTGAATACGCCGCCTTCCTGCGCGACCTGCGCCAACGCCTGCCGGCCGATCTGCGCTTGAGCATCACCGGCCTGATGGACTGGAGCAGCAACGCCGACCCGGCCGCCATCGCCCAACTCAAGGGCGTGGTGGATGAAGTGGTGGTGCAGACATATCAAGGGCGGCACAGCATTCCCGACTATGCCGCGTATTTACCGCGAATGAATCGCCTGGGCGTACCGTTCAAGATCGGGTTGATTCAGGGCGGCGAGTGGGAAGCGCCGGGGTATTTGCAGGGGAGCGAGTGGTTTCGGGGGTATGTGGTGTTTTTGCAGAACCGTTGACACGGCGGCTGACTTTACGCAGGAAGTTGTCCTCTGTCCGCGGACAGCGGACAACCACCTTCAGGGCCATATGAAAAGTCAAGATTGTTCCGGAGCGAAGGTACTCAGGCCCAGCGTGGCGCAGATCGCAATCACCCGCAAAAACACGCCGTTGCAGATGCAAATACCGTTCGAGACGAACCACTCGCAGGTAAACGGTAGGAAGGCGCAGATTATCCTCAGATCATTGTTGAACGGTTTGCAACGGATACACCGACTCCCACCCTCCTCCCAGCGCCTTGTACAAGCTGACCATGGCCAACGACACGCCGGTAGAGCTTTCCACCCACTGCTCCTGGGTCGCCAGCAGCGCGCTTTGCACGGTGAGCACATTGACGAAATCCGCCACGCCTTCGACGTACTGGTGGTGGGCGGTGGCCAATGCGATCTGGTTCTGGCGCACCGCTTCGGCGAGGCTGTCGCGGCGCAGTTGGCTGGCGTTGTAGCGGGTCAGCTGGTCGTCGATCTCGTGCCAGGCGCGCAGTACGGTTTGCTGGTAGGCCAGCGCCGCTTCCTGTTGCTGGGCTTCACGCAAATCCACCATGCCTTGCAGGCGCCCGCCGTTGAACAGCGGCAGGCTCAGTTGCGGGCCGAAGGCGAAGGCGCGCGAGCCCCAGGAACCGAAATCCGAGAGCTGCATGGCCTGGGAGCCGAGGCTGCCGGACAAGGTAATGCGCGGGTAGAAATCACCCTTGGCCACGCCGATGCTGGCGGTGGCGGCGTGCAAGCGAGCTTCGGCCTGGCGGATGTCCGGGCGGCGCTCGGCCAGCTCCGACGGCAGGCCGATGGCGACCTGGCGCTGGGTTTGCGGCACGGCGGCGTCTTTGGACAGTTGCGCGTGCAACGCTTGCGGTGGCTCGCCCATCAGCAGGCTAAGGGCGTTGATCAATTGATCCTGGCGCTGCTGCAGATCCGGCAGGCGCGCTTCGATGGCGGCGACCTGGGCGGCGGCTTCGGCCACGTCCAGGTCGGTCGCCACACCGTCGGCCAGGCGCAGTTGCGAGAGCTTTAGGCTGTGGCGGGCCACGTCGAGGTTTTGCTCGGTGACGGCGCGGGTGTTCTGTACGCCGCGCAGTTGGATGTAGTCCTGTGCGGTCTCGGCCAACACCGACAGCAGCACGGCGCGACGGTCATTTTCGGCGACTTCCAGGGTGGCGTCAGCGGCTTCGGTCTCGCGCTTGACCCGGCCCCAGAAGTCCAGCTCCCAGGAGGCGGAAAAACCCATGTCCCATTGGTTGAAGGCTGAGCGGCCGTTCTCGCCGGAAGGGTCGTTCAAGCCTTTGCCGCTGTTGCGTCTGCGCTGGTAACCACCGTTCGCATCGACGTTGGGGTAGCGCTCGGCGGTAGTCACCTGGCGCACGGCGCGGCTTTGTTGCAGGCGGCTGCCGGCCAGTTTCAGGTCGAGGTTGTCGCTGAGGGCGCGGCGCGTGAGGGCCGACAACTGCGCATCCTGGAACACGTCCCACCAGCGCTCCTGCAAGGGGTCGCTGCTGGCACGACTGGCCGCCTGACGCCCCTGCGGCTGACTCCATTGGGCGACTTGCGGGTCTTGCGGGTCTTGCGGCCGTTGGAAATCCGGGCCGACGGTGCAGGCACTCAGGCTGATGAGGCTCAGGGTGAGCCAGGCAACAGGTCTCATTGCTGGGCCACCTCATGGTGTGGCGCGACCGCATGCGTGTCGACGCTGGCCTCCACCGACATACCGACGCGCAAGCGCTCGGTCAGCGGCTGATTGGGCTCCAGCACGATCTTCACCGGAATGCGCTGCACCACCTTGGTGAAGTTACCGGTAGCGTTGTCCGGCTTGACCGAGGCGAACGTCACACCCGTAGCCGGCGCCAGGCTTTCCAGGTGGCCGTTGAGCAACTCGCCGTCGAGGCTGTCGACGCGCACTTGCACGGCTTGGCCGGCATGCATATGGGACAGTTGCGTCTCCTGGAAATTGGCCACGACATACGCCTGCGCAAGCGGCACCACGGCCAGCAGTTTGCTGCCCGGCGTCACATAGGCGCCGACCCGTACCGCCCGCTCACCAACCATGCCGTCCACCGGCGCGACGATACGGGTATAGGACAGCTGAAAGCTGGCCATTTCCAGCGCGGCCTGGGCGCGCTTGAGCCCACCTTCGGCGGCGTCGCGCTGGGCCGTGAGGATCTCCACCTGCTTGCGTTCGGCGGCCAGCACAGCGGTGGACTTGGCCAGGCGCGCGGTGGCCTGGTCGATGCGGGTCTTGGCTTGCTGGGCGTTCTGCACGGTGCCCGCGCCGACACCGGCGAGGTGGTTGTAGCGGTTCAGTTCGTGCTCGGCAAACGCCACTTCGGCGCGATCCGCCGCGACGGTGGCCTGGGCCTGGGCGATCACCGAGCTTTGCCGTTCAAGGGTGGCGGTGGCGTTTTTCAGGTGGGCCTGGGCGACCAGGGTATCGGCGTCGGCGGCCTGGGCGGCGGCGCGAAAGTCACGGTCGTCAATCAACGCCAACAACTGGCCGGCCTTGACGCGCTGGTTGTCTTCCACCAGCACTTCCTTGATGAACCCGGCAACGCGAGGGGCGACCAGGGTGAAATCGGCGGCGACGAAGGCGTCGTTGGTGCTCTGGCGCTGGCTGCCCAGAATGCCCGGCGCAACCAGGTACACCAGCACGCCGACGGCAAAAACAGCGATAACGGAGACGGCAATTTTGTCTGTGCGTTTCATGAGAAATCCTTGGGGTCAGGTCGGTGCGCGAGGCGGAAAAATCCGCGTGGGCATCCAGAAAATCAGCAGGATCAACGCCAACGCGACACCGGCCATGACGACATACAGATCCGAAGAGGTGAGCACCACGACTTGCTCGTGCAGGCGGTGCGCCAGGCCCGGCGTGTCGCCGTCGGCCAGGGGCGAATTGCCCAGGCGGTCCACCAGCATGGTCGAGTGGAAATGCCCGCGCTGGGTGGTCAGCGTATCCAGCACGGCGGTGGCGATGACGGCGGACAGGCCCTTGACGGTGTTGAACCACGCCGAGGCAAACGGCCCTTCGATGGGTTGAATACTGCCGGTGGAGAGCATCAGCAACGGCAGAACGGCCATCGGCTGACCGAAAATCTGCAGCAGGTACCAGCCATAAAAATCATCGCGGATCCACGCTGAGGTCAGGTGCGAACTGCCGATGCAGCACAGCACCAGCATGCTCAGGCCGATGCCCAGCACCCAGCGGCAATCGACCCAACGCACGTTGCACAGTGCCGCCACCAGCGGCAGCGCGATCAACTGCGGCAGCGCCATCAGCAGCATCACCGGCGCGGTTTGCAGCGGCCGGTAACCCTGGACCTGGGCGAGAAAACTCGACGGGATGATGATCACCGAGGTCAACACCATCAACACGCCGGCCAGCACGATCAACGCGAACGACAGGTTGCGCAGGCCGAGCATCTGCAACTTGAAGAACGGCACTGGTTGCGACCATTCATTGAGCATGAACAACACCAGCAGCAACGCACCGCCACTGAGCAGGAAGGTGATCAGGCCCGACTCGAACCAGTCCAGGCGATTGCCTTGCAACAGGCCGATCACCAGCATGCAGATCGCCGGAAAGCCCAACAGCAGGCCACGCCAGTTGAAGTGTTTGAAGCGCTCCAGGCGCAGCGGGTCCTGCGGCAAGCCGTAGGCCACGGCAGCCATCGCCAGCAGGCACGGCCCGACGATCTGCCAGAACGCCCATCGCCAGCCGACGTATTCGGTCCACAGCGCCGCCAGCGGCGTGCCCAGGCTCGGGCCGAAGGTGGCCGTCAGGGCATAACCGGCCAACCCGTACAACTTGACGTTGGCCGGCAGGAAACGCAGCGCCACGGTCATCAGCATCGGCGGCAATGCACCACCGGCCAGGCCTTGCACGGTGCGCAAAAGCAGCAGGCTTTCGTAGTTGGGTGCAAACGGGCACAGGATGCCGAGCAGGGTAAACAGGCCAATGGCGCACAAGGTGAAACGGCGCAACGACAGCGTCACCGCACACCACGGCGCGAACGCCATCGCGGCCACCGACGTGGCGGTGTAGGCCGCAACCAGCCAGGTGCCTTCGTCAAAACCGATGTACAGCGCACCACGGATATCGGCGAGGGCAACCTTGGTGACCATCTCGTTGAGGCCCGATACCAGCACCGCCAGCAACACGCCGACCAGGCCGATGATGATGCGTGGGCCGAACACCGGTGGGCTGGGCGCAGTGGGTTGGGCTGCGGCCTCAAGGGCTGGGGCAGCGAGGGAAGTCATGAACAGGTAGCTCGGAATAGGAAATACCCGAGCAGTTTAATCAGGCTATAGCATGACAAAAAGTTACTTGTCGGCAGCTTATAAGTGCGTCAAGCGCAATCCAGATGCGAGAGGACTTGCCCTCACATTTGACTGTGCACGGGTTGAGACTCAGGTGGGCTGCGCTTCCAGCCATGTGGCGTGGCAACTCTCGCGCATGGTTTCGCGCAGCCATTTGTGCGCCGGGTCTTTGTCGAAGCGTGGGTGCCAGGATTGGGCCAACACCAGCGTCGGCAATGAGATTGGCAGTGGGAAGGCGCGCAGTGGCAGGTTCAGGCGCCTGGCGCTCAACAGCGCCTCCTTGGGAACCGGCAGCAGCAGATCGGAATCGGGCAACATGAACATCGCACCATGAAAGCCGGGAGCGATCATTGCCACGCGGCGCTCCAGGCCCTGGGCATTCAATGCGGTATCGATGGGCCCACGGGCGATGCCGCGTCGCGAGATGCTGATGTGGGAATAGCTGGCGAACCGTGCGGCGGTGATCTCTTCGTCGAACAGCGGGTGATCTTCCCGCGCCAGGCCGACGAACGTGGTCGAAAACAGGTTCTGCACCTTCACTTCCGGGCCGGAAGGCATGGTATTGCTTACCCGCAGGTCCAACCGCCCTTCGCGCAGCGCTTCGTCGTCGGTGTCGCCTTCGGGCACAAAACGCAATTCGCACAGCGGCGCCATGCGCTCCAGGGTGTCGAACAGTCGGCCGCCATACACGCCGATGAAAAAGTCATTGGCGCGCACGCTGAAGCGGCGGCGCAAGGTGCTCAAATCGACTTGGTCCGCCGAGCGAAACAACAACGCCGCCTGCTCCACCACGTTACGCACCTGACCTTGCAGCTCAAGCGCCTTGGGCGTGGGCACCAGACCACGGCCGGCACGTACCAGGATCGGGTCACCGACCGCTTCGCGGATACGCGTGAGGGTGCGGCTCATGGCCGCCGGGCTCAGGTTCATCCGCCGCGCCGCGCCCACCACGCTGCCTTCATCCAGCAAAGCGTCGAGGGCGACCAGCAGGTTCATGTCCGGTAGTTGCATGCCAAGCACTCGTGGTCGATTGGGAGTGAACTGGGCGCAATCGTAGCAGGCTTTACGGTTCACATTTGGATCGCGAGGCATCCGTCAGACATCTACAGGCTGACCCACCGCCGCGGGAGCAAGCTCCCTCGCCACAGGGTTCGACGCTGCCCGTAGAGTTGAGTAGATAACTGTGCTCATGGGGGCAAGACGCGCCCCACACTTGGTTTGTGAACGCACTCAAATGTGGGAGCGGGCTTGCCCTAATGCCAGTCAGTTAAGACAGAACCGGTCACTGTGGCGAGGGAGCTTGCTCCCGCTGGACTGCGTAGCAGTCCCATTTTTGGGGCCGCTTCGCGCCCCAACGGGAGCAAGCTCCCTCGCCACAGGTCGCA
>NZ_JASLAW010000241.1 GCF_030147005.1 Pseudomonas sp.
GGCCGAAGCGCGAGATGCGACCGACCTGTACGCGGGCGCGGTCGGCTTCCAGGCACTCACGGACCTTCTCTTCCACGGCGCGCTGGTTCTTGGCCGGGGTCATGTCGATGAAGTCGATGACGATCAGGCCGCCGATGTCGCGCAGGCGCAACTGACGGGCGATTTCTTCGGCGGCTTCAAGGTTGGTCTGCAGGGCGGTTTCTTCGATGTCGCTGCCTTTGGTGGCGCGCGCCGAGTTGATGTCGATGGACACCAGGGCTTCGGTCGGATCGATGACGATGGAGCCGCCGGACGGCAGTTCTACGACGCGCTGGAACGCGGTCTCGATCTGGCTTTCGATCTGGAAACGGTTGAACAGCGGCACGCTGTCTTCGTACAGCTTGATCTTGCTGGCGTACTGCGGCATGACCTGGCGGATGAAGGTCAGGGCTTCGTCCTGGGCTTCAACGCTGTCGATCAGCACTTCGCCGATGTCCTGGCGCAGGTAATCGCGGATGGCGCGGATGATCACGTTGCTTTCCTGGTAGATCAGGAATGGCGCGGAGCGATCCAGGGAGGCTTCTTTGATGGCGGTCCACAGTTGCAGCAGGTAGTCGAGGTCCCACTGCATTTCTTCGCTGCTGCGGCCCAGGCCGGCAGTGCGCACGATCAGGCCCATGTCGGCCGGTGCGATCAGGCCGTTCAGCGCTTCACGCAGTTCGTTGCGCTCTTCGCCTTCGATGCGACGGGAGATGCCGCCGGCACGCGGGTTGTTCGGCATCAGCACCAGGTAACGACCGGCCAGGCTGATGAAGGTGGTCAGGGCGGCGCCCTTGTTGCCACGTTCTTCTTTCTCGACCTGAACGATCACTTCCTGGCCTTCGCTCAGGACGTCCTTGATGTTTACACGGCCTTCGGGGGCCTTCTTGAAGTATTCGCGGGAGATTTCTTTGAGGGGCAGGAAGCCGTGGCGCTCGGAGCCGAAGTCGACAAAGGCAGCCTCAAGGCTTGGTTCGATGCGAGTAATACGGCCTTTATAGATGTTGGCCTTTTTTTGCTCGCGCGCACCGGATTCGATGTCCAGGTCGTAGAGGCGCTGGCCATCTACCAGTGCAACACGCAACTCTTCGGGTTGAGTTGCGTTAATCAGCATTCTTTTCATGTTGTACCGTCGGTTTCCGGGCTGCCGGAAACGGCGTTCGGCACACACGACTTCTCACGGTCGGTGTCAGGTGCGTCAAGAGTGGTTGGCCACTCCAGTGTCCAGCAAAACCTGCCAATTGGGCGGGTATCGCGACGGACGCGTCCTGCTTGTTAGCGGTGGTGACAAAAGCACCACTTCAACAAAAGCTAAGGTCAGGAGGAGGAATCAACCGGCGACTGTGGACGAGATGAAGCGTCTAAATATAAGCCTAGTGCTACACGGTCCGACGGTTGTGCATCTCCACCCTACACGTATCCCTGATAATTCGGGTGCTGCCGCGCGCAGAATCCGCAGCGGGTTGGCATTTACCGTGTTCTCCAAAGGGGAGTCCACGCTCATGGCTAAACAAGACTAGGTGTGGGCGACTGCGCTCTCACTCAGCTCTTAACAGGCGTTGTTTCCGAAGCATTCGCCATGGTCTGGCACGAGACTGACTGCACTTTGTGAACTGGCCGTAAATATCGGCGCGCAAGGCGAGTATTCACTCTGCTTTGCGTACTCGCTTCAGGCCTCATGTCACCTGCGCTTGTTACAATCTCAAGCCTTCCAAGGTGGCGAACGCCCCGTAGGACGGCCTCGCGTCCTGATGAATTGCGATGGTCAGGGCCGGCAGTTTGCCGCAAGTCCTCTGTCCAAGCCGCTTTTGGCGGCGTTCGCGACTATAGCAGCAATGATTAAGTGCTTCAATTCCATAAAAAATTGTTATCATCGCCGCCATGACGACTACCGCCCCCCAGACCCCCAGCGTCCAGCTGCTCGAGGTCTCGCCGGAATATGCCGGCCAACGCATCGATAATTTTCTCCTGGCCAGGCTCAAAGGCGTGCCCAAGACCTTGATTTACCGCATCCTGCGCAAAGGCGAAGTGCGCGTGAACAAAGGCCGGATCAAGCCCGAGTACAAGTTGCAGGCGGGCGACATTGTCCGCGTGCCGCCCGTACGTGTGCCTGAGCGCGATGAGCCGGTGCCGCTGGCTCAGGGCCTGTTGCAGCGCCTGGAAGCGTCGATTGTCTTTGAAGACAACAAGCTGATCGTGATCAACAAGCCTTGCGGCATTGCGGTGCATGGCGGCAGCGGCTTGAATTACGGCGTGATCGAAGCTTTTCGTCAGTTGCGCCCCGATGCCAAGGAGCTGGAGCTGGTCCATCGACTGGACCGCGACACCTCGGGCCTGTTGATGATCGCCAAGAAGCGCAGCATGTTGCGCCACTTGCACACCGCCCTGCGCGGCGACGGCGTGGACAAGCGCTACATGGCGCTGGTGCGTGGCAACTGGGCCAGCTCGATCAAGAGCGTGCGGGCGCCGTTGCAGAAGAGCAACCTGCGCTCCGGTGAGCGCATGGTGGAAGTGGACGAGGAGGGCAAAGAAGCCCTGACCCTGTTCAAGGTGCTGCGCCGCTTCGGCGATTTCGCCACCATGGTCGAGGCCAAGCCGGTTACCGGGCGTACCCACCAGATCCGCGTGCACACCCTGCACGCCGGCCACTGCATTGCCGGTGATACCAAATACGGCGACGAGGGTTTTTCCAAGGAAATTCGCGACCTGGGCGGCAAGCGCCTGTTTCTGCACGCCTATATGCTTACCGTGCCGCTGCCCGATGGTGGCGAGCTGAAGTTGCAGGCGCCGGTCGATGAGATGTGGGCCAAGACCGTGGAGCGTTTGAGTGTCGCACCTTGATTACAAGCTGCTGATCTTCGACTGGGACGGAACGCTGGCCAACTCCATAGGGCGGATTGTCGAATCGATGCACGTGGCCTCGACTCGCTCCGGCTTCGAGCCGTGCAGCGATCTGGCAGTCAAGGGCATTATCGGTCTGGGTTTGCCTGAGGCCATCCGCACCCTGTACCCGCAGATTGATGACACGCAACTGGTCGCGTTTCGACAGCACTACGCGGACCATTACATCGCTCTTGAAGCAGAGCCTTCCCCACTGTTTGACGGTGTGAGGCAATCCCTGGAGGCGTTCCGTGACCAGGGCTATTACCTTGCCGTGGCCACCGGCAAGGCTCGGCGCGGGCTCGATCGTGTGCTCAAGGCCCATGGCTGGGACGATTATTTCGACATTACCCGTGCCGCGGATGAAACCGCCAGCAAACCCCACCCTCTGATGCTGGAGCAGATCCTGGCTCACTGCGGTGTAGCGCCGCGTCAGGCATTGATGGTGGGGGACGCGTCCTTCGACCTGATGATGGCGCGCAATGCCGGCATGGACAGCGTGGCAGTCAGCTACGGCGCCCAGGCGGCCGAAGCCTTGCAGCAATATGAGCCCAGGCTGACGATTGATCATTTTTCTGAACTGCAGGCCTGGCTCGGTCGGGCTCAATAAGTCTTTGCTGGGGTTAATGGCATGAGTGACGAGTGGAAAGCGCCTGAAAAGGCCGATAACAGCGACGACAAAAGCTGGAAGTTGCTGGAAAAGACCCTGCTGGCCAGCGTGCAGGAGCAGCGTCGCTCGCGGCGTTGGGGGATTTTCTTCAAGCTGCTGACCTTTGTTTACCTGCTGGGCATGCTGGCGTTGTTCAGCCCGTTGATGGACATGGAAAAAAGCGCCGCCCGTGGCAGCAACTACACCGCCTTGATCGAGGTGCGCGGGGTCATTGCCGACAAAGAACCGGCCAGCGCCGACAATATCGTCAGCAGCTTGCGCGCCGCGTTCGAAGACCCCAAGGTCAAAGGGGTGATTCTGCGCATCAACAGTCCGGGCGGCAGCCCTGTGCAGTCGGGTTATGTGTACGACGAGATTCGCCGTCTGCGCGCCCTGCATCCGGATACCAAGCTTTATGCGGTGATCTCGGACCTGGGCGCTTCGGGTGCCTATTACATTGCCAGCGCCGCTGACCAGATCTATGCGGACAAGGCCAGCCTGGTGGGCTCCATTGGCGTGACGGCGGCAGGCTACGGCTTTGTCGGCACCATGGAGAAGCTAGGGGTGGAGCGTCGCACCTATACGTCGGGCGAGCATAAGGCGTTCCTCGACCCGTTCCAGCCGCAGAAGGCCGATGAGACCCAGTTCTGGCAGGGGGTGCTCGACACCACCCACCGTCAGTTCATTGCCAGCGTCAAGCAAGGCCGTGGCGATCGGCTGAAGGATAAGGAGCATCCGGAGCTGTTCTCCGGGCTTGTGTGGTCGGGTGAGCAGGCATTGCCGCTGGGCTTGGTCGATGGCCTGGGCAGTGCCAGTTCGGTGGCGCGGGATGTGATTGGCGAGAAGGAGTTGGTGGATTTCACGGTTGAGGAATCGCCGTTTGATCGCTTCTCCAAGAAGCTGGGTGCCAGCGTTGCGGAGAAGCTGGCGCTGTATATGGGTTTTCAAGGCCCGACATTGCGCTGATATTCCAGCGTTGACGCCGTTCAAAATGTGGGAGCGGGCTTGCTCGCGAATGCAATGGATCGGTCACCATCTTTAGTGACTGACCCTCCGCATTTGCGAGCAAGCCTGCTCCCACATTTAGTTTCAGGGTGGGCTTAAGGGATTTGTATGCCTTCAGCCAGCAGCATATCCACCAGTCGAATCAGTGGCAGTCCTATCAAGCTGGTCGCATCCGGCCCTTCGGTACTCTGGAACAGGCTCACACCCAGTCCCTCGGCCTTGAAGCTACCCGCACAGTCATACGGCTGCTCGATCCGCAAATAACGTTCGATGCGTTCGGCATCCAGTTCGCGCATGTGCACGGTAAAGGGAACGCAGTCGACCTGGCAGTGCCCTGTCTCGCTATTGAGCAGCGCCAACCCGGTAAGAAAGCTCACGCGCTTGCCACTGGCGGCCAATAATTGTTCGCGGGCGTTCTCGAAGGTGTGAGGCTTGCCGATAATGCGGCCTTCCAGCGCGGCGACTTGGTCTGAACCGATGATCAGATGCCCGGGATGACGGGCAGCCAGGGCGCGCGCCTTATGTTCGGCCAGGCGCTTGACCAGCTCCACGGCGGATTCATTTGCACGGTGGCTTTCATCGATATCCGGCGCGCTGCAGATGAACGGCAAGTGCAGGCGGCTCAGTAATTCCCGGCGATAAACCGAGCTGGACGCGAGTAATAAAGGCAGCATAGACGTCTCCTCAAGACAGCCGCCGATTCTAGCGGCGTGACCGGCTGACGCACAGGGCTGAATTTCCTTTGACATGGCTGGGGGCATCCCTATAATGCTGCGCCTATGTTGAATGACCCGATTCCACCTCACGTTGACCCGCGCAAATTGGCTGATCGTGGCACTTCCCTTCAAGGTGAATTGCTGCTGGCCGATTTGGAGAGACTCTGCGACCCGCTTTCCGACACTGTCGGTACGGTGCAGGCCAAATTCGTTTTTGAACGAGATGAACGTAAGTCTGTGGTAATCCACAGTATTATCGACACCGAAGTCAAGATGGTCTGCCAGCGTTGTCTTGAGCTGGTCACCCTGCCGATCCACAGCGAGTGCAGTTATGCCGTGGTGAAGGAGGGTGCGAATACCCAGTCGTTGCCGAAAGGTTATGACGTGCTGGAACTGGGCGAAGATCCTTTGGATCTGCATGCACTGATCGAGGAGGAGCTTTTGCTCGCCTTGCCCATTGTGCCTGCTCATCATCCGGAAGAATGCCAGCAGCCGGCGGGCCTCGATGACGAGCCCGAACCGAGCGAGGACGAGGTAACGCGGTCCAACCCGTTCAGTGTATTGGCGCAGTTAAAGCGTGACCCAAACGTTTAGGAGTTAATCAATTATGGCTGTTCAGCAGAACAAAAAATCCCGCTCCGCCCGTGACATGCGTCGTT
The DNA here is from genome assembly GCF_030147005.1 of Pseudomonas sp. Taxonomy (GTDB): domain Bacteria; phylum Pseudomonadota; class Gammaproteobacteria; order Pseudomonadales; family Pseudomonadaceae; genus Aquipseudomonas. The sequence continues at coordinate 5,928 of NZ_JASLAW010000241.1, forward strand.
CGCACGACGCTCTCGAGGCTAGCACCCTGTCCGTGGAAAAGACCACTGGTGAAGTTCACCTGCGTCACCACGTATCGCCAGAAGGCGTATACCGTGGCCGTAAAGTGATCGACAAGGGCGCTGACGAGTAATCACTTGTCCGCTCAAGTCATCGCGATTGACGCAATGGGCGGGGACTTCGGTCCCCGCAGCATTGTTCAGGCCTGCATTGCCAGCCTGTCTGCTACGCCCTCGCTGCACCTGACCCTCGTCGGTCAACCCTCCTTACTTGAAGAATTGATTGCCAGCCATCCGGCAGTGGATCGCGCGCGCCTGACTGTCACAGCGGCCAGCGAAACCATCACCATGGACGAAAAACCGGCGGCGGCCCTGCGCGGCAAGCCCGACTCGTCCATGCGCGTGGCGTTGCAATTATTGCGCGACGGCAAGGTGCAAGCCTGTGTCAGCGCCGGCAATACGGGCGCGCTGATGGCCTTGTCGCGGCATGTGCTCAAGACGCTGCCCGGCATTGACCGGCCGGCGATGGTGGCGGCGATTCCGACGCAGGAAGGTTATTGCCAACTGCTGGATCTGGGCGCGAACGTCGATTGCACTGCCGAGCACCTGCTGCAGTTCGCTGTGATGGGCTCGGTGGCGGCGCAAGCGTTGGGTGTGGCGCGGCCGCGAGTGGCCTTGCTGAATATCGGCACCGAAGACATCAAGGGCAACCAGCAGGTCAAGCTCGCCGCAGCATTGCTGCAGGGCGCGCGGGGCTTGAACTACATCGGCTTTGTCGAAGGTGACGGTGTGTACCGTGGCGAAGCGGATGTGGTGGTGTGCGACGGGTTTGTCGGCAATATCCTGCTCAAATCCAGCGAAGGCTTGGCCTCCATGATCGCCACGCGTATCGAAGCGCTGTTCAAGCAGAACCTGATGTCGCGTGCGGTCGGCGCCCTGGCGCTGCCATTGATGCGCCGTCTGCAGGCCGACCTGGCACCGGCCCGGCACAACGGTGCGAGCTTTCTTGGCTTGCAGGGCATCGTGGTGAAAAGCCATGGCTCGGCCGGGGTGCAGGGCTTCCAGAGCGCCATTGCGCGAGCCTTGATCGAGATCCAGGAGAATCTGCCGCAACGCTTGCACGGTCGTCTGGAGGATCTGTTGCTTTAGGCGAATTGGCCGGGGAGTGCTTAAATGTGACCGGCCAGTTCAATTGACCATCCAATCTGTCAGTTTCGTGCGCTCCCGTCTTGGTTTTCACCTCAAGATCGGCAGCGACCATTTTTGACGACCCGATCATTAGGGGCTTGTTATATGTCTACATCCCTCGCATTCGTCTTTCCAGGGCAGGGTTCGCAGTCCCTCGGCATGTTGGCCGAGCTGGGCGCGCAATATCCGCTGGTCCTGGATACTTTCAAGGAAGCTTCCGATGCCCTGGGTTACGACCTGTGGGCGTTGACCCAGCAGGGCCCGGAAGAACAACTCAATCAAACCGATAAAACCCAGCCGGCCATCCTGACCGCCTCGATCGCCCTGTGGCGCTTATGGCTGGCCGAAGGCGGCGCGCGCCCGGCATTTGTCGCCGGTCACAGCCTGGGCGAATACAGCGCCTTGGTTGCGGCGGGCAGCCTGACCCTCGCTGAAGCGGTCAAGTTGGTCGAGCGTCGTGGTCAGTTGATGCAGGAGGCCGTTCCGGCCGGGCAGGGCGGCATGGCCGCTATCCTGGGCCTGGACGACGCCGTGGTGATCGAAGCCTGCGCCGAAGCGGCGCAGGGTGAAGTGGTCAGCGCCGTGAACTTCAACTCCCCTGGCCAAGTGGTCATCGCGGGTGCCAAGGCGGCGGTCGAGCGCGCCATCGAAGGTTGCAAGGCCCGTGGCGCCAAGCGTGCGCTGCCGTTGCCGGTAAGCGTACCGTCCCACTGCGAGCTGATGCGCCCGGCCGCCGAGCGTTTTGCCGAGTCTATTGCTGCCATCAACTGGCAGGCGCCGCAGATCCCGCTGGTGCAGAACGTCAGCGCGGCGGTAGCCCCTGACCTGGACACCCTCAAGCGGGACCTGCTGGAGCAGCTCTACAAGCCGGTACGCTGGGTTGAATCGGTGCAGACCCTGGCCGCCAACGGCGCCACCGAGCTGGTCGAGTGCGGTCCGGGCAAAGTCCTGGCCGGCCTGAACAAGCGCTGCGCCGACGGTGTGTCGACCGCCAACCTCAATACCCCTGAAGCCTTCGCTGCCGCTCGCGGCACTGGCATGAACGCTTAATCCCGATTCTGACTTAGGAGAAGCCTGCATGAGTCTGCAAGGTAAAGTTGCACTGGTTACCGGCGCAAGCCGTGGCATCGGCCAGGCCATCGCCCTGGAGCTGGGCCGTCAGGGCGCCGTTGTGATCGGCACCGCCACGTCCGCCTCGGGCGCCGAGCGTATCGCCGCGACCCTGAAGGAAAACGGCGTGCAGGGCACCGGCCTTGAGCTGAACGTGACCAGTGATGAGTCCGTGGCGGCCGTGCTGGCCGAGATCGCCGCTCAGTTCGGTGCACCGGCGATTCTGGTAAACAATGCCGGTATCACCCGCGATAATCTGATGATGCGCATGAAAGACGACGAATGGTACGACGTGGTCGATACCAACCTGAACAGTCTGTTTCGCCTGTCCAAGGGCGTTTTGCGCGGCATGACCAAGGCGCGGTGGGGTCGAATTATCAATATTGGCTCCGTAGTGGGTGCCATGGGCAACGCGGGCCAAGTAAACTACGCTTCCGCCAAGGCCGGTCTGGAAGGTTTCAGCCGTGCACTGGCGCGTGAAGTCGGCTCGCGGTCGATTACGGTAAACTCGGTGGCCCCAGGGTTCATCGACACCGATATGACCCGCGAACTGCCTGAAGCACAGCGTGAAGCCTTGCTGACGCAGATTCCGCTGGGCCGTCTGGGCCAGGCTCAAGAGATCGCGAATGTGGTCACTTTCCTGGCATCCGACGGTGCGGCATACGTGACTGGGGCTACAATCCCGGTGAACGGCGGGATGTACATGAGTTAAATTGTGACGGATCGCTTCAAAAATATGTCATACGAGCTGTCTAAAATCCGTTATAAAGCTGCAACTTAATTTATAGGCAGGTGGCCGAGCAGGTACAGGGTGAAGCTTTCAGTTGAAAAGCTGAAATGGCTTTCTATACACTTACCCACTGGCCAGCTGCCTGAATTTGTCCATTAGGAGTTAAACAAGGTATGAGCACCATCGAAGAGCGCGTCAAGAAAATCGTCGCCGAGCAACTGGGCGTTAAGGAAGAAGAAGTGGTGAACACTGCTTCCTTCGTAGAAGACCTGGGTGCCGATTCCCTTGACACCGTTGAGCTGGTGATGGCTCTGGAAGAGGAATTCGAGACCGAAATCCCGGACGAAGAAGCTGAAAAAATCACTACTGTTCAAGCTGCCATCGACTACGTTACTAGCCACCAGGCGTAATAGTTTGTAGTCGTCGCTTGCTGTCAGGGAAAAACCGCACTGCTGTAACGGCGTGCGGTTTTTTCTTTAAGCGGTGACGAAAAGTACGCTGCGAAGCAAAGTGTCGTCATTAGAAAAAGGAGAGTGCTGTGTCGCGTAGACGCGTCGTAGTCACCGGTATGGGTATGTTGTCGCCACTGGGCACGGATGTGCCAGGCAGTTGGCAGGGCATTCTGGCTGGCCGCAGTGGTATCGGTCTGATCGAACACACGGACCTTTCTGCCTATTCAACCCGTTTTGGCGGCTCGGTAAAGGGTTTCGATGTCGAGCAGTACCTCTCGCTCAAAGAATCCCGCAAGCTCGACCTGTTCATTCAGTACGGCCTGGCAGCCGGTTTTCAGGCGGTGCGTAATGCCGGCCTGGAAGTTACCGACGCCAACCGTGAACGAATCGGCGTGGCCATGGGTTCGGGTATTGGTGGTCTGACCAATATCGAAGAAACCAGTCGCACGCTGCACGATTCCGGCCCCCGTCGAATTTCACCGTTCTTCGTGCCGGGTTCGATCATCAATATGATTTCCGGTTTCCTGTCCATCCATTTGGGCGCACAGGGGCCTAACTACGCCATTGCAACGGCGTGCACCACGGGGACTCACTGCATCGGCATGGCGGCGCGCAACATCGCCTACGATGAAGCTGACGTGATGATCGCCGGTGGCGCCGAGATGGCGGCCTGCGGCCTGGGCATGGGCGGCTTCGGCGCGTCCCGTGCGCTGTCGACCCGCAACGATGAGCCGACCCGTGCCAGCCGTCCGTGGGACAAAGGCCGTGACGGTTTCGTGCTGTCCGACGGTGCCGGTGCCCTGGTGCTGGAAGAGTTGGAGCATGCCAAAGCGCGCGGTGCCACCATCTATGCCGAGCTGATCGGTTTTGGCATGAGCGGCGACGCCTACCACATGACCTCGCCACCGTCCGACGGTGCCGGTGCCGCGCGTTGCATCACCAACGCCCTGCGTGATGCGAAGGTCAATGCTGACCAGGTGCAGTACATCAACGCCCATGGCACATCGACGCCGACCGGCGACCTGGCGGAAGCCGAGGCTATCAAGTCGGTGTTCGGCGAGCACGCCTATAAGCTGGCGGTCAGCTCCACCAAGTCCATGACCGGCCATCTGCTGGGCGCGGCGGGCGCGGTCGAGGCGATCTTCAGTGTCATGGCCATCAAGGACCAGGTCGCTCCGCCGACCATCAACCTCGATGAGCCGGACGAAGGCTGCGACCTGAACTTCGTGCCTCACGAAGCGCAACCGATGCCGATCGACGTGGTGATCTCCAATTCGTTCGGATTTGGTGGCACCAACGGCTCGCTGGTGTTCCGCCGGTTCGCCGAGTGATGCATAGCTGGGTCGACGGTCAACCAGCGGACGGCGTGCCCCTGAAAGATCGCGGCCTGGCGTATGGCGATGGTTTGTTTGAAACCATCGCGGTCAAGGCCGGGCAGCCGGTGCTGCTCGACCGTCATCTGCAGCGCCTTCATGAGGGCTGCAGGCGCCTCGCATTAGCGGCGGATCAGGCTCTGGTGCGTAGCGAGGTGCTGGCCTATGCCGCCGCCCTGGGCGATGGCGTGCTCAAGTTGATTCTCACCCGTGGCGATAGCCAGCGCGGTTACGGCATCAGCCCCGATGCCGTTGTACGCCGTATCTTGCAGGGCAGTCCGCCCGCTGCTTATCCCGAAGCTCATGGTACCGACGGCATCCGCCTGTTCCCATGCGCCACCCGCTTGGCCGAACAACCGCTGCTGGCCGGGCTCAAACACCTTAACCGCCTTGAACAGGTGCTCGCGCGCGCTGAATGGCGGGACGGCGAACATGCCGAAGGCTTGATGCTGGATATGTCCGGTCGGGTCATCGAAGGTGTGTTCAGCAACCTGTTTCTGGTGCGCAACGGTTTATTACTCACCGCTGATCTGAAGCGTTGCGGCGTTGCCGGCGTGATGCGTGCCGAGATCCTGACCCAGGCGCAAGCGCTGGGGGCCCCGGTGGCCGTGGCCGACATCAGCCTGGAGCAGTTGCGGCAGGCCGACGAAGTTTTCACGTGCAACAGCGTTTATGGCATCTGGCCGGTACGTGAGTGCGCAGGTATGAGCTGGCCGGTTGGGCCGCTCACCCGTAAACTGCAGGGCATTGTTCGCGCGCTATTGGATATTTGAGTTGATACGAAAACTGGTTTTACTGCTGCTGTTCGTTGTGTTCTCGGCGGCGCTGCTGTTGGGCTTTGGCGCCTGGAAATACAACGCCGCCTTGAAGCAGCCGTTGCATCTGACCCAGGAGCAATTGCTCGATGTGCCGGCAGGGGCGACGCCCACCGGCACCTTCAATCGTCTGGAGGCCGACGGCGTGCTCGACGGTGCCTTCTGGCTACGTCTTTACTGGCGCTTCAATCTCGAAGGCCAGCCGCTGCACAGCGGCGAATATCGCATGACCCCGGGCCTCACCGCGCAAGGCCTGATCGGCCTGTGGCAACGTGGGGAAGTGGTGCAATACAGCCTGACCCTGGTGGAGGGGTGGAACTTTCGCCAGGTACGATCGGCCCTGGCCAAGCATGACAAGATCGTGCAGTCGCTCTCGGGCCTCAGTGACAGCGAAGTGATGGACAAGCTTGGCCATCCTGGCGTGTTCCCGGAGGGGCGATTCTTTCCTGACACCTATCGTTTTGTGCGGGGCATGACGGATGTTGAATTCCTGAAAAAAGCCTACAACCGCCTGGATGAAGTGCTGGCCCAGGAGTGGAGCAGGCGCGCCGCTGATGCGCCTTACACCGAGCCTTATCAAGCACTGATCATGGCCTCGCTGGTGGAAAAGGAAACCGGTGTGCCCGAAGAACGCGGGCAAATTGCCGGTGTGTTCGTGCGTCGCCTGAAGATGGGCATGATGTTGCAGACCGACCCCACGGTGATCTATGGCCTGGGTGAGCGCTACAACGGCAAGTTGACCCGTGCCCATCTCAAGGAGGCCAACCCCTACAACACCTACATGATCGCCGGCCTGCCGCCGACGCCCATCGCCATGGTTGGCCGCGAGGCGATTCATGCCGCGCTGAACCCGGTGCCGGGCAGCAGCCTGTATTTTGTCGCCCGTGGCGATGGCAGCCATATTTTCTCGGACAACCTGGATGCGCATAATGCGGCCGTGCGTGAGTTTCAGCTCAAGCGCCGCGCCGATTACCGTTCCAGCCCGGCACCGCTGGTCAAGCCGTCGGAAGACGCGGCACCGCCGGTTGACGCGCCGGTCGAGCCCGCACCGGATGCCAGCGCCCCGCAAAGCCCGCAATGACTCTGATTAAGGACTGCCTGTGACTGGCTTGTTTGTGACCCTCGAAGGCCCGGAAGGCGCCGGCAAAAGCACCAACCGCGATTACCTGGCCGAGCGCCTGCGTGCCTCGGGCATCGAAGTGGTGTTGACCCGTGAGCCCGGCGGTACGCCGCTGGCCGAGCGCATCCGTGAGGTGTTGCTGGCGCCGGGTGACGAGCCGATGAATCCGGACACCGAGCTGCTGCTGGTATTCGCCGCCCGTGCCCAGCATTTGGCCGAGGTGATCCGACCGGCCCTGGCACGCGGTGCGGTGGTGATCTGCGACCGTTTCACTGACTCCACCTACGCCTACCAGGGCGGCGGTCGCGGGTTGTGCCTGGAACGTATCGCTACCTTGGAAAGCTTCGTTCAGGGGGATCTGCGTCCAGATCTGACCCTGCTGTTCGATCTGCCGGTGGAAGTGGGGATGGCCCGCGCCAGTGCCCGCGGCCGCCTGGATCGTTTCGAGCTGGAAGGCCAGGCGTTTTTCGACGCGGTGCGCACCGCGTTCCTCGAGCGTGCCAAGGCCGAGCCTGCGCGTTACTCGCTGCTTGACGCGGCTCAGCCACTGGCTCAGGTGCAGCAAGCCATCGATGCGCTGTTGCCCTCGCTCCTGGAGCGCGCCCGTGGCTGACGCCTACCCATGGCAGGACGGCCTCTGGCAACAATTGGCCGGCCGGGCCCAGCACGCCCACGCCTATTTGCTGCACGGCCCGATAGGCATCGGCAAACGCGCCCTTGCCGAGCGTTTGATGGCCAGCCTGTTGTGCCAGCGGCCCGTCAACCTGCACGCTTGTGGCGAATGCAAATCCTGTCTGTTGCTGAAGGCAGGTAGTCACCCCGACAACTATGTGCTGGAACCTGAGGAAGCAGACAAAGCGATCAAGGTCGACCAGGTACGCGACCTTGTCAGCTTCGTGGTGCAGACCGCGCAAATGGGCGGGCGCAAGGTGGTGCTGATCGAGCCGGTTGAGGCCATGAACATCAACGCTGCCAACGCCTTGCTCAAAAGCCTTGAAGAACCCTCCGGCGACACCGTACTGCTGCTGGTGAGTCACCAATCCAGCCGTTTGCTGCCGACTATTCGCAGCCGTTGCGTGCAGCAGGCGTGCCCGTTGCCGAGCGAGGCCATGAGCCTGCAATGGCTGGCGCAGGCGCTGCCGGACTGCTCAGCAGACGAACTGATCGAATTGCTGACCCTGGCCGCAGGCTCCCCCTTGGCGGCGGTGAAGCTGCAAGCCCAAGGCGTGCGAGAACAACGAGCGCTGGTTGTAGAAGGCGTGAAGAAGCTCATCAAACAGGAATTGTCCGCCACGCAACTGGCCGAAAGTGCGTGGAAGGATATTCCCCTGTTGCTGCTGTTCGACTGGTTCTGCGATTGGTCCAGCCTGATCCTGCGCTACCAACTGACCCAGGACGAACACGGCCTGGGTTTGCCGGACATGCGCAAGGTGGTGCAATACCTTGCGCAGAAAAGCGCGCAGGATAAGGTGCTGAACATTCAGGACTGGATCCTCGCCCAGCGCCAGAAAGTGCTAAGCAAAGCCAACCTCAACCGCGTGTTGTTGCTTGAGGCGCTGCTGGTGCAGTGGGTCGGCTTGCTCGGACGCCGTTAATTTCCTTTGCCGACGGGTGTATCGTCGGCCAGACACTACTCAAGTTGTAATTGCCCATGCTCGTAGATTCCCATTGCCATCTCGATCGTCTTGATCTCGCCCAGCACAACGGTTCCCTTGACGCCGCCCTCGACGCTGCGCGCCAGCGCGGGGTAGGGCACTTCCTGTGCATCGGTGTCAGTGCTGAAAACGCCGCCGACGTCAAAGCCCTCGCTGACCGCTACGCCGATGTGGATTGTTCGGTAGGTATCCATCCGCTGGACCTCAAACCCGGCGAAGCTCCGGCCCTCGACTGGCTGTTGGGCGAACTCAATCACCCGCGCGTCGTCGCCATCGGCGAAACCGGCCTGGATTACCACTACGAACCCGAAGCCGCCGACCTGCAGCAGGCTTCATTCCGCCTTCACCTGCAAGCCGCGCAACAGACCGGCAAGCCGGTGATCGTCCACACCCGTGGTGCTCGTGCCGATACCCTGGCTCTCTTGCGCGAAGCCGCGCTGCCGCAGGCGGGTGTATTGCATTGCTTTACCGAAGATTGGGAGATGGCCAAGGCCGCCCTGGACCTGGGGTTCTATATTTCCCTGTCGGGCATCGTTACCTTCCGCAATGCCGACGCACTGCGTGATGTAGCCCGCCAGGTACCGGCCGACCGGCTGTTGGTGGAAACGGACTCGCCGTACCTGGCGCCGATTCCCCATCGGGGCAAGCCGAACCTGCCGGAGTATGTGCGTGACGTGGCCGATTATCTGGCGATGCTGCGGGGTGAGTCTTACGAGCGCTTCGCCGAACAGACGACCGAGAACTTCAAGCGTTTGTTTCCACTGGCCCACGTGGCTTCCTGACAGTCGGCAAATCGCAGGCAAAAAAAACCCGGGTTCTGGGGGGTGAATCCGGGTTAAGACCATTAGGAGTAAAACAAGGGCACACAGTCCGTCGGTACCCAGGTCGACGCGTCACTTGGGGGAGATGTCGCGCCGACACTTGAAGTATTGATCACTATCCAATTCAGTCCAGTCTCAATTGATCGTTTTTTAAACAGATTTGGAATACGCCTTCTTCGCTTTGAACATGATGCGCAGGTTCAAAGAGTGCGTCTTGTTTCTGACTCATTTCGCTGAAATCGTTGGCGTACTGAAAGTAAAGTGCGTAACCGGTTCACATAGGCGTTGCCCAACGACCGTTCAGTCGGGATAATCCCACGCATCGGGTAAATCGTATCGCCACGTATCTGTGGCGTGCGTAACCCTCCCTATTCCGACCTTTGCAGACCTCTTCCTCATGCATAAAGAACCCCGTAAGGTCCGTGAGTTTCGCCGCCGTGAGCAGGAAATTCTCGACACCGCGCTCAAATTGTTCCTCGAACAAGGCGAAGACAGCGTCACCGTTGAGATGATCGCGGATGCCGTGGGCATCGGCAAAGGCACGATCTACAAGCACTTCAAGTCCAAGGCCGAGATTTACCTGCGCCTGATGCTCGACTACGAGCGTGACTTGAACGAGCTGCTGCATTCGGCCGATGTCGACAAGGACAAAGAAGCCTTGTCCCGGGCCTATTTTGAGTTCCGCATGCGCGATCCGCAGCGCTACCGCCTGTTCGACCGCCTGGAAGAAAAGGTCGTCAAGGGCCATCAAGTGCCGGAAATGGTCGAGGAACTGCACAAGATCCGCGCCTCCAACTTTGAACGCCTGACCTTGTTGATCAAGGGGCGTATCAGTGAAGGCAAGCTCGAGGACGTGCCACCTTACTTCCATTACTGCGCCGCCTGGGCACTGGTGCATGGCGCCGTGGCGCTGTATCACTCGCCCTTCTGGAGCAATGTGCTGGAAGATCAGGAAGGCTTCTTTCAGTTCCTGATGGATATTGGCGTGCGCATGGGCAACAAGCGCAAGCACAGCAGTGAACTGCCTGGTCCTGAAAAAAGCAGCGAAGCCCCAGCCGCCTGAGTCATTCGCTATGGTGATGACGTAATGAATTACTGCCAGGCGCAATACCCTAGGAATATACTCAGGCAAGGATCTTGCTAAAAGCTGATTTATAGGTCAGCTTCTAGTGCGCCGAAATATCCTCTGCCGGAGTGCTTCATGATCGTTGATCGTCAAGGCAGGCGTTTTCGCAATTTGCGGATCAGCCTGACCTCAGCCTGCAATTACGCCTGTACCTACTGCGTGCCCAACGGCAAGCGGCTGGTGGCTGCCCAGGATGAGCTTTCGGCCCAAGCCATGGCGCGAGGCGTGGCTTACCTGATCGAAGCGGCCGGCATCGAGCGCCTGCGTATCACCGGTGGCGAGCCGCTGGTGAGCCCAAAGCTGGAAGCCTTCATGGGCGCCGTGGGGCAAATGGGGCTCAGCGATATCAGCCTGACCACCAACGGCCAGTTGCTGGCGCGTAAGCTGCCGCTGCTGGTGGACGCGGGTATCCGGCGCATCAACGTTTCCCTCGATACCCTGGATGCCCACGCCTTCCGCAGCATCGCCCGCGGTGGCTACCTCGCCACTGTACTCGACGGCATGGACCAGGCCCGCGCGGCCGGGATCAAGATCAAGGTCAATATGGTGCCCTTGCGCGGCCAGAACCTGGACCAGGTAATGCCGTTGCTCGATTACTGCCTGGAGCGGGGCTACGAGCTGCGCTTTATCGAATTGATGCGCATGGGGCACTTGGCGAAAGACTCCAACGCGTTCCTGCAACAATTCGTCAGCCTGCAACAACTGCTCAGCCTGATCGGCGAACACCATGAATACCTGCAAGCCAATGCGCCTGTTGACGCTACGGCCGTGCGCTATGAAGTGCCGGGCAAGGGCTTCTTTGGGGTGATCGCCAATGAAAGCGTGCCGTTCTGCCGCACCTGCTCGCGATTGCGTCTGTCCTCTACGGGTTGGTTGCATGGTTGCCTGTCTTCGAGCAATCGTCACTACGTCGGCGAACTGCTGGACAAGCCGCGTCACCAGGCACTGCCGGCGCTGCAAGGGCTGCTGGTGAAGGCTCTGGGCGACAAGCAGGAAGTGGCGTTCTCCGGCGGCGCAACGGTCATGAAGATCATTGGCGGCTGACGCGCTTTCCCGCTTCACGCACAACGCCACCTTTAGTTGTGCACCGTTCCTGAATGGCGCGGATTCTGCATTACCTGCCCATTCGCCGGTTTTCCGTCACCGGCTTTTGGAGAAATAGGATGCGTAGTCTGGTTTTGTTGCTGGCGTCGTTGGCACTCGGTGGTTGCATGACCGTCAGTGATATGGCCGAAGGCACCCGCTATCAGATGAGCGACGCCGGCTTGCTCGACCACAGTGATACGCGCCGTACCGCGTCGATCCGTGTGCAGCCGGACTCCTTCATCTTTATTGCCCAGGGCGCTTTCGTGCCGCCCGGCAGCGCTTATCCGCGACCGAACGTGGTGGCGGAGGAGGCCTTCAACGGCTTCGTCGAATATTTCCCCATGGTGCGTCGCGCCCGTCAGCCCGAGGGCCTCGAGCAGGCCATGGCCGAGGCTCGCGCGGCGGGGGCGCACTACTTGCTGTATTGCCGTTTTGCGGCAGCCGATGACCGTATTGGCAACGCCGATGAGTGGACCGACCAGCAAGCCCTGGACCGCCTTGGCCTGGACAGTGGCGTCATCCAAATCATGTTGATCGAGACCAGTACCCAGTATTTGATTGATACTGCACGTATTCGCAGTCGTGGCGGTTTACTGACGTTCCACGACAATTCGCCACAAGATCTGATTGCCCGGCCCCTGGCCCAGTACGCCCGAGGCTTGCTCGGGATGAGCAATCAGTAAGCCTGAGGAGACCCCCATGACCGATACCGCCAAGGCCAATGATCTATTGGCGCAACTGCCCAAAGGTAAAGGGCCGGCGCCGGTGCATCTGTGGAACCCGGATTTCTGCGGCCATATCGACATGCGCATCGCCCGAGACGGCACTTGGTTTTATCAGGGCACGCCGATTGGGCGCAAACCCATGGTCAAGTTGTTCTCCAACATCATCCGCCGCGATGGCGATGATTATTTCCTGGTGACGCCCGTGGAAAAGGTCGGCATCAGCGTCGATGACGCGCCGTTCGTTGCCGTCACGCTCGATGTGCAGGGGCAGGGCGAAAGCCAGGTGTTGCGTTTTACCAGCAACGTCGATGAACAGATCGAAGCCGGCCCTGAACACCCTCTGCGGGTGGTGATCGATCCGCTGACCGAGGAACCGGCACCATACCTGCGGGTGCGCGGCAACCTCGAAGCCTTGGTGCACCGTAATGTGTTCTATCAATTGGTCGAGCTGGCCGTGAGCCGCCCGATCAACGGTCAGAACTGGCTTGGCGTATGGAGCAGCGGGGAGTTCTTCCCAATTGGCCTTGAGCCCTGAAGCCGGGTTTTTTGATTTTCCTGAAATAATTCGCTTGCCGGAAACAGCGGCTTTCGGTTATCAATTTGAACATGATTAGACATGTTCGATTCGATAAGAAAAAACGCGTCGTCGACGAACTCATCCGCCGTATCGAGGGTGGGGTGATAGCCGACGGTTTCCTGTTGCCAGGTGAGCATCAACTGGCCGAAGAGTTTGCGGTCAGTCGGGGCACGCTGCGCGAAGCGCTGGCTGAGCTTAAGCGCCGCAACTACATCGCTACCCAAAGCGGTGTCGGCTCTATCGTCACGTTTGACGGCATGGGGCTCGACCAGCGCCACGGCTGGGCCCAGGCCCTGGCGGACACCGGCGCCAAGGTCAGCACTGAGGTGCTGCGCTTCGAAGCGGTGACCCGCCCGGACCTGTTCAGCCGTTTCGGCAGCGAGCAGTTCATTGCTCTGGACCGCCTCCGACGCACGGCCGACGGTACAGCTGTGTCGCTGGAGCGTTCGCTGATGCCGGCTACCGGAGACCTGGAAAGCCTGCCCCGCATCGGCCTGATCGACAATTCCCTGACCATTACCCTGGCGGCCTACGGCTATGTGGGCGCCGCCGGTGACCAATGGATCGGCGCCGAGGCCCTGAGCGATGGCGACGCCCAATTGCTCGGACGTTCGACCGGCACGGTATTTCTCAAGGCCTCGCGCACAACTTATGACCGTCGTGAGCGTTTCATGGAGCATGTCGAAAGCCTGCTCGACCCACTGCATTTTCGTTTGCACCTGCAATTCGGGGCGTCCAAATGACTGCTGAAACTCGCGCGCTTGGCGCTTTTTATGGCTTGGCCCTGGGCGATGCGCTGGGCATGCCCACCCAATCCTTGAGCCGTGAACAAGTCCGGCAGCGCTTTGGGGCCATCACCGCCCTGGAAGAGGCCGGCCCCGACCAACCCATTGCGCCGAACATGCCTGCCGGCTCCATCACCGATGACACCGAACAGGCGATCCTGGTCGCTGAGTTGCTCGTGCAAGGCCATGGCACAATCGAACCCCGCGTGCTCGCCCAACGCCTGATCGACTGGGAGGCGGCCATGCGCGCCAAGGGCTCCCAGGACCTGCTCGGGCCGTCCACCAAGCGCGCTATCGACATGATCCTTGCGGGGCACACCCCGGAAGAATCAGGGCGCTACGGCACCACCAATGGCGCGGCCATGCGCATCACGCCGGTGGGCATTGCCGCCGATGTCAGCGAGCCGGCGCACTTTATTCAGGCAGTGATTCAGGCCTGTCAGGTCACCCATAACACCAGCCTGGGCATTGCCAGCGCGGCGGCGGTTGCGGCGGTTGTTTCAGCCGGTATCAACGGCGTGGACCTGGGCGAAGCGCTGAACATCGGCACTCAGGTTGCGCAACAGGCGGAACACCACGGCCACTGGATTGCCGGCGGACGCATGTCCACGCGCATCAGCTGGGCGCGCACCCTGAGCGTCGGCAGCGGCGACACCGCCCTGTTCACTGACTTGCTCTATGAATTGATCGGGACTTCCGTTGCCTCCCAAGAGTCGGTGGTGGTGTCGTTCGCCCTCGCGCAGCAAGTGGCGTCGGGTGACATGAACGCCTTCGAGGCGCTGTGCCTGGCTGCCAGCCTGGGGGGCGATACCGACACCATCGCCGCAATCCTCGGCGCCATGCTCGGTGCCTGTTTAGGGATGCAGTGCTGGCCGCAAGAAATGCTCGAGCAGGTCAAGCGCGTGAATGGCCTGAACCTGCAACCGCTGGTTCAAGGATTGCTCGCATTGCGTTGAACACCAGAGTGCTGAATGCGGGAGCTGGCTTGCCTGCGATGCGATGGCCCAGTCAACCAGACTGGAATGCCTCTGTCGCAGGCATTTGTCCTATTCGCATCAGCCATTGAAGCGTTGCTACACCCATAACAATACAGGCAGGAGCCCCCCACATGAGCAGCACCTCTTCCGGTCAAAGCGCCGGGCAATTGGAAACGCGTGGCATCGAACCCGTCCCGGAGGCCGAATGCAACGGGCATCCGCTGCAGCTGTTCTGGGTATGGTTCGCCGCCAATATCAGCATCCTCGGCTTGCCGCTGGGCGCCACGCTGGTGGCGTTTCGTGGCCTGGCGATCTGGCAGGCGATCATCGTTGCGATCCTTGGCGCGGCCGGCTCCTTCGCGGTCGTGGGCATCATCTCCATCGCCGGTCGCCGTGGCCGTGCGCCCAGCCTGACCTTGTCCCGCGCCATCTTCGGCGTACGCGGCAATATCGGGCCGACCCTGGTGTCGCTGATGTCGCGCCTGGGCTGGGAAACGGTCAACACCACCACGGCCGCCTTTGTGTTGCTGTCGCTGTGCTCGATTCTGTTCGGCTCCCCGGTTGAGGCGAAAAGCGCACCGTTGCTCACCCTGATTTTCATCGCCCTCTTCGTGCTGCTGACCTTGGCCGTTTCCGGCCTGGGCCATGCCACCTTGCTGGTGATCCAGAAATGGGCGACCTACGTGTTCGGCGCCCTGAATATTCTGGTGGGCGGCTTTCTCTGCGCCACCATCGACTGGAGCGCGGTATTCAATGCCACCCCGGCGCCGCTGAGCGCCATGATCATCGGCATCGGCACCATGGCGGCCGGCACCGGCATCGGTTGGGCCAATGCCGGTGCCGATATGTCGCGCTACCAGCACCGCAGCGTCAAGGCTGTGCGGCTGGTGGCCTCCGCCGCGTTCGGTGCGGGCATTCCGCTGGTGTTGCTGATCACCCTCGGCGGCCTGCTGTCGGTGGGTAACAACGACCTGGCCTCGGCCACGGACCCGATCATTGCGATCCGCGACATGCTGCCAACCTGGATGGCGGTGCCGTACCTGATCACCGCATTCGGCGGGCTGCTGTTGTCGAACAACCTGTCGGTGTATTCGGCCGGCCTCACCACGCTGACCCTCGGCCTGAAGGTCAAGCGCGTGCATGCGGTGATCGTCGATATCGTGGCGATTTTTGCCGGCTCCATTTATTTCATGCTGATCGCCGACAGTTTCTACGGTCCGTTCATTACCTTCATCTCGTTGCTGGCGGTGCCGATCACTGCCTGGGTGGGGATTTTCGTGGTCGACCTGATCCATCGTCAATACTACAGTCCCACGGATCTGTTGGATGTCAGTCCGAGCAGCGCCTATTGGTATCGCGGCGGTGTAGAGTGGCGCGCATTCGGCGCCTGGGCACTGGCCATCGTGCTGGGTTTCAGCTTCACCACCATCGGCACCACCGCCGAAAACATTTGGTTCGCCGGACCGTTGTCCGACTCCTGGCTGGGCCACAACGGTCTTGGCTGGATCGTCACCTTCCTCGTGGCCGGCGGGGTGTATGCCGTACTGGGCGGCGCTGCCGATCGACGTCCGGCGCTAGTTGAGAGCCCCCATGTCTAGATTGCTGCATACCGGGCAGGTCATCGTCGACCTGGTCATGGCCCTCGAAGCCCTGCCTGCGACCGGTGGCGACGTACTGGCCAGCTCCGCCAGTTTCGAAGCCGGCGGCGGCTTTAACGTCATGGCCGCTGCGCGGCGCAATGGCCTGCCGGTGGTTTACCTGGGGCGTCACGGCAGCGGCCGGTTTGGTGATTTGGCCCGCGCTGCGATGCAGGCCGAAGGCATCGATATGGCACTCCCGGCAAGCGGCGGCAAGGACACCGGCTTGTGCGTGTCCCTGACCGAAGCCACCACCGAGCGCACGTTCATTTCCCATCTTGGTGCCGAGGGGGAACTGAGTGCCGAGGACCTGGCCCAGGTCGTACCGGGCACCGATGATTATGTGTATGTCAGCGGTTACAGCCTGCTGCTTGAAGGCAAGGCGCAGCCGCTGATCGACTGGTTGCTGGCGGTGCCGCGCGAGGTTGTGGTGGTGTTCGATCCGGGCCCGCTGGTCAAGGCGCCGGATTCGGCGTTGATGCGGGCGCTGTTGCCGCGTATCGATATCTGGACCAGCAACGGCCCCGAAGCCCTGGCATTCACCGGCGCCAAGGATATTGCCGCTGCGTTGCCTGAACTGCATCGACACCTGCCCGCCGAGACGCTGTTGGTGGTGCGCGATGGGCCGAATGGTTGCTGGGTAGGGCAGGTGGGCGACATCAAACATGTGCCGGGTTTCAAGGTGCGGGCGGTGGACAGCAACGGCGCGGGGGATGCGCATGCGGGGGTATTTATCGCCGAATTGGCGAGGGGCTTGAAGCCCGCCGAGGCAGCGCGTCGAGCAAACGCGGCGGCGGCATTGGCGGTGACACGTTGGGGACCGGCGACTTCTCCAGGTACTGCTGAAGTTGACGCATTTATAGCTGAGTAGAATGCGGGCCAACCTGTGGGATCGGGCTTGCTTGCGAAAAAGCGGGTGTCAGCCAACAGATTCTTGCTAACCCACCGTACTCGCGAACAGGCCCGCTCCCACATAAGATATGCGTCTAGCCCGACGCCCTCAGTGCTTCGACCAGCTCATCCTTGCGCATGGTCGAACGCCCCGGAATATTCTTGGCCCGCGCTTCCTTCATCAGGCTTTCCTTGGTTTGCGTCCCAAGGGAAGCGCGACTGCTGCGCGGTTTTCCCTCACGGCTGGCTGCCGCTCGCTTCGCTGAATCCTGCCGATCCTGGGTCTTCCTGGCAGGCGCCTTGCGCTGTCCAGACCCACCGGCCTTTTCGCCGCCGCCACACTGCTTGTTGACGGTGGCCCAGGCACGGGCTTCGGCTTCGTCCTTGGACAACCCCTTGTGCTCATAACTGTCTTCGATATGAGCGGCCTTGCGTTTCTGTTCGGTGGTGTATTTGGCTTTGCTTCCACGAGGCATCGCTAAAACTCCTTCTGGCCCCGGCAGCGGGGCCAGACCAGAAATGAATCACTGAATGCTTTGACCGTCGAGCTTGCGCGCCTCATCCACACCAGACGCGGTCAACTTGATCGGCAGGTTCAACGAATATTCACCGGCGTCGTCGGTGGTCACATGCCCATCCTTGATCAGCCCGCGGTCTTGCAGGAGAGCCAAGACACTGGCGACTTCTTTTTCACCACGGTAGTTGTCCAGCACTTCCTTGCCCAACCCTTGCGGATGGGCATGCAGCAGGCGGGTGAGGACTTCTTTTTCAAGGTTTCTATCGACGTTCATGTGTACCTCTTCACTGGGCGATGATCGGGTGTAGGTCGTGCCAGCAATGCATCAAGGTGCTGGTTGTTTCGGTGCACCCGGCAGATTCGAATCGTCGCCTTTGTTGACCTTCGGCTCGTTGACCGATGGGCCCATTTTGCCGTTGCCGACGGCGGCAGGTGCCTGACGCTGAGTGTCGTGGCCCTTGGTATGGGGATCAGCGCCGTTGGTGTTGTCGATAATTGCGCCGCCGTTGGTGTCCAGGCCAGTGCCCATCGAGTCCTGGGCTTCTTGGGTTGCAGGGTTTGGCGGGGAGCCGACCGGATCAGTCGGGCCGGTCGACGGGGTGGCGGCAAATGCGCTCAACGACGCGGCAGACAGCAGACCAGTGAGGGCGAGGGCGGCAAATTTGGAATTTTTCATGAGGGTGTCTCCATATGATTAATGTCCTTACCCTTGATTGGTCAGCCGCAGTTTGCTGTTTGTGCCTTGATGGCGACGAACGGTCTTACATGATCTGTAAGATTTTGTGTGCGTGCCTGCAGGAAATTGCGCTGCAATCGGTCATCAAAGCGTCTTAGTATGTGGGCTTTGAACTTGCCCAAGGCCCGCCCATGACCATCGAGATTCGCCCCGCCGTTCCCAGCGATGCTGCGCAGATCCTGACATTTATCACTGAGCTGGCCGAATATGAGAAAGCCCGGCACGAAGTGATCGCCAGCGTCGTGGATATCGAACGCAGCCTGTTC
The DNA here is from genome assembly GCF_030147005.1 of Pseudomonas sp. Classification (GTDB taxonomy): domain Bacteria; phylum Pseudomonadota; class Gammaproteobacteria; order Pseudomonadales; family Pseudomonadaceae; genus Aquipseudomonas. Next base: position 24,512 of record NZ_JASLAW010000241.1, read on the forward strand.
AGCGAAGGCGCCACCGCGCACGGCCTGATCTGTTCGCGCGACGGTGTGCCGATTGGCTTTGCGGTGTTTTTTTTCAGCTATTCCACTTGGCTGGGCAGCAACTGCCTGTATCTGGAAGACCTCTATATCAACCCGGAACAGCGCGGCGGCGGGGCCGGCAAGAAGTTGCTGCGCCACCTCGCCAGGATCGCCTGCGACAACGGCTGTGGGCGCTTCGAGTGGAGCGTGCTGGACTGGAACGAGCCGGCAATTGCCTTCTACAAATCCATCGGCGCGCAGCCCCAGGAAGAGTGGGTGCGCTATCGCATGGAAGGCGACGCGCTGAGGGATTTCGCCCAAGGCTGAAGCGAACGTGCTGAATCTCCTCCTTGTGGGAGCGGACTTGCTCGCGAATGCGGCGTATCAGACACAGCTGTACTGGCTGACCCACCGCATTCGCAAGCAAGCCCGCTCCCACAGGGCAGCTGCGTATCTTTGATTTTTCTCATAATGTGGGATGAGAATTTATATATTGAGATGTTTCAAACGATAGGTTTATAGTCGCCTGCATCAGCACTCACTACCAAAAATAAAACAGGTGAAGCGATGCAGGCACAACCGTTGTCCTTACCCGCGGTGCCCGAGCCGGCTTACGGCGAGCGACTCAAGCGCAAGGTGGTGATCGTCACCGGCGCTGCGCAAGGCATTGGCGAGGCGATCGTGGCCTGTTTCCAGGCGCAGCAGGCGCGGTTGGTGATCGCCGACATCCAAGCGGATAAGGTCGAAAAAGTTGCGGCCCATTGGCGCGAGCGTGGCGCCGAGATTGTTGCGCAAGCCGTCGATATCACCTCCAGGGAGCAATGGCAGGCGCTGGTCAATGTGGCCGTCGAGCGCTTCGGCCGGGTGGACGTGCTGGTCAACTGCGCCGGGGTCAACGTGTTTCGCGACCCGTTGGAAATGACCGACGAGGACTGGCGCCGTTGTTTCGCCATTGACCTTGACGGCGCCTGGTACGGGTGCCGCGCGGTGCTGCCGCACATGATTGAGCAGGGCATCGGCAACATCATCAACATCGCTTCCACCCATTCCAGCCACATCATTCCCGGCTGCTTTCCTTACCCCGTCGCCAAACACGGCCTGCTCGGCCTCACCCGCGCCCTTGGCATCGAATACGCGCCCAAGGGCATTCGCGTGAACGCGATCGCACCGGGTTATATCGAGACGCAGCTCAACGTCGACTACTGGAACGCTTTCCCCGACCCCCATGCGGAGCGCCAGCGAGCGTTCGACCTGCACCCGCCCAAGCGCATCGGCCAGCCCATTGAAGTGGCCATGACTGCGCTGTTCCTGGCGACCGACGAGGCGCCCTTTATCAATGCCACCTGCCTGATGATCGATGGTGGGCGGTCTGTGATGTACCACGACTAAATCGTTTTCCAATAACAAGAATGAGGTGGTTCATGTTCAAGAAGGCACTCGGCGCTGTGGCGCTTGCGATGGCGTGCAGTGGGTTCGTATCCGCTGAAGAAGTGAAGATCGGTTTTCTGGTCAAGCAGGCCGAAGAACCCTGGTTCCAGACCGAATGGGCGTTCGCCGAAAAAGCCGGCAAGGAGCACGGTTTTACCGTGATCAAGATCGCCGTGCCGGACGGTGAGAAGACCCTCTCGGCCATCGACAGCCTGGCCGCCAACGGCGCCAAGGGCTTTGTAATCTGCCCGCCGGACGTGTCGCTCGGCCCTGCGATTGTCGCCAAGGCCAAGGCCAACGGCCTCATAGTCATCGCCGTGGACGACCGCTTCGTCGATGCCAAGGACAAGTACATGGAAGACGTGCCGTACCTGGGCATGGCCGCTTTCGAAGTGGG
>NZ_JASLAW010000255.1 GCF_030147005.1 Pseudomonas sp.
ATTCACCTACAACACCAGCGGCCATCTGCTCTGCGTCGACGAAACCGGCCACGACGACAGCGGCGAGCGCCCGCAGCGTCGCACCGACTTCGAACGCGACGCGGCCGGCCGCCTGCTCAGCAAGATCACCGCCGAGGCGCGGCACGACTATCACTACGATGACGCCGATCGCCTGCTGAGCATCGCGCGTCAGCCCAGCCTGCAGGGCAAACGCCTGGGGGTGCAGCCCGAAATCCTGCGCTTCAGCTACGATCCGCTGGGCCGCCTGATCGAGGAAGCCGGGCCACAAGGTGCGTTGGGTTACCACTATGACCCGTTGGACAACCTCAGCACCCTGACCCTGCCGGATGGCCGCGCCCTCAACCACCTGTATTACGGCAGCGGGCACCTGCACCAGATCAACCTCGACGGCCAGTTGATCAGCGACATCGAACGCGACGACCTGCACCGTGAAGTACTGCGCAGCCAGGGCCGCCTCAGCAGTTGCTTTGGTTACGACGTGCGCGGGCGCAAGCACTGGCAATTCGCGTCGCGCCGGGGCGCCGAACGCCTGTCGCGGGTGCTGCAACCGCAACGCGACACCCACGACCTGTTCGACGATCCCGGCAGTTACCTGCAGCGCCAGTATCACTACGACAAGGCCGGGGAACTGGCCAGCAGCAGCGACCGCCAGCGCGGTGCCAGCGTCTACCGCTACCTGAAAACCGGCGACCTGCTCAGCCGCAGCACCCGTGAGCACCTGAACAACGAACACTTCGAGACCGACCCGGCCGGCAACCGCCTCGACCCCGAGCGCGGCACCCGTTTCGGGCATATCAAGGACAACCGCCTGCGGCACTGGCAGCAATACCACTACCGCTACGACGCCTGGGGTAATGTGATCGAGCGGCGCAGCGCCCACCAGCGCCAGCTGTTTGAATACGACAGCGAGAACCGTTTGGTGCATGCCGTGCGCTACGGTGATGGCAAGCTGCTGAATGACGCCCGGTACCAGTACGATTCCCTGGGCAGGCGCACGCACAAACAGGTGGAGATCGAAGGGGCACTCACCACCACGCAGTTCCTCTGGCAGGGCTTGCGCCTGCTGCAAGAGACCTGCGGCGGCCGCCAGCAACTGTATATTTATGAACCCGACAGCTATGCACCACTGGCGCGGGTGGATCGCACAGACGGCGGCAAACCCAGCCTCTACTACTTCCACACCGACCAGATCGGCACACCGCTGGAGGTCACGAGCGCCCAGGGCGATCTGGTCTGGCAGGCCCGCTACAAGGCCTGGGGCGAGGTGGAACGGTTCGAGGTGCAGAGCATGGAGCAGCACCTGCGCTTTCAGGGGCAATACTTCGATGTAGAGACCGGGCTTCACTACAACACGTTTCGCTATTACGATCCGGCGGTAGGCCGCTTTACCACGCAGGATCCGATTGGGTTGTTGGGTGGGGAGAACCTGTATCAGTATGCGGTGAATCCGACGGGGTGGGTTGATCCGCTTGGATTAAATGCATGCGGGACTACCAAAGGAAACGGCAAGTTTACCGAGCCGGCACTGCCACCAAAGTTAATCGCACAACATGGAGATGTTAAAATTGTCCACTACACCCGAAGTGGGGATCATGGCCCCGCCCACTTGCACGTCAAAGGAGGTGGCAAAGAGACAAAGATCGGTCAAGCAGGTAAACCAATAAAAGGCGCCCCACTCCAACTTCTGAGCAGCAAGCTGCCATTGACGCCAATAAATCAGCAATCAGAAAATCAGTTGACAAGATACAACGCTGGTTCAGATTCCAAAATCGCTAACAAGAGGCCGAGAAAAATGAAAGATCTATGGGTATTTAATGGTGCAATGGCTCGCTTTCCATCGGCATTATTCACCTCACTTGAAGATGCGAAAGCTTGGATAAAGCATAATAAACTTACAGGAATTCTAACCAAATACCCTGTCGACATAGGAGTTTATGACTGGGCAATTAAAAATAGCTTCTTCCGCCCAACAGAAGCCAAACATAGCGAATCATCATTTATTGGCAGTTTTACGTGCGCTTCCATGGATCATTTTCACTTCGAGGATGGAGAGGAGGATTGAAAACCACTCACCACGCCGAGCTTGACCGTGCCGAAGGAGTTGAACTTCCAGTTTGGCAGGCTCCGAATGATGACGTGCACCTAACACTAAATGGCGACCATGCAAAAATAATTTTTCAAGTATGGGATGATCAAGCCAAATATTCCAGTCACTGCGGAGTTCTTGATTTCTCACAAATGTGGGGAATACGATGCGAAAGAAACAAAGATCTTTCTTATTACCCCAACATGTCAGATGACGAATACAAATCTTGCTATTGGGTTGTACCCAACTCATCTTGGCTAAGAAAACTGCAATCCGAACGCAACCAAGACTTCCCAGGCTGGGAAAAGTACGATAAAAGCGAATACGTGCATTACATAGTACAGAGCAACAAATTTTATATCGAAATCATAGCAGCGAGCATAAAGTTTTCAAGATTGCTTTGCTGTGAACAGATCAAACCCTGAATAGCGAGGCCTCACGTACCACGGCCGTCTCAGTAGTTATTTTATCTACGTTGCGCGGGACGCCGAGCAACCTGTTCGACGATCCCGGCAGTTACCTGCAGCGCCGGTATCACTACGACAAGGCCGGGGAACTGGCCAGCAGCGACCGCCAGCGCGGTGCCAGCGTCTACCGCTACCTGAAAACCGGCGACCTGCTCAGCCGCAGCACCCGTGAGCACCTGAACAACGAACACTTCGAGACCGACCCGGACGGCAGCACGTGGAGGGTCACGTATGACAGCCAAGGCAATTTGCTTACCGAGACGGACGCACTGGGACATACCACCCAGTACCTCAATAGCAACGACGGCCTGCCGCACACGATTGTGGACGCCACCGGCAAATCGAAGTACCTGTGGTGGAATGCCTTGGCCCAGGTCGAACGTTTCCAGAACTGTTCAGGTAAAAGCACCTCCTACCGCTACGACGACCGTTATCATCTGGTTGCCATCACGAATGCACTGAACCAGACCACCGCCCTAACCCGTAAGCCAAACGGCGAAGTTCTGCACATCGAGCACCCTGACGGCTCTACAGAACGCTTCACCTACAATGCCTTCGGCCATCCGCAATTTTATCACTGTGACGACTGAGCGCTGGGCGCGGAAGTCGGGGAGGACGGTGTGACCCAGCTAATCGAGAAACCGAAAGTCGGGATGATCGTTCGGAAAATCAGAAGCGGAACGATGTACCAAATCGATATTGTGGAGGCAGACAGCGTGTATCTGAGACCTTACTGGCCTGGACACGGCTCAAGGTCCACCTGGAAGACTTGCTGGCGGCTTTGGCGTGACTATGTGCGCGTTGACGATACCTCTGTCACGGCGGTAGCGCCATGACCACCCACCGAATCCAAGACAACACCGGCCGCTAGCACCGTGTCAGCAAGTCGACATCAACCCGAGGGAGCTACGTCAGCTTCCACCGTGGCGAGCCAAGCAGACTTTGGCGGCCGGGGCAATTCAAGGCTGTGGAGGTGGTATGAGCGACGAAGCCGAGATTGTGTTTGTGGATGGGCTGGGCAAGATGCTCGGCCGAACTGAAGCTTCTGTAAGGGAAGGAATTCGCCGGGGCGTACCGTGGCCGCCCAAGGGTTTCAAGAGGGGCATCAGGCATTGCTGGCTGAAAGAGGATGTGCGGGAGTTCTTGCGGGCGTGCCGCGACGGGGAGAACAAGGCTCCGAAGGTCGGACGGAAGCGGTTGCCGCCGCCGACCTTGCGGGGTGTGGCCTGATGCTTGGGCTATCCCAGTTTCTCTGCCAAGTCGTTTGGGCAAAGGTGCGTGTATCGCTTCAACATCGACAGGGTTTTGTGACCGGTGATGCTCGCAATTTCCATCATAGACAGGCCGCGCTCGAACAAGCGGCTTGTGGCCTCGCGGCGCATATCGTGAAGGCGGAGGTCTTTGATCTTCGCCTTCACGATATGCGCCAGGGCGAAATAGTTGCTAACGCTGTCGAGCTTCAAATGAAAGAACCTGCCGCCGTCAATCGGCGTCGGCAACCCATCTAAGAGCTCCACCGCCCGCTTTGACAGTGGAACAGATCGACGCTCGCCATTCTTCGTGTCTTCGAGGAATGCTACCCTCCCCCGAACTTGATCCTTTCGCAGCATGACCAGCTCAGACCGGCGCATCGCCGTCTCGACTGCCAACTCAATAATCACCGGCAGCTCGGCATTGAAATCGCCTGCATGCTTGAGCAGCACCTTCAGCTCGGCAGTTGTCCGCCGGCGCTCCCGTTGTTTACTGCCCTTCGGCATGCGGATGGCGGTGCACGGGTTTTCAGGCCCTGGATACCCCAGTCTTTGGACGCGACTGTATTAGGTAGCTGATCAGCGCAAGATTCAGGCGAACAGTAGCTGTGGACTTCCCGGCCTTCAGCTCGGCATCCCGGTACACGGCCATATCGCTCGAGCGAATTGCGGCCAGTGAATTTTCGCCCCACGCCGACTTCTGCCACTTCTTGGCACGCACCTTCTCCTGGGCAGACCCCTTCTTCGACTCGCTGACCTCATTAACGTAACGCGTCAGCGCTTCAGTTAGTGTTGTGCTCTCCGCTTCCCGCGTGTCGACGAATCGCGAGCGTGACATATCGCCCTCAATCTCGGCCGCCCATCGTTGGGCTTCTGCCTTGGTGTCGAAGGTTGCAGAAAGTGTCGGGTATCCTTTGCGACGGATCTGGGCTCGCCAGGCGTCACCGCGTTTCTCGTAATAGGCCATTTGCGGATATTGAAGGGGCTTGGGGGAATCGAGACAAGCCATTCCCCCAGGATTCCCCCAAATACAAAAAAGCCCCGAGGCAGTTAAGCGCTCGGGGCCTTTAAATAT
>NZ_JASLAW010000062.1 GCF_030147005.1 Pseudomonas sp.
GGGCTGGCTGGCAAGGGCGGTGTGTCCGTGGGCAGTTGTGCAACGGAACCACCGCCTTTGCGTGCAAGCCCGCTCCCACATTTTTTGACCGAGTTGCCTGGAAGTACCCGGTCTCTTGTGGGTCCTGCGATGCTTTTAGCGGTTAGCGAGCAGAGCCTGGCCGCGTACGACTGCGGCCTTCACCTGCGCCGGCGCGGTGCCACCCACATGGTTACGGGCATTCACGGAGCCTTCCAGGGTCAGCACGGCGAACACGTCCTGCTCGATCTGATCGCTGAACTGGCGCAACTCTTCCAGGCTCATTTCCGCCAGGTCCTTGCCGGTGTCCACGCCGTATTTCACGGCATGGCCGACAATTTCATGGCAGTCACGGAATGGCAGGCCACGACGCACCAGGTAGTCGGCCAGGTCGGTCGCGGTGGAAAAACCACGCAAGGCTGCTTCGCGCATGATCGCGTGCTTGGGCTTGATCGCCGGGATCATGTCGGCAAACGCACGCAACGAGTCGCGCAGGGTGTCGGCGGCGTCGAACAGCGGCTCCTTGTCTTCCTGATTGTCCTTGTTATAGGCCAGCGGCTGGCCTTTCATCAGGGTCAGCAGGCCCATCAGTGCGCCGAATACGCGGCCACTCTTGCCACGCACCAGTTCGGGCACGTCGGGGTTTTTCTTTTGCGGCATGATCGAGCTGCCGGTGCAGAAACGGTCCGGCAGGTCGATGAATTGGAATTGCGCGCTGGTCCACAGCACCAGCTCTTCGGAGAAGCGCGACAGGTGCATCATCGCGATGCTCGCCGCGGCGCAGAATTCGATGGCGAAATCACGGTCCGACACGCCGTCCAGGGAGTTGCCGCCGACGGCGTCGAAACCCAGCAGCTGCGCGGTGTACTCACGGTCGATCGGGTAAGTGGTGCCCGCCAGCGCGGCGCTGCCCAACGGCATGCGGTTGGCGCGCTTGCGGCAATCCACCAAGCGCTCGTAATCGCGGCTGAGCATTTCGAACCAGGCCAACAGGTGGTGACCGAAGGTCACGGGCTGAGCGGTCTGCAGGTGAGTGAAGCCGGGCATGATGGTGTCCGATTCACGCTCGGCCTGCTCCAGCAAACCTTTCTGCAAGCGGGTGATTTCAGCCAGGATCAGGTCGATTTCATCGCGCAGCCACAGGCGGATATCGGTGGCCACCTGGTCATTACGGCTGCGACCGGTATGCAACTTCTTGCCGGTCACACCGATGCGGTCAGTGAGGCGAGCCTCGATGTTCATGTGCACGTCTTCCAGGTCGACGCGCCAGTCGAACGTACCGGCTTCGATCTCGCCACGGATGGTGGTCAGGCCATCGACGATGCTGTCGCGCTCGGCGTCGGTCAGTACGCCGACCTTGGCCAGCATCGTGGCATGGGCGATGGAGCCCATGATGTCGTGGCGGTACAGGCGCTGGTCGAAGGTGACGGAGGCGGTGAAGCGCGCGACGAAAGCGTCGACGGGTTCACTGAAGCGGCCGCCCCAGGACTGGTTGGTCTTGTCGGTGCTCATGGATTCGCTCGTGATCTGCTTAAAAAGAGGCGTGAAGGTGTGCCGCCGATAATAACAGGGTTGTCCGTGGACGCGATGCTGTGGGTAGGCGGCAATTTTATTTGTACAAAGGATGGCTAAGTGCCTTGCCGCCGGCCGCATCCGGGACGAGACTGAGAGCAGGTTTATTGAAGCGATATTTGACGATTGAGCAATATCGTCTCAGCGAGCGTCTACAGTTGGACTGACTCGTATGAATGCACCAAAGTCGGGTCATGCGGTCAGAGCCCAGACTGTCCATTAAAAAAGGGGGGTATTCGGATTGTGTATCAGCAAACCCTACGACGATGCGCGAAGCCAGCAGGTCTTGGGCGCTATTGAACAGGTCCGGGTAAATTTGGGTGCCGCTGCCAGGGCACTTTTTGCCGCTCGCGCGAGTCTTAGCGTGGATCGCTGTGACGCAAGTCACCGCACCTGTCTACGCTATCCTTGTGCGAGACTCACGCAGGAATCCAGCGCTATATGAATGTCCTGATCGTTGATGACGAACCCCAAGCCCGCGAGCGACTGAGCCGTCTGGTCAGTGAACTCGAGGGTTATACAGTGCTTGAGCCGAGCGCCACCAGCGGCGAGGAGGCGTTGACGCTGATCGACAGCCTCAAGCCGGATGTGGTCTTGCTCGATATCCGCATGCCGGCCCTCGATGGCCTGCAAGTCGCCGCCCGCCTGAGTGAGCGCGAGTCGCCACCGGCTGTGGTGTTGTGCGCGGCCCAGGAAGAGTTTTCTGCACAGACGCTGGAAGACAGCGGTGTCAGTTTTCTCGTCAAGCCTGTGGCTGCCGAAGCGTTGCTCAAGGCCTTGAAGAAAGCCGAGCGCCCCAACCGCGCTCAGCTCGCTGCCTTGACCCAGCCTGCCGCCCAGAGCGGCAATGGCCCCCGCAGCCATATCAGTGCACGGACCCGCAAGGGCATCGAGCTGATCCCCCTCGGGCAGGTGGTCTATTTTATCGCCGACCATAAATACGTGACCTTGCGCCACGAAGCGGGCGAAGTGTTGCTCGATGAGCCACTGAAGGCCCTTGAAGATGAGTTCGGCGACCGCTTCGTGCGCATCCATCGCAATGCGCTGGTGGCCCGCGAGCGAATCGAGCGCTTGCAACGCACGCCCCTGGGGCACTTTCAGCTATTCCTGAAGGGCCTCAATGGCGATGCATTGATCGTCAGTCGGCGCCATGTCGCCGGCGTGCGCAAGATGATGCAGCAGCTTTAGCCCAGCGGCCGTGGCGCGCTCTGCAGTCCTTATCCCGGTGCGACGTGGCCAGGGAGGCCCCGCACTTGCTGATTCAAATCAAAGCGTATTTGCCTGAGCTGTTATTATCTGCCGTATCTATTCAGTACGGATTGATCCATGTCTTCTCGCGAAATCCGCATCGCCACCCGTAAAAGTGCCCTGGCCCTATGGCAGGCCGAATACGTCAAAGCACGTCTTGAGCAGGCCCATCCTGGCCTCAGGGTCACCCTGGTGCCCATGGTCAGTCGCGGCGACAAGCTGCTGGACTCGCCGCTGTCGAAAATTGGCGGCAAGGGCTTGTTCGTCAAGGAACTCGAAACCGCGCTGCTGGAGAATGAAGCAGACATCGCCGTGCATTCGATGAAAGATGTGCCCATGGACTTCCCTGAAGGACTGGGCCTTTTTTGCATCTGCGAGCGCGAAGATCCACGCGACGCCTTTGTTTCCAACACCTATGCATCTCTGGATGAACTGCCCCTGGGGAGCATCGTGGGGACCTCAAGCCTGCGTCGCCAGGCCCAGTTGCTGACCCGTCGTCCCGACCTGCAAGTTCGCTTCCTGCGCGGCAACGTCAACACGCGCCTGGCCAAGTTGGACGCAGGCGAGTATGACGCGATCATCCTCGCCGCCGCCGGCTTGATCCGCCTGGGCTTCGAAGACCGCATCACCCGCGCAATCAGCGTCGAGGACAGCTTGCCCGCGGGCGGGCAGGGCGCGGTCGGCATTGAATGTCGTACCGCCGACAGTGAAATTCACGCACTTCTCAAGCCACTTGATCACGCTGACACCGAAGTTCGCGTCACGGCCGAGCGTGCCCTGAACAAACACCTCAACGGTGGTTGCCAGGTACCGATCGCCTGCTATGCCGTGCTTGAAGGTGAGAACCTGTGGTTGCGTGGCTTGGTAGGCGACCCGGAGGGCGGCACGCTGCTCACCGCCGAGGTGCGCGGCCCACAACGTGAGGCCACGGCCCTGGGCATTCAGGTCGCCGAAGAACTGTTGGACAAGGGCGCCGGCGCCATTCTGCAAAAAGTCTATGGCGAGGCCGGCCCGCAGTGACCCACTGGCGATTGTTGCTGACGCGGCCTGCCGAAGAGTCGACAGCCTTGGCGGCGACATTGGCCGATGCTGGCGTTTTCAGCAGCAAGCTGCCTTTGCTGGAGATCGAAGCCTTACCGGTCACGCCTGAACAACAGGCAATCCTTGGGGCGTTGCAGCGCTATTGTGCAGTGATCGTGGTGAGCAAGCCGGCGGCGCGTCTTGCCTTGCAACGAATGAGCGCACCCTGGCCGCGACTGCCATGGTTCAGTGTAGGGGCCGCTACTGCACAGATACTGGCCGATCATGGCCTGGACGTACACTATCCGCCAGCGGGTGACGACAGCGAGGCATTGCTTCAATTGCCGGCGTTGCACGAGGCTATCGCACTTCCCGGAGCCAGGGTATTGATCCTGCGGGGCGAGGGCGGTCGGGAGTTGCTTGCAGAGCGTTTGCGCGAGCGAGGTGTTAGTGTCGACTATCTGGAGTTGTATCACCGTTTCCTTCCGGCCTATAACACGGGCGCACTGATGCAGCGCATCCAGTTGGAACGCTTGAACGGCCTGGTGGTCAGCAGTGGGCAAGGTTTTCTACACTTGCAGGCCTTGGCCGGCTCTGATTGGCCTGAGGTGGCGCAGCTGCCGTTGTTCGTGCCCAGCCCGCGCGTCTTTGAAATGGCGCGGGCCGCAGGCGCAGAAAAAGTTGTGGATTGCCGCGGCGCGAGTGCTGCGGCTTTGTTAGTGGCGTTAGGGAGCAATCCCGTTCCCACTCTCTGATACGCAAAGGACGGATACGTGAGCGAAACAGCCTTGCCAAAAGATGAAGCTCAGCCCGCGCTCGATGCGCCGGTCGGAACGCCGGTTGCCACGCCACGCCGTGGCAATGGCCTTGCAGTCGTCGCTTTGCTGCTTGGCGCTGCAGGCGTTGCCGCTGGCGGCTGGGGGATCTGGCAGGTCCGTGCCCTGCAAGCCAGCAGCCAGCAGCAGTTGGGCCAGGTGCAGACCCTGGACGACCAATCCCAGAGCCTCAAGCAGAGCCAGCAGCAGTTGGCGGCCCGCCTGGCGCAGTTACCCGGCGCGGATGAGTTGGAAGAACGTCGACGCCTGGTCGCCCAGTTGCAGAGTGACCAGCAGCGCCTGAACCAGCGCCTGGAAACCGTACTGGGCGCCAGCCGCAAAGATTGGCGCCTGGCTGAGGCTGAGCATCTGATTCGTCTGGCCAGCTTGCGCCTGTCGGCCTTGCAAGACATCAACAGCGCCCAGTCGCTGGTCCAGGGTGCCGACGAAATTCTTCGCGAGCAGAGCGACCCGGGCGCGTTCGCCGCGCGCGAGCAGCTGGCCAAGAGCCTGGCGGCGTTGCGCAGCACCGAACAGCCGGACCGCACCGGGTTGTACCTGCAGTTGGCGGCGTTGCGCGACCAGGTTGTGCAATTGGCGGCGCTCGCCCCGGAGTATCAACTCACGGAGCCCGCTTCCCAAGGGCGCCCCACCAGCGATACGGGCAACCAGTTGAGCCAATGGTGGGAGCAGATATCCCGTTATTTCCGTATCGACTTCAACCCCGATGACAACATTCGCCCGCTGCTGGCGGGCCAAGGGTTGAATCAGGTACGTCTGGCCTTGAGCCTGGCGCTGGAGCAAGCACAGTGGGCGGCGCTCAACGGCGAATCGGCGGTTTATAGCCGTTCGCTGGGTGAGGCGCGCAGCGTGTTGCAGGATAACTTCAACCCGGACAACCCTCAGAGCAAGTCAATGCTTGCGCGGATCGCCGAGCTTGAGCCCAAGGCCGTGTCGGTGGTGACGCCTGACCTGGCCGCGAGCCTCGCGGCTGTGCAGGCGTACCTTGAGCGCCGCCATCTGTCTGCCGACGAAGCCAAGGCTTCGGCTGCCAAGCCTGCGACCCAGGAGTAGAACCGATGAAGCGTTTCTATGTGATCCTGGTGCTGGTAATTGCGATCGCCCTGGCGCTGGCCGTGGGCATCTCGAAGCACACCGGCTATGTGCTGATTACCTATCCCCACGTGCTGCATTACGAGTCGAGCTTGTGGGCCACATTGGTGGCGGTGTTCACCATAGGCCTGGCGATCTACCTGATCCGAGTCCTGTTGGGTCTGGTGACTGTCTCTGGCGGCGTGGTCAACCCATGGTCACGGCGCAATCGCAGCCGTCGTGTGCAGATTGCAATTGAGCAAGGCCAAATGGACCTTGCCGAAGGTCGTTGGGCCAGCGCCGAACGCCACCTGCACCGCGCCGCAGAAGCTGAGCCCCAGCCACTGCTTTACTATCTTGGTGCGGCGCGTGCGGCCAATGAACTGGGGCGTTACGAAGAGTCGGATGCTTTGCTCGAGCGCGCTCTGGCTCGCCAGCCCCAGGCGGAACTGGCCGTTGCCTTGAGCCATGCGCAATTGCAAATGGATCGTGGTGATACGGAAGGCGCCCTGACCACTCTGCAGGCGATGCATGAGCGCCATCCTCACAATGCCCAGGTTTTGCGCCAGCTGCAGCGACTGCACCAGCAGCGTGGCGATTGGTCGTCGGTGATTCGCCTGTTGCCTGAACTGCGTAAGGACAAGGTGCTGCCGGCCAGTGAACTGGCTGAACTGGAACGCCGGGCCTGGGGTGAAAACCTTAGCCTGGCCGCACAGCGTGAGGAGCAGAGCGAAGCCGGCTTGCAGTCCCTTGACCGCGCATGGGAGCAACTGACTTCAGCCCAGCGCCAGGAGCCACAACTGGTGTTGGCTTACGCTGACCAACTGCGTCGTCTGGGTGCCGATGCCAAGGCCGAGGAAGCACTGCGCAGTGCGATCAAGCGCAAGTATGACAGCCATCTTATTCGGCTCTATGGCCTGCTGCGCGGCGGCGAACCGGCCCGCCAGTTGAAATTTGCCGAGGGCTGGCTGAAGGATCATCCAGGCGATGCCAGCCTGTTGCTGACATTGGGCCGCCTCTGCCTGCAAAACAGCCTTTGGGGCAAGGCACGGGATTATCTGGAAAGCAGCCTGCAAGTGCAGCGCAATCCCGAAGCCTGTGCCGAGTTGGCCCGTTTGCTGGCCCAGTTGGGTGATACCGAGCGCAGCAACCAGCTGTTTCAGGAAGGTCTGGGTTTACTCGATAACCGGCTGCTGGCCGCCCCATTGCCGGTCCCCACGCAAGCTTGAGGTAGGAAAGGGCGAACGGGTTGGCTCAGAAAGGTCTGTGAGCTGATCCGTTAAGCCTTTGTAAATGCTCGGCTTAAGTGGGGCCGTAATCAATTCTTACGTGTTGTAGGCAGATTTCTCTCGTGTGCTGGCGGGATCTCCCTGTTCGTTCGCGGAATTGTCTGCTCCAAGGCGTATTGAAAGGGGTCGGGCCTTTCCTCTACCGTAGCCACCTATCTCTTGCGGTGCGGATAATCAATGTCTTTGGCCCCCTTACGCTCCTTGTTTTTCCTGGCGTTCATGGCCGGTGCGCTGACGTTGGGCGTGTCTTTCTATCTGGAATATGGCGCTATGTTACAGCCATGTTTTTTGTGCCAGGTACAACGGTTTTCTCTCGCCGCCTTTGTGCTGATCAACCTGATCGCCGCCGTTCATAACCCCGACCGTTCCGGCGTGTGCTTGTATGGGCTGGCGAGCATGGGGTGTGCGTTGTTTGGCGCTGTCACTGCCGGACGCCAAGTGCTGCTGCAGAACGCTCCGTCAGACCAGCTGCCGAACTGCTGGCCAACCCTTGATTACATGATTGAAAACCTGTCCTTTTGGCAGGCTGCTCGGTCAGTTTTCAAGGGGACAGTTGATTGCGTCGAGATCAATTGGACGCTGTTTGACCTCAGCCTTCCGGAGTGGAGCCTGCTGTTTTTCGTAGCGATGCTGATTTTGGGAGGCACACCGCTTTCTCGCTTGTTGCTCAGCCGGCGTTACGTATCGCAAAGCAAGGAAAATACGGTTCATGTCGTAGGAAGGGATTAAACGCTTGTATGAACTTTCTCTCCTGCGTACCTTGAAGCCATAGTGATGCGGGCATAATCTGGCCCGCACGCGTTACCGAAACCGCTTGTCAGACGCGACCTCGTCCGATTGCCGCTTCAACCCTGAAGCATTGCGCGGGCATGGGGCAGCAGCGTCCCCTATAGGGAAGAGAGATCATCATGTTGGAACGTTGCAAGAATGCTCGCGAACGCTGGGGTGGCGTGCACACACTGATCGACAAATGGTTGGATGCACGTCGCAAGCTGGTTCTGGCTTTTGATGAGTTGGGTGCCGAGCCTGGAGCGCTGGCCGAGAAGCGTGAGCCGTTGCAGGATTTCTGTGTTGTATTGGTGGATTACGTTTCTGCGGGCCACCTGAGTATTTACACTCAACTCACTAAGGAAGCGGAAGCCTTCGAGGACACGCGTGGTCTTGAGTTCGCTCAGACCATTTATCCGCGCATTGATGTGATTACCGAGAAGCTGCTGGCTTTTAACGACCTGTGCGATGAAGGCAAGTGTGTCGCGGAAAAATTCAAAGAGCTGGGTGGTCTGTTGCACGAGCGTTTCGAGCTTGAAGATTGCCTGATCGAAGTACTGCATAACGCTCACAAAGAAGAGCCTGCTGTTCAGGTCTGATCGGGACGGTAGGATAAAAAAACGGTGCGCTTGTCGCACCGTTTTTTGTGCGTCAGTGGCGAGTCCCGAGTAACTCGATTTCGAAGACAAGAGGTGTGTAGGGCGGAATCAGTTCGCCTGCGCCGTCCGCGCCATAGGCTTGGGCCGAAGGAATCACCAGGCGCCATTTCGCGCCTACCGGCATCTGTTGCAATGCGCTGCTCCAGCCGCTGATCACGCTGTCCAAGCGAAACCATTGGGGTTGTGCGCTCTGGTCGAACACGCTTGCATCGGGCAGTCGACCCACGTATTTCACCTGCACCTCATCACTTGCCGACGGCTTGTTTCCGGTGCCTGGCGTCAACTCGGTGACCAGGATGCCGTCTGCCAATTCGCGCACACCCTTCGCAGCTTTTTCCCTGGACAAAAATTGCTGTTCGGCGGCGAGTGCTTTTTCGCTCTGCGGCACTTGGGTGTCGGCGGCGTTCTGTGCTTCGTGCTGGGCGAGGATCTGTTCGATGCGTGTGTTATCCAGTGCCAATGGTTTGCCCTGGTAGGCCTGTTTGAGTCCGTCGATCAGGGCCTGGATCTGCAAGTCGGGCACCTCTTGGCGCAGGCGCTCGCCGAGGCTGGCGCCCAGGCTGTAAGCGAGGTCATGCTGATCCTGGACCGCTGTTTTCGGCGGTGATTGCTCGCTCGCATCGGCGCTGAAAATCGCCAGGCCAAGCACTAAGAAAAGGTAACGCGACATGGGTATCCTCCCGCCGAAAGTGCGACGGATTATGCCAGCGTGCGTGGCTGAGCAGTGGGGTGGTTTTCCGTTATATGGATAAGAATTTTCGTACGGTGCAACGCAACGCAAACGATACTGTCAACATGCGCTAGCGGCGGTAAGAGCAGAGGGCTAGTATGAGCCGCACCCACGTCAGCCAGGAGGTAAACCATGTCGGCCAAACAGAAGCCTGTAAATACCCCGTTGCACTTACTCCAACAATTGTCGGGCAGCTTGCTCGAACATCTGGAAAGCGCTTGTTCTCAGGCCTTGGCCGATGCAGAAAAACTGCTCGCCAAACTTGAAAAACAACGCGGTAAAGCGCAAGAAAAGCTGCACAAATCCCGCACTAAACTGCAAGGCGCCGCCACCGCCGGCAAGGCCAAGGCACAAGCCAAAGCCAAAGACGCTGTTAAGGAACTTGAGGACCTGCTGGACGCACTCAAGGACCGCCAAGCCGAAACCCGCAGCTACATTTCCCAACTCAAAAAAGACGCTCAGGAAAGCCTGAAACTGGCCCAGGGCGTTGGTCGTGTGAAGGAAGCGGTAACCAAGGCGTTGGGTGCTCGTACTCCGGCCAAAGCCGTCGCGGCCAGCGCGGCCAAAAAGCCAGCAAGCAAAGCTGTCGCAGCGAAGACGCCGGCTAAAACTGCCGCCAAGCCAGCCGCTAAAACCGCTGCTGCAAAGCCGGCCGCCAAGCCAGCTGCCAAAACTGCTGCTGCAAAACCAGCCGCCAAGCCAGCCGCTAAAACTGCTGCTGCAAAGCCGGCCGCCAAGCCAGCTGCCAAAACTGCTGCTGCAAAACCAGCCGCAAAGCCAGCTGCCAAAACTGCCGCTGCAAAACCAGCTGCCAAGCCAGCTGCTAAAACCGCTGCTGTAAAACCGGCCGCCAAGCCAGCTGCTAAAACTGCTGCTGCAAAACCAGCCGCCAAGCCAGCCGCTAAAACCGCTGCTGCAAAGCCGGCCGCCAAGCCAGCTGCCAAAACTGCCGCTGCAAAACCAGCCGCCAAGCCAGCCGCTAAAACCGCTGCTGCAAAACCAGCCGCCAAGCCAGCTGCCAAAACTGCTGCTGCAAAACCAGCCGCCAAGCCAGCTGCCAAAACTGCTGCTGCAAAACCAGCCGCCAAGCCAGCTGCTAAAACCACTGTTGCAAAACCAGCTGCCAAGCCTGCTGCGGCAAAACCTGCACCTGCAAAGCCAGCAAGTCCGGCAGCGCCTGCCGCTACACCGTCAGCGTCCTCCGCTCCAACCGCATCGGCCAGCAGCACCTCTGCACCGGTAGCGCCAAGCGTCACTCCAACCAGCGCTTCCTAAGTGCGGGTGACCACGACGCGCAGATAGTGCAGCGCGTTGTGGTCAAGGTTGGCGGCTTCGGTCGCCAGGCTTTCAAGCCATTCGTGTTGAGCCTTTACCTCGTTGGTCGGCCATGCCTGCGCCAGCGCTTCCAAACGCATCAGCAATGCTCGCTCCGCTTCCAACTCCAGGGCCTTGACCCGCTCTCTTAGCTCAGCCAATTGCGCATCCTGCTCTGCCATCGCCCGCCATTGCACACGTACTTCCCGCAAGGGTTCGACGACGCGCGCGCGCCACGGCCGCGCCAGCTGTTGCAGTGCCGCAACGCGTTCGGGCAACCGCGCCACCCCGCGCTGCTCCAGCCACGCACCACACAGCAGCAGGCACACATCCGCGCCTTGCTCCTGCAACCGCAGGCATGCAGCCTCCACACCGGGGCGGGCATAAGTCGAGAGGGCAAAGCTCCACAGGTCAGCGCACATATTCACACCCAAGCCAGCGGCCAACGAAGCTGGTAGACTCCGCCGCCATTATGATCCGACTTCAAAGCCTAACATTACAGCGTGGCCCGCAGCGTCTCCTTGAAGATGCCGAGCTGACCCTGCACGCCGGTCACAAAGCCGGCCTGATCGGTGCCAATGGCGCCGGCAAATCCACGTTGTTCGCCCTGTTGCTGGGTGAGCTGACCCCGGATTCCGGGGACTGTCTGCTGCCGGCCGACTGGCGCATCGCCCATATGCGCCAGGAGATCGACACCCTGGACCGCATCGCGATTGACTACGTGCTCGATGGCGACCTGCGCCTGCGCCAGGTACAACACGATCTCGCCGCGGCAGAAACAGCCCAGGACGGTGCCGCTCAGGCCCGCCTGCATTCCGAACTGGACAGCGCCGACGGCTACACCGCCGACGCCCGCGCCCGCAAGATGCTCGCCGGCCTGGGGTTTACCAACGAACAGATGGACCGCCCGGTCGCCGACTTCTCCGGCGGCTGGCGCATGCGCCTGAACCTGGCCCAGGCGCTGATGTGTCCCTCCGATCTGTTGTTGCTCGACGAACCGACCAACCACTTGGACCTCGATGCGATCCTGTGGCTGGAAGACTTCCTCAAGAACTATCAGGGCACCTTGTTGTTGATTTCCCACGACCGGGATTTCCTCGACGCCGTGGTCGACAACATCGCCAATGTCGAACAGAAAAAAATCACGCTCTATCGTGGCGGCTACACGGCCTTCGAGCGCGCCCGCGCCGAGCGCCTGGCCCAGCAGCAGCAAGCTTTTGAGAAGCAGCAGGCGCAGCGCGCGCACATGGAGAGTTACATCGCCCGGTTCAAGGCCCAGGCCACCAAGGCCCGGCAGGCCCAGAGCCGGATCAAGGCGCTGGAGCGCATGGAAGAGCTCTCGGCGGCCCACGTCGATTCGCCGTTCGACTTCGTGTTCCGCGAGTCGGCGAAGATCTCCAGCCCTTTGCTCGATCTGTCGGACGCACGCCTGGGTTATGGCGACAAGACCATCCTGGAGAAGGTCAAGCTGCAGCTCACACCCGGCGCGCGTATCGGTTTGCTGGGGCCTAACGGCGCGGGCAAGTCGACGCTGATCAAGAACCTGTCAGGTGAACTGGAACCCTTGGCCGGCCGCCTGACCCGTGGCGAGAACACCGTGGTGGGCTACTTCGCCCAGCATCAACTGGACTCGCTGGACTCCAAGGCGAGCCCGCTGTTGCACCTGCAACGCCTGGCGCCCACCGAGCGCGAACAGACCCTGCGTGATTTCCTGGGCGGTTTCGACTTCCGTGGCGCGCGTATCGATGAGCCGGTGCTGAATTTTTCCGGTGGCGAAAAGGCACGCCTGGCCCTGGCCCTGATCGCCTGGGACCGCCCCAACCTGCTGCTGCTCGACGAACCGACCAACCACCTGGACCTGGAAATGCGCCTGGCGCTGACCATGGCCCTGCAGGAGTTCAGTGGTGCGGTACTGGTGGTGTCTCACGATCGCCACTTGCTCAAAAGCACCACCGATAACTTCCTGCTGGTGGCCGACGGCAAGGTCGAAGAGTTCGACGGCGACCTTGACGACTATGCGCGCTGGCTGACCGACTACCGTTTGCGCAATGCCCCGGTCAGCAACACGCCGGTCAACCCGGACAAGACCGATAAGAAAGCTCAGCGCCAGGCCGCTGCCGCACTGCGTCAGCAGTTGGCACCGCACAAGCGCGAAGCCGACAAGCTGGAAGCCGAGCTGGGCAAAGTGCACGAGCGCCTGGCCAAGATTGAAACCAGCCTGGGCGACAGCGCCGTGTATGAGGCTGCGCGCAAGGATGAACTGCGCGACTTGTTGGCCGAGCAGGCCAAGCTCAAGGTGCGTGAAGGGCAATTGGAGGAATCCTGGATGGAAGCCCTCGAACTGCTTGAAACCCTGCAAGCGGAGCTGGAGGCGCTGTCCTGATGGATGCGTTGCAACTGCCCTTGCCGGCGCAGTGGGTCGAGCCTGTGTGGATCGGCGTGCAAATACTGCTGATCCTGCTGGCCGGCTACCTTGCCCAGCGTTTTGTCGCTAAAGGCCTGACCCGCCTGGGTGAGCGCTATCCGCTGCCACCCCAATTGCTGATGCCGCTGCGCGGGGGCCTGCGCTGGCTGATCATGGGTAGCGCGCTGATCTTCGTGCTGGGTCGCCTGGGCGTATCTGCCACGGTGCTGTGGACAGCGCTGTCAGGGTTTGTGGCAGTGGCGGCGGTGGCGTTCTTCGCCATGTGGTCGGTGTTGTCCAATTTGTTGTGCGCCATTTTGATCTTCACCGTGGGGCCGTTTCGCCTCGGCGACATCGTCGAATTGGTGGACACCGTCGACAAACCCGGTGTGAAAGGGCGCGTCGTGGCGATCAATCTGCTCTACACCACGCTCGTCGAGGTGCCGGAGGCCGGCACTGACAGCGCGATGGTACAAGTGCCCAACAGCCTGTTTTTCCAGCGCTCGGTTCGGCGTTGGCCCGGTACGCATGTGTTCCCCGGCGATCGTTAGAGTCACATCCTGTAAAAATTTATAGCCAGCCTTCGGTCGGCAGAGTTAGCTTAAGGCACAACCGCAAACTCCCTCCCGAGGTGTGCCATGGCACTCGATACGTGGCTGGCCTTTCTCCTGGCCAGTTGGATCATCTCCCTTTCCCCAGGCGCGGGCGCCATCGCCTCGATGTCCAGCGGCCTGCAATACGGTTTTGTACGCGGTTACTGGAATGCCATTGGCCTGCAACTGGGCCTGGCGATGCAGATTGCCGTAGTGGCCGGCGGCTTGGGTGCCATTCTGGCGGCGTCGTCGACCGCGTTCTATGCGATCAAATGGTTTGGTGTGGCCTATCTGGTATACCTCGCCATCAAGCAGTGGCGCGCCTTGCCCATGGACATGGCCGATGACGCTGCGGTGCGCCCGATCGGCAAGCCGCTGGCGATGATGTTCCGCGGTTTTCTGGTTAATGCCAGCAACCCCAAAGCGTTGGTGTTCATGCTCGCGGTGTTGCCGCAGTTCGTAAACCCACAAGCGCCGTTGGCAATTCAGTACCTGATCATTGGTGCGACGATGATCAGCGTCGACATGATCGTGATGGCCGGCTACACGGGGTTGGCCTCGAAAGTCCTGCGCCTGTTGCGTTCGCCCAAACAGCAGAAGCGTGTAAACCGCACATTCGCCGGATTGTTCGTCGGCGCTGCCGGTTTTCTTGCCAGCCTGCATCGTGCCACGGCGTAATTGACGAAACCGGATCAGCGCGTGGGAGGGGCCCCTCCCACTTTGGTTTTTGTGGCGATGCCAAATAACACCTTGAGTCAAATCCGTTAAAGCTGAACAATAGTGTTACTTCGTATTTCCACTTGAGATTCATTCATGACTGCCCCCTTCCGTTTTCTCGCCTGGCTGGTGCTGCCGGCGCTGATGTCGTGCAGCTTCAATCTGTTGGCCGCGACGGCCGAGGGCGCACCACAAGCGTTGCATTTGCTTGACTATATTGGCGCCGACTACCCACCCACGGTGGAAGCGGGCAAGGTGGTGGACGAGTCGGAATTTGGCGAACAGGTGGAGTTCCTGGGGGTCTTGCAGGGGTTGGTCGCGCAATTGCCGGAGAAGCCCGAACGCGCTGAGTTGATAAAGGGCGTCGATGAGTTGCTCGCGGCGGTCACCGCCCATGCAGACGGAGGGACTGTCGCCCATCAGGCCCGTCAGTTGGGCGCCAAGCTGGCGGTGGCGTATGAAGTCAGCCAGGCGCCGGCGATCACCCCCGATCCCACGCGCGGTGCGCCGCTGTATGCCCAGCATTGTTCGGTGTGTCATGGGGCGACGGGCGCCGGCGATGGCCCAGCGGGCATGGGCATGACACCGCCGCCAGCTAACCTGCGCGATGCCACGCGCCTGGATCGGTTGAGCCTCTACGCGATCTACAACACCCTGGGCCTGGGTGTCGAAGGCACCGACATGCCTTCCTTTTCCGACCAGTTGGATGACCGTCAGCGCTGGGACCTCGCCACTTACATCGCCGGTTTCACGGCTGATCCGGCTGCGGCCAAAAGCGAACAACCCTTCAACCTCGCCGACCTGGCGCGCCAGACGCCCAATGAAGTACTGGCCGCAGACGGCCCTGCGGCGGCGGCGGCCTTCCGCGCCCAGCGTGCGCAGCCGCCGCAGGTCAAGCGTGGCCCGGCGCAGTTGCTCGATTACACCGCCGCCACCTTGGACAAAAGCCTGGCCGCGTTTCGTAACGGCGACCACGAACAAGCCTACGACTTGTCGGTAGCCGCTTACCTGGAAGGCTTCGAGCTGGTGGAAAGCTCACTGGATAACG
Source organism: Pseudomonas sp. (assembly GCF_030147005.1). Lineage (GTDB taxonomy): Bacteria > Pseudomonadota > Gammaproteobacteria > Pseudomonadales > Pseudomonadaceae > Aquipseudomonas. The sequence goes on from NZ_JASLAW010000062.1 coordinate 15,288, forward strand.
TCGACGCCAACGTGCGCAAAGACACCGAAAAGGCGCTGATGGCCTATCGGCAGTCATTGCAGGACGGTTTGCCGATCGAGCAAGTGCAGCAGCGCCTGGACGTTGCCAAGGGCAAGCTCAGCGAGTCCGCCGACCTGCTCGGCGGCGATGGCCTGAGTTGGTCGCTGAGTTACATCTCCGGCCTGCTGATCCTGCTGCGCGAAGGCCTGGAAGCGATCCTGGTGCTTGCCGCGATCCTGGCCTTCCTGCGCAACACCGGCCAGCAATCGGCGGTGCGCAGCGTCAACGTCGGCTGGGGACTGGCGCTGCTGGCCGGCTTGGCTACCTGGGCGCTGGCGGCGTATGTGATCGACGTGAGCGGCGCCCAGCGTGAATTGCTGGAAGGCTGCACGGCGCTGTTCGCCAGTGTGATGGTGCTGTGGCTCGGTGTCTGGATGCACGACCGACGCCACGCGGCGGCCTGGCAGGACTATATCAAGAGCAGCCTGGTGGGCGGCGGTGGGCGTTTTGGTTTTGCGCTGCTGGCATTCTTCTCGGTGTACCGCGAGCTGTTCGAAGTGATCCTGTTCTACGAAACCCTGTGGCTGCAAGCCGGCCCGGCCGGGCATGACGCGGTGCTGGCCGGTGGCGCCACCGCCTCGGTGCTGCTGGTGGGCCTGGCCTGGGTGATCCTGCGCGGATCGGCGAAGCTGCCGCTGGCGCTGTTCTTCGGCATCAACGCCGCGCTGCTGTGCGCGCTGTCGGTGGTGTTCGCCGGGCATGGCGTCAAAGCGCTGCAAGAGGCGGGCGTTTTCGGTACTCGGCCGGTGGCGTTTTTTGACTTTGACTGGCTGGGCATTCACGCCGATGCGTATTCGTTGAGTGCGCAGGCCGTGGCGATACTGGCGATTGTGGTGCTGTACGGCCGCAGTCGCCTGGCTGAAAAGCAACGGGCGGCGGCGTAGGCATGCGGGTCTGGATCGACGCCGACGCCTGCCCACGAGCGGCCAAGGATCAGGTGGTGAAATTCGCCCTCAAGCGCCAGTTCGAAGTGGTGCTGGTGGCCGGTCAGAGTCAGATCAAGCCCGGCTTTGCCTGTGTGAAGCTGATCGTGGTGCCCAGCGGCCCCGACGCGGCAGATGACTACCTGGTGGAGCACGCCATGCCCGGCGAGCTGGTGATCTGCAGCGATGTGCCCTTGGCCGACCGTCTGGTCAAGAAGGGGGTCACAGCGCTGGACCCGCGCGGCAAAGAGTTCAGCCCGGCGAACATGAGTGAGCGCCTGGCGGTCCGTAACCTGTTCACCGACTTGCGCGAGCAAGGCCAGATGGGTGGTGGGCCGCCGCCCCATGGAGAGAAGGACAAGCAGGCATTTGCCAACGCGCTGGACCGCCTGCTTACCCGTTTGATGAAGCCTCTGTAGGAGCGAGCTTGCTCGCGAAGAACGTCAACGATAACGCGGCCACTCTGGATGAGCGCGGCGCTCTCAGGTTCTTCGCGAGCGAACTCGCTCCTACAGAAAGACGGCGTCAGTCGTTTTCGTGGGTCAGTTCCAGCACCCGGTCCACCAGCTTGTTAATGCCCGACGCGACCTCACTGATGTTCTTACCCAGCATATACGCCGGCGTACTCACCAACTTGCGCGCCGTGTCCTCGACGATATCCTCCACCGTACATTCCTGGTGGGTAGCGCCCATTTTGTCCAGGGCAGCTGCGGTGTCGGCATCGTTGCCGATGGTGCAGGTCACGCCTGGGCCGTAGATTTTCGCGGCCAGGGCAGGGGAAATGCAGATCAGCCCCACCGGCTTGCCGGCTTCGGCAAAGGCTTCGGCCAGTTCCAGGACCTGTGGGTTGACGCTGCAGCCGGCGCCTTCCACGGCAAAGTTCGACAGATTTTTCGCCGCGCCAAACCCGCCCGGAACGATCAGCGCATCGAAGTCAGCAGCGCTGGCCTCACGAATATCCTTCACCGCGCCTCGGGCGATGCGTGCCGACTCCACCAAAACATTGCGCGATTCGGGCATTTCTTCGCCAGTGAGGTGGTTGATCACGTGCAACTGCGCAATATCCGGTGCAAAGCACTCAACGTGAGCGCCGCGCTGGTCCAGGCGCAGCAGGGTGATCACACTTTCCTGGATCTCTGCGCCGTCGTACACGCCACAGCCGGAAAGGATCACTGCAATCTTTTTGCTCATGGGCATTTCTCCTGATTCATGGCGTTAAATGTCTACTAATTTGTAACCTGTTGCCAATGGGAACTCACGCCACTGCACCTAATCTTCTTGTAACAAAAATAATTCGGACTGACCCATGGACTTCGTGCCTTACGCGGTACCGTTTTTCGTTGCTTTGATCGTGATTGAGCTGCTGGCCGACCGTCGGCGCGGTATGCGCAATTATCGAGTGGCCGACGCTATCAACAGCCTCAGCACCGGCGTGTTGTCTACCACCACCGGATTACTGACCAAGGGCGTAGGCTTGCTCACCTACGCGTTCGCCCTCGAGCACCTGGCGCTGATCGAGTTGTCGGCCCGGAGCCCCTGGACCTGGGTGTCGGCCTTTGTGCTCTACGACTTCTGCTATTACTGGCTGCATCGAATGGGCCATGAGCGCAATATCCTGTGGGCCGCGCACTCCGTGCACCACCAGAGCGAGGACTACAACCTCACCACCGCGTTGCGTCAGACCAGCACCGGCTTCTTGCTGAGCTGGGTCTTCTACCTGCCGCTGGCCGTGCTCGGTGTGCCGTTGGTGGTGTTCATCAGTGTGGCGTCGCTCAACCTGCTGTATCAATTCTGGGTACATACACGACACGTTCCCAAGCTCGGCTGGTTCGAATGGTTCTTCGTCACGCCGTCCAATCACCGTGCCCACCACGCACGGAACGCTCTCTACATGGATCGCAACTATGGCGGGGTGTTCATTTTTTGGGATCGGCTGTTCGGCACGTTCCAGGAGGAGGACGACAACGAACCTGTGATCTTCGGCGTGACCACGCCCCTGGCCAGTTGGAATCCGTTGTGGGCGAACCTGCAGTTTTATGCCCAATTGTGGAGCGATGCCCGCCGCACGGAAAACCGTTGGGACAAGCTGCGCATCTGGTTTATGCGCACCGGATGGCGCCCCGCGGACGTGAAAGCCAAGTACCCGATGGTCAAGCCGGACTTGACCCAGTTCCGTAAATTCGAAGTGCCGCTGGATACGCCCCAACAGGTTTACGTTGCGTTGCAATTTGCGGTTTATGTGGGCTTTGGCAGCTATCTGATGAATGTCGGCGAAAGTTTGCCCACGGCGGCGCTGATCCTGGGCTGGGGAGTCATGGCGCTGGGGCTGTTCACGTTGGGGGTCGCGCTGGAGAATCGCCGGTGGGCGCTGAAGGTGGAGTGGGTGCGCCTGGGGCTGAATGTGCCGTTAGTAGGGCTGGCCCCCTGGTTGGGGCTGTGGCCCGCCAGCAATCTGGGCTGGCTGGGCCTGGCGAGCTACAGTTTGCTCAGCGTGATCGGCCTCTACTGCTGCAGAAGCAGGCTTACTCGCCTGGCGTCTTAGGCGTATCGACCGAGGCTGTTTCGGCAGCCAAGCGGGCCTTGGCTTCAGCACACTCCTCGCGGGCGATGCGGGCATTCTTGAAGCGGCGTCGCAGCCATAAGCCAACGCCCAGCACCAACAAGGCGCCCAGCACCCACAGCTCGTATTTCTTGACACTGCCAAGCATGCCTTCGAGGACTGCGCCGAAATGATAGGCCGCAGCCCCCAGCGCCGCCGCCCATATCGCAGCACCGATACCGTTCAGAAGCAAATAGCGCAGGGGCGGATAGCCGGAGAGGCCAATCGCCACAGGCATTACCGTGCGCAAACCGTAGACGAAGCGAAAGCTCAGCACCCAGATATCCGGATGCTTGCGGATATGTTCCAGCGCCTTGTCGCCCATCAATTGCCAGCGCGGTTTGCGCGCCAGCAACTTGCGACCGTGCTTGCGCCCCATGTAGTACCAAAGCTGGTCGCCGGCGTAGCTGCCGAAAAAGGCAACGACCACCACCAGGTTGATATCCATGTATCCACGGAACGCCAGGAAGCCTGCGAGCACAAGGATGGTCTCGCCTTCGAAGAACGTGCCGAGAAAAAGGGCAAAATAGCCGAAGTCATGCAGAAATTGTTGAAGCATGGTCTAGGGTGCTGGCGAAATGAACGCGCAGCCTACGCCTTCACGAAGATTCATGAAAGTATCGAGATGTGTCACGAAGTGAACAATTCCCTTGTTGATGCCGAATGCGACTACAGGTCGCATCGATAAGCACAACTGTCATTCGTTCGTCATAATGGCCGCTTATAACTGCACCGCTCGCCCGTAAACGCGGGCTCAGGAGTCTGTCGTGAGCTTTACCCCTGCCAATCGGCTATTTCCCGCCACACGTCTGCGTCGCAACCGTCGTGATGATTTTTCTCGCCGTCTGGTACGTGAAAATGTACTGACGACGAATGATCTGATCCTGCCGGTATTCGTGCTGGACGGCGAAAATCGCCGGGAAGCGGTGGCATCGATGCCTGGGGTGGAGCGCTTGAGCATTGATCTGCTGCTTGAGGAAGCCTCCAATTGGGTTGAACTGGGCATCCCGGCGCTGGCGCTGTTCCCTGTGACGCCGACTGAGCTCAAGTCCCTCGACGCCGCCGAAGCCTGGAACCCGCAAGGGATCGCCCAGCGCGCCACCCGCGCCCTGCGTGAACGTTTCCCGCAGCTTGGGGTGATCACCGATGTGGCCCTGGACCCGTTCACCACCCACGGGCAGGATGGCATTCTTGACCCGTCAGGCTATGTGGAGAACGACATCACCGTCGATGCGCTGGTCAAGCAGGCCTTGTCCCACGCAGCGGCAGGTGCGCAGGTGGTGGCACCGTCGGACATGATGGACGGCCGCATCCAGGCGATTCGCGAAGCCCTTGAGCTGGCCGGTCATGTCAATGTGCGGATCATGGCCTACTCAGCCAAGTACGCCAGCGCCTATTACGGCCCGTTCCGCGACGCGGTGGGTTCTGCCCTGAACCTGGGCAAGGCCAACAAGGCGTCGTACCAGATGGACCCGGCCAACAGTCATGAAGCCCTGCACGAAGTGGCGGCCGACTTGGCCGAAGGCGCCGACATGGTGATGGTCAAGCCCGGGATGCCTTACCTGGACATCCTTTACCGAGTCAAAGAGGAATTCAAAGTGCCGACCTTTGTCTACCAGGTCAGCGGTGAATACGCCATGCACATGGCCGCAATCCAGAATGGTTGGTTGAGTGAAGGGGTGATCCTCGAATCCCTGACAGCCTTTAAACGTGCCGGCGCCGATGGCATTCTGACCTACTTCGCCGCCCGCGCTGCCCAATTGCTTAGAGAGCAACAATAGCCCTCACAGGAACACTCGATGAATACCGAAGGACTTACAGAAGTTGCCGTAAAAGCCGCTCATCCGGTGGTTGAACAAGTCGCCGAGACCCCGCCGGAGCTGGAGCCTGCCCCGCCTGCGGTGGTTGCCGAAGCGCCTGCCCCGGCGCCGGCCCCCGTGGTCACCAACCTGGATGACAGCAGCCTGTACATCCACCGCGAGCTGTCACAACTGCAATTCAACATCCGCGTGCTGGAACAGGCGCTGGATGAGTCCTATCCGCTGCTGGAGCGGCTGAAATTCCTGCTGATCTTCTCGAGCAACCTGGACGAGTTCTTCGAGATCCGGGTTGCCGGCCTCAAGAAGCAGATCACCTTCGCCCGTGAGCAAGCCGGTGCCGACGGCCTGCAACCGCACCAGGCCCTGGCGCGCATCAGTGAGCTGGTGCATGGCCATGTGGACCGCCAATACGCGATCCTCAACGACATCCTGCTGCCGGAACTGGAAAAACATCAGGTCCGTTTCATCCGTCGCCGCCACTGGACCACCAAGATCAAGACCTGGGTGCGCCGTTACTTCCGTGACGAGATTTCACCGATCATTACTCCGATCGGTCTCGACCCGACGCACCCGTTCCCGTTGCTGGTGAACAAGAGCCTCAACTTCATCGTCGAACTGGAAGGCATCGATGCCTTCGGCCGCGACTCGGGCCTTGCGATCATCCCGGCACCGCGCCTGCTGCCACGGATCATCAAGGTACCCGAAGAGGTAGGGGGTGCCGGCGATAACTATGTATTCCTGTCGTCGATGATCCATGCGCACGCCGATGACCTGTTCCAGGGCATGAAGGTCAAGGGCTGCTACCAGTTCCGTCTGACCCGTAACGCCGACCTTGCGCTGGACTCCGAAGATGTCGAAGACTTGGCGCGTGCCCTGCGCGGCGAGCTGTTTTCGCGGCGCTACGGCGATGCGGTGCGCCTGGAAGTGGCAGATACCTGCCCGAAACATTTGTCGGACTACCTGCTCAAGCAGTTCAACCTGGCCGAATCCGAGCTGTACCAGGTCAATGGCCCGGTAAACCTGACGCGCCTGTTCAGCATCACCGGCCTGGACAGCCACCCCGAGCTGCAATACAAGCCGTTTACGCCGCAAATCCCGAAACTGCTGCAAAACAGCGAGAACATTTTCAGCGTGGTGAGCAAGCAGGACATTCTGCTGTTGCACCCCTTCGAGTCGTTCACCCCGGTGGTCGACCTGTTGCGCCAGGCCGCCAAGGACCCGCACGTTTTGGCCGTGCGCCAGACGCTGTATCGCTCCGGCGCCAACTCGGAAATCGTCGATGCACTGGTCGACGCTGCGCGCAACGGCAAGGAAGTCACTGCGGTAATCGAGCTGCGAGCGCGCTTTGATGAGGAGTCCAACCTGCAACTGGCCAGCCGTCTGCAAGCGGCCGGTGCAGTGGTGATCTATGGCGTGGTCGGTTTCAAGACCCACGCCAAGATGATGTTGATTTTGCGCCGCGAAGCCGGTGAGATCGTGCGTTACGCCCACTTGGGCACCGGCAACTACCACGCCGGCAATGCCAAGCTCTACACCGACTACAGCTTGCTGACATCCGACGACGCCTTGTGCGAAGACGTCGGCAAGTTGTTCAGCCAGCTCATCGGCATGGGTAAAACGTTGCGCATGAAGAAGCTGCTGCACGCGCCGTTCACCCTGAAGAAGGGCATGCTCGACATGATTGCCCGCGAGACCCAGTTTGCCCTTGATGGCAAACCGGCCCACATCATCGCCAAGTTCAACTCGCTGACCGATCCAAAGATCATTCGCGCGCTGTACAAGGCCAGTCAGTCGGGCGTGCGCATTGACCTGGTGGTACGTGGCATGTGCTGCCTGCGCCCGGGCATTGTCGGCGTCTCGCATAACATCCATGTGCGCTCGATCATCGGCCGCTTCCTGGAGCACACGCGAGTGTTCTATTTCCTCAACGGTGGCGAAGAGCAGATGTTCCTCTCCAGCGCCGACTGGATGGAGCGTAACCTCGACAAGCGTGTGGAGACCTGCTTCCCGGTGGAGGGCAAGAAGCTGATCATGCGGGTCAAAAAGGAGTTGGAAAGCTACCTGACCGACAACACCCACAGTTGGAGCCTGCAGTCGGATGGGCGCTATGTGCGTAACACCCCGACCGGCAACCAGAACCCGCGCAGTGCGCAGGCGACGTTGCTGGAAAAGCTGGGTAGCCCGATTCTGACGGTGAATTAACCCAGGCTCACGCGGACCCCATGTGGGAGCGGGCTTGCTCGCGAATGCGGAGTGTCAGTCACCA
>NZ_JASLAW010000098.1 GCF_030147005.1 Pseudomonas sp.
ACATGGGCCGCTCAGCGACGGCTCACCATTGCACCACCTTGCGCACCTTCATCAGCGCCTCTCGTAATGCCGTAATCGACACCGACCCCAGCGCCAGGCGCAACGCATGGGGCGCATGGGCCGCTCAGCGACGGCTCACCACTGCACCACCTTGCGCACCTTCATCAGCGCCTCTCGTAATGCCGTCATCGACACCGACCCCAGTGCCAGGCGCAACGCATGGGGCACATGGGCCGAGACGGCAAACGGCTCGGCGGTGGATACGCAAATGCCCTCGCGCTGCAAGGTCATGGCCACCTGATCGGCGCGGGCGTCTTCCGTCAGCGGCAGCCACAAGAAATAGGACGAGGGATGGCTGATATAGCTCAGTCCGGCCAGCACATGCGCAGCCAAACGTTGCCGCGCCTGAGCGTCTTCGCGTTTTTGCGCCTCCAACTGCGCGACGGTGCCGTCTTCGATCCAGGCCACGGCGATCGCACTCATCACCCCCGGTACGTTCCAGGTGGTCGCCATCACCGTGCGTTCCACTGCATTGACCCAGGCCTTGGGCGCCGCGATGAAACCCACGCGCAAGCCCGTAGCGATACTCTTGGAAAACCCGCCGACGTACACCGTGCGCTCCGGCGCCAACGTCGCCACCGGCGGCGGTGCGTGTTCGGCGAGGAAGGCGTAGGCGGCGTCCTCGATGATCATCAGCTGGTGCTGTCCGGCTATCGCCACCAAGCGCTCGCGCTGCGCCAGGCTCATCACCCAGCCCAGCGGGTTATGCAGCGTCGGCATGCAGTAGACCGCGCGCACCGGGCGCTTGCGGCACAGGGCCTGCAGGTAATCCAGGTCCGGGCCGGTGGCGCCGGTCGGGATCGCGACGACTTCCAGGTGCAGGGTTTCGGCCAGCGCCTTGAAACCCGAATAGGTCAATGCGTCGGCGGCAATCACATCGCCGGGTTTGAGCAGCCCCATCATCGTGACCGCCAAGCCGTGCTGGGCACCGCTGACCACCACTACCTGTTCGGCCTGCACCGCCAGCCCGCGATGCAGCAAATGCCGCGCCACCGCTGCTCGCTCGTGCAGGCGGCCGGCATGGGGCTGGTAGCGCAACAGTGCTTCGAGGTCGCCCGACAACGCCAACTGGCGCAGTGCACTACGCAACAGGTCTGCCTGGCCGGGCAATGACGGGTAGTTGAAATTCAGGTCGAGCATGCCCGCCGCGACTGGCATCTGCCCACTGCCCTGCCCCGGCGGCAAGGATATTTCGCGCACGAAGGTGCCACGCCCGGTTTCACCGCTGACCAGCCCCATCGCCTCCAGCTCGGCGTACACACGGCTCGCCGTGACCAGCGCCAGCCCGTGGTCGGCGGCGAGTTGACGGTGCGTGGGCAGGCGTGTGCCGGGCGGCATCTTCCCCGAGCGAATGCCCTCGGCGAACGTATCGACCAGCGACTTGTAGCGGGCGCGCGGCATAGGCGATGTATCCATGACAATTTTTTGATTGCCCCGATCTTCAACCCTAGGATGGCCTGTACGCAACTTCCCTCTTCCGGACATGCCTGCCATGCAACGCACCTCCCCTCTGCACACTCTGGATACCAGCACCCGGGGCTGGATCAACGGTTTTATCGGCGTCGTGATCTTCAGCGGTTCGCTGCCGGCCACGCGTCTGGCGGTGATGGAGTTCGACCCGGTGTTCCTCACCATGATCCGCGCAACGCTCGCGGCCATCCTGGGCCTGTGCCTGTTGTGGTGGTTCAAGGAAAAACGCCCCACCCGTCAGCAATGGGCGTCCTTGGTCATCGTCGCGCTCGGCGTGGTGGTCGGTTTCCCGCTGTTGACGGCGCTGGCGCTGCAATACGTAACCTCCGCGCACTCTATTGTGTTTATCGGCCTGCTGCCGCTGGCGACGGCAAGCTTCGCCGTATTGCGCGGCGGTGAGCGGCCAGGGCCGGTGTTCTGGTTGTTTTCGGTGATGGGCAGTGCGCTGGTGATGGGTTACGCCTTCGCCCAGGGCCTGAGCGCCGCGCCCGCCGGGGACCTGCTGATGCTGTTGGCGGTGCTGGCGTGCGGCCTGGGATATGCCGAAGGCGCCACGCTGTCGCGCAGCCTGGGCGGCTGGCAGGTGATTTGCTGGGCGCTGGTGGTGTCGCTGCCGATCGTCGCGCCGCTGAGCGTGCTGCTCGCGCCTGCGTCATTTACCGGTATCAGCCTCCCGGCCTGGCTGAGCCTGGGTTATGTCGCACTGTTCAGCATGTTGATCGGCTTTGTGTTCTGGTATCGCGGCCTGGCCCAGGGTGGCATCGCCGCGGTCGGTCAGTTGCAGTTGCTGCAACCTTTCTTCGGCCTGGCCCTGGCGGCGGGCTTGCTGCATGAGCAGGTCAGCCTGGGCATGCTGCTGGTCACGGTGGCGGTGATCGCCTGTGTGGCCGGGGCGAAGAGGTTTGCGCGCTAGCGCTACGGCCCACGGCCTGCTAAACAGAAATGTCGTCCCCTGCCATTTCAAGGACTTTGCATGCACAGCGCTTCGCTTCAGGAAATCACCGCCCCCGAAGGCATTTGTTACGGCTGCGGCGGCAGCAACCCCCACGGCCTGCATATCAAGAGCCGCTGGGCCAGCGATGGCGTGCACGTCGTCGCCGAGCACCTTCCGGAACCCAAATACAGCGGTTGGCCGGACCTGGTGTATGGCGGCCTGATCGCCATGCTGGTGGACTGCCACTCCAACTGGACAGCCATGGCCTACCACTATCGTTCCGAAAACCGTGAGCCCGGCAGCCTGCCGTGCATCGACTGCGTGACCGGTAACCTGGGCATCAAATTCATCAAGCCTACCCCCATGGGCGTCACGCTGACCTTGCGCGCCCGCGTCGACGGCGAGGTGGCGCGCAAGACGCGGATAATCTGCGAGGTGTATGCCGGCGAGGTGCTCACGGCCGTCGGCGACTCGGTGTTCGTGCGGGTCGACACCGGGCAACTGGCTGCCGCCGCCCATGGCCGCGCGGACTGAACCTGGTCTACATTGACGGCAACCGCTAATCGAGGACTGCACCGATGACTCGTCTCACCGCCAAAGACTTTGCGCCCGAACTGCTGGAACTCTACGACGGCTACGCCCACGGCAAACTTAACCGCCGCGAGTTTCTCGACCGCGCCGCGCTGTTCACCTTCGCAGGCCTGTCCGCTTCCGCCCTGCTCGCCGCCCTGAGCCCCAACTACGCGCTGGCCGAACAGGTGAAATTCACCGACCCGGAGATCGTCGCCGACTACATCACCTACCCGTCGCCCAAGGGCAACGGCACGGTTCGCGGCTATCTGGTGCGTCCGGCCAAGGCCACCGGCAAATTACCCGCCGTGGTGGTCGTGCATGAAAACCGCGGCCTCAACCCCTATATCGAAGACGTCGCGCGGCGCCTGGCCAAGGCCGGCTTTATCGCCCTGGCGCCAGATGGGCTGACATCGGTGGGCGGCTATCCGGGCAACGATGAAAAAGGCGTGGCCCTGCAACAGACCGTCGACCCGACCAAGCTGATGAACGATTTCTTCGCCGCCATTGAGTGGCTGATGCACCACAACAGCAGCACCGGCAAAGTCGGCATTACCGGTTTCTGCTATGGCGGTGGCGTGACCAACGCGGCGGCGGTGGCCTACCCCGAACTGGGCGCGGCCGTGTCGTTCTACGGGCGCCAGCCCGAGGCAAAGGACGTGCCGCGCATCAAGGCACCGATCATGCTGCATTTCGGCGAGTTGGATACGCGCATCAATGAAGGTTGGCCGGCGTACGAGCAGGCGTTGAAAGCCGCCGGCACGACCTATGAGGCGTTTATCTACAAGGGCGCCAACCACGGCTTTCACAACGATTCGACGCCACGCTATGACAAAGCGGCGGCAGACCTCGCTTGGGAGCGCACGCTGGGATGGTTCCGCAAATACCTGGCCTAGGCACAATCAAAATGCGCCAGGAGGCGCGACCTAATACCAGTCACTCAAGAAGGAGCGCCGTACTGTGGCGAGGGAGCTTGCTCCCGCTGGGCCGCGAAGCGGACCCAGAAAATGGGCCTGCTACGCAGTCCAGCGGGAGCAAGCTCCCTCGCCACAGGTCACCGGTTGTCTGCACCAGCGTTTGATTGGCTGGGGCTAGGGCTTGCCCCCGTCCACATCAGACCGCACTCGCCCGCAACCACTCCTTGAACGCCAGCATTGCTGGCGTCTCGGCCCGTGACTGCAAGCGCGTCAGCCAGTAACTGCCGGTGGTGATCCGCGCCTCGAAGGGCTGACGAATCACATCACTCTCCAATTGCCGCGAAAACATCATCGCCGGCGCCAACGCCACGCCGATGCCTTGCAGCGCCGCTTCCATCATCGCCAACGACGAATCGAACACGATACTGCGCGGCACCAATGTGTCCGCCGGCAGCCCGGCGGCCTGGAACCACAGGCTCCATTCATCGGCGCGGTATGAGCGCAGCAAGGTGTGTTTCAACAGGTCGGCCGGCGTGTGCAGCTGTTCGGCCAGGTGCGGCACGCAGAGCACGCTGAGCGGCGCTTCCAGCAGTTGGCAGGCCTCGGTGCCGTGCCAGGCGCCGGCGCCGAAACGGATCGCGTAATCCAGGCCTTCGGCGGCGACATCGACGCGATTGTTGTGAGTGGACAGGCGCAGGTCGATAAACGGGTAGCGGCTCTGAAAATCCGGCAAGCGCGGCAACAGCCAGCCCACCGCAAAGGTACCGACCGCGCCGACCGCCAGCACTTCGCGGTAATGCCCGGCCTCGAACTGGCCCAGGGTTTGGGCAATGCGGTCGAACGATTCGCGCAGCACCGGCAGCAGGGTTTCGCCCTCAGAGGTGAGCATCAACCCGCGTGGCAGACGTTTGAAAAGCGTGACATTGAGTTGCGCCTCCAGGCTTTTAACCTGGTGGCTGACCGCCGCCTGAGTCACGCAGAGCTCGATGGCCGCGCGGGTGAAACTCAGGTGCCGGGCGGAGGCCTCGAAGGCGCGCAGGGCATTAAGAGGTAGATGGGAGCGCAGCATGCTTGACCCTAGGTTTTCTAATGGCTCGTGCAAGATATCATCGTTTGTACCCGCCACTGTTAACGCCTAGATTGGCGGCGCCCGCGCAGGCCACAGCCCTAGTCAATCCTTACATGGAAGCGAAAATAATATGCACGAGAAATTCTGTCCTGGCCTTCGGAACATGCTGACAGGCGGCTTACTGCTGATGTCAGGCCCGTGCATGGCCGCCGCCGATCTGCGCCAGGTCGTCGACAGCCATGTCGAACCGCTGATGCAGCAACAGGGTATCGCCGGGCTGTCGGTGGCGGTGGTGAAGAACGGTCAGGCGCAATACTTCAGCTACGGTGTCGCCTCCAAAGAGGGCAAGCAGCCCGTTACGGAAGACACCCTGTTCGAAGTCGGCTCAGTGAGCAAGACCTTCACCTCAACGCTCGGTGGCTATGCCCTGGCCAGCGGCAAATTGAAGCTGTCGGACAACGCCAGCCGGCACTGGACCGAACTGGCCGGCAGCGCTTTCGATCACATCAGCCTGTTGCAACTGGCGACCTACACAGCAGGCGGCCTGCCGCTGCAATTTCCCAATGCGGCCGACAACGCCGCCGCCATGCCCGATTACTACAAGCATTGGCAACCCGGTTACACCCCCGGCACGCAACGCCTCTACTCCAACCCAAGCATCGGCCTGTTCGGTTACCTTGCGGCCAAAAGCCTCGGCCAGCCGTTCAACGTCGCCATGGAACAGACCCTGCTGCCGGCGCTGGGCTTGAAGAACACCCACCTCAACGTCCCCGCCGACAAGCTCGGCCGGTATGCCCAAGGCTACGACAAACAGGCAAAACCGGTGCGCGTCAGCCCCGGCGCACTCGACAACGAAGCCTACGGTATCAAGAGCAGCACCCAGAACCTGGCACGCTACGTGATGCTGAACATGCACCCCGAGACCTTGAGCAAACCGCTGCAGCAGGCGATAGCCACCACCCACGCCGGTTACTACACCGTCGACGGCATGACCCAGGGCCTGGGCTGGGAACGCTACCCTTACCCGATCGGGCTGCAAGCGTTGATCGACGGCAACTCAACGCCGATGGCGATGGAGCCGCACAACGTCAACTGGCTGAACCCTGCCCAGGCACAGCCGGCCAACGTGCTGTACAACAAGACCGGCTCTACCAATGGCTTTGGCGCGTATGTGGCGTATGTGCCGAGCAAGGACATTGGCGTGGTGATCCTGGCCAACAAGAACTACCCGAATGGCGAGCGAGTGAAAGTGGCTCATGCGATCTTGAGTGCCATCGATCACTGACCGACGTCGGTCTGTTCAACCGTCGCGGCCGCCACTGACCGCGACGTTCGACCCTGCCGGGGCAATACACGAGGCGGGATGCTATTTGCGTAACTGTAGGTAGTAATTGTCTTCCGGCTCTGGCTGGAAATGGATACTGCGTAAAAACGCCTCCAACGCGTGAATGTTGAAAGCGCAGTTTCGCCGCTTGATAGCACCTAGATAGTCCAAAAGCTGCCCATAGGTTTCTTCCATCAAAGCCAACGCGGCGTCAAATATGCCAGCGTCGCCATAGCTGCGAATAATGTGTGTTTTTTGTTCTGAAGTGAGCGGGCCCTTAACCAACGCCTTACCCGCCAAGATCATCAGGAAAGACTTCGGTCCTCCCTCCAAATCTGCAGCGAATCCTTTCTTTCCAAAATGCGGAATATGATTGATATCGCAGTAATCGTTGACATAACGATAATAGATACCCATCAGGAGCATCATGCGTTCGAGCAGAGTATAAGTCTCAGTTTCCAACGCCTTTAGACATTGACAAGCCTTTAACGGAAATACAAAAAAACAGCCCGTGTTGGCTTGCGCAATACGGCCGTATTCTTCCAGGGTGGGCAACGTATCACCTGCACTTGCGTTGGCGTCGAGGAATTGCCCTACATGCAAGCGCTCAAGGCTTTCTATACCGGCATTCACAACCTGTATGTCATTGAGCTCAGCCAGTATTCGCAGGCCATCCAGGTACCCATACATCCCCGACACCAATGCGACCTCTGCACCGTACTGTTTCCAAACCGCAGTGATGCCACGGCGTAAAGCATCACCGTCAAGCAGGTCGTCATGTATCAGTGAAGAAAGATTCATTCTTTCGATGGCTGCGCAGAGGACACGGGTCTGCGCAGACGGTAAACCGTACAGCGCCGAGAGCGCCCACGTGAGTTCTGTTCGCGCAAGCTTTCCGGTTGCGCGTTCTTGATACCTGAAAGGCTCAAACCATTGGGCCTTGGCATTCAAGTACCACGTATCATCGAATGATGAGCAGGAATGGATCATCTCTTATGACCTCGTTATTGACGGGATGAGAGCGTCCATTCTCACTTTTCTTCCACTGCGTTCTCGCGCGTAAAAGACCGTCAACACTGCGCAGGCCACTGCTTTACGAGGCACCATCGGCACGTGTATGAATACTAGCCTGTCCTTTATGGCACGCAATAAATGAAGATAAACATATTGACTATAAATCTCGGCGAACTCATTCCAAATACCTATAACTATCGCACTACATCCAACTATATTGAGTACTCGTAAGTACCACCGCACTGACGGCGCACTACCCCAATGGAAGATCCACTGACACCGGCTGACCCGAATGATCGACAGACCGAAACTGTCGGCAGACTGCGCGCCCACCAAAGTAAGTCGCCGCCCCCCGATACCCAGCTGCCCATCAGCCCCTTCCAGTTACCCCCATGGCTTGAGACAGCGACTTATCCGCTGAGCCCTTTTACGGAACAGGCCCAACAGCACACGCGCCAGTGGCTCAGGAACATGGGGCTGGAACAGACACCCCGCGCCACCCATCAATTGGATATTTACATACCCGGCACCTACGCCGGTTACATGTGGAGTGAGGCGCCGCTTGAGTCATTGCTCATTCTTTCTGATCTGGTGGGCTGGTTCAGTTGCCAAGATGATCTTGCCGACGAAGACTGCAACGACCCCGAAGCCCTCGAACGTCTGATTCGTGGCGTCTACGCCAGCGCCTTCACACGCGCCACCACGCCTCGAGAACCGTTGGCCTGCGCGCTTGCAGATATCATGCGACGCGCGTCACGCTTGATGCCTGCGCTCTGGCAACAGCGAGTTGCCGAGCAGTACCTAACCTACCTGGCCCCCTGCACCACCGCGCTGATGCACCGCATCCACCACACGCAACCGGGGGTAGAGGGTTATGAAACACTCTGGCAAAACGCTGGCGGCTTTCAAGTCTGCCTGGAGTTCACCTACTGGGCGCAACACATTCAATTACCTTCATCGCTTTACTACAGCCAACCCTGGCAGGAACTGCGAAACCTGGCCTTGAATCTCTTCAAAGCGGTAAATGATTTGTTGTCGTTTCAGATCATGGAAAACCCTGACGAAGACATCTACAACCTTCTGACTCACCTAAGGCACACCCAAGGCTATTCGGCGCTGCAGGCGGCAACCGAAGTTTCACAACGCATTGAACAATGGGCGATAAGGTTTGCAATGGTGCAAGCCGAGTTGCCCCAACGCCTGGACGCGCTGGGCTATGACGCGCGCACGCAGGAGCAAGCAATGATTTGTGC
>NZ_JASLAW010000111.1 GCF_030147005.1 Pseudomonas sp.
GCCCAATTGTTTGCCGAGGCTCACAGTGATGCCGATATCCGCGAGGCAATCGCCTATGCCGCCACACAGGCGGTGCCGCTGTTGGTGATCGGTGGTGGCAGCAACCTGCTGTTGACCCAGGACTTACCTGCGCTGGTGTTGCGAATGGCGACCCAAGGCACTCGCGTGCTGCGCGATGATGGCGTACACGTGGTGGTCGAAGCCGAAGCGGGCGAAGCCTGGCACCCCTTTGTGTTGTGGACCCTTGAACAGGGTTTTTGCGGCCTGGAGAATCTCAGCCTGATCCCCGGCACAGTCGGCGCAGCGCCGATGCAAAACATCGGCGCCTATGGCGTTGAGATCAAGGATGTGTTTGCCGGCCTCACGGCGCTGGATCGCCGGACGGGCGAGTTGCGTGATTTCAGCCTCGACGAATGCAAGTTTGCTTACCGCGACAGCCTGTTCAAGCATGAAGTCGGGCGTTGGTTGATCCTGCGGGTGCGCTTTGCCCTGAGCCGCGCCAGTCACCTGAAACTCGACTACGGCCCGGTGCAACAGCGCCTGGCCGGGCAGGGGATTACCGCCGCCACGCCGATGGATGTGAGTCGGGCCATCTGCAGTATTCGCCGCGAAAAATTGCCGGACCCGGCCGAGCTTGGCAATGCCGGTAGCTTCTTCAAGAATCCGTTGGTGCCCCAGGCCCTGGCGACCGAGCTGAAAAGCCAGTACCCGGACCTGGTGGCCTACCCCCAGGCAGACGGGCAAGCGAAGATCGCCGCCGGGTGGCTGATCGACAAGGCGGGTTGGAAGGGCTTTCGTGACGGCGATGCTGGCGTGCATAAAATGCAGGCGCTGGTGCTGGTGAATTATGGCTCAGCTACCGGGCGGGATATTGCCGAGCTGGCGTTGCGTATTCAGCAGGACATTGCCGAGCGCTTCGGGGTCGAACTCGAGATGGAACCTAACCAGTACTGATCGTTTACCGCCCCGCCAATGAAAATGCCCCGTATCTCGCGATACCGGGCATTTTTTTAGCGCTGACAATCAGTCGTCACGGCTCATGATGCCGAAGATCTGCAACAGGCTGATAAACAGATTGTAGATCGACACATACAGGCTGATGGTCGCCATGATGTAGTTACGCTCACCACCATGGATGATGGCGCTGGTCTGGAACAGAATGCACACCGAGGAGAACAGCACGAAACCTGCGCTGATCGCCAGTTGCAGCCCGCTGATCTGGAAGAACATGCCGGCTACCACAGCCGCCAGCAGCACGAAGAAGCCGGCGGTGATGAAACCACCCAGAAAGCTCATGTCCTTGCGGCTGATCAGCACGTACGCCGACAGCCCACCAAACACCAGCGCGGTCATGGCAAATGCCGAACTGACCACTTCCGCACCGCCGGCCATGCCGAGGTAACGGTTAAGGATCGGGCCAAGGATAAAACCCATGAAGCCGGTCAAGGCAAAGGCCGAGACCAGGCCCCAGGCCGAGTCGCGCAGCTTGTTGGTCAGAAAGAACAGACCATAGAAGCCGATCAATACGACAAAGATATTCGGGTAACCGACGCGCATCTGCTGGGCCACGTAAGCCATCACGCCGCTGAATGCGAGGGTAAGGGCGAGCAGGCCGTACGTATTGCGCAACACGCGGCTGACTTCAAGCTGCTCAGCCTGCGCGTTGCCATTCACTGCGTAATTCTGTTCGCGCATGGCGACACTCCTTCAGTTTTGAAACGTTCAGTCGCAAAGATCATAACAGACGCTCTGTAACAAGCTATGCGGAGAGTTTGACAGTGTGTTTCATTCGGGTATTATGGCGCCCGCTGAGACGGGATGAGCGACTATAATCCTGTGATGCACAAGGGAAATTGGCAGAGTGGTTGAATGCACCGGTCTTGAAAACCGGCGAACGTTAATAGCGTTCCCAGGGTTCGAATCCCTGGTTTCCCGCCAAACATTGAAGATAAATCCCGCGAGCAAACGCCCGCGGGATTTTTTTTGCCTGCGATTTTTCGCAACAGTCTCTTGGATGCTTTCAGGCCAGATAAGCGCGGCCGTATAACCTTGCTGGCGAGCACTGTCAAAATAGCCCCCTTCTACATCGACCATTAGGGGGGCTGTAAGCACTCGAACCGTTGACTCGATTGTAGTAGTCAGCAGTTAGGGGAAGTTGATTGCCATCTCGGTATCCATGCACCCAAGCAACGGCCGCGCTGCTGGTCGCGACTGGCTTACTCCCCACGCTCTCGACAATACGTGCGCTGCCAGCATCGCTCACGTTGGCGAGTACCAACACATTATCTTGGTGAAGGTTGCGGAAACCGCACTCAGTGGCGCCATTCAGTGGTGTCCCGGTTAGAGAAGACAGGTGCAGATCGCGCTATCGTAAGCTGACTACCCCCGACGTCTCCACCGAGAAATCGACAGTGATTTAAGAGCTAGCGAATATAATTTATGGGGCTAGGGAGGGGTGAGTACCTACTCAAAAGTCTGCTTAAAGACGTTGCCGTACACATCCAGGCATCGCAGGGATCGAGGTAGGTGGCTTCCCCCGGAGGCTTACGCCATAGTCGCGTAGTAGCGCCCTAGACAATCGCGAGGCCCACTGCAGAACGCACGCACCGCCATGATAGCTACGCGCTATCATGGCGGTGCGTTTTGCTAACTGGATGGCCATTTTTCGTCGACGTATCGTCAAGGCGTAAGCGGGATGGGCTGGTAGCGCCGTTCGCGTCTTCCATCAACAAAGGCCTGTACAGGCCATATTCCGAGCTAGCCATGAAGAAAACGCTTACGTTAGCCACACGCATAGGGCTTAGTTTTGCAGCCATCCTGGGACTGCTCATACTGATAACCGCCATCGGCATTCAGCGCGTTGCTTTCATTGACTCCACCTTGGGCGATGTAAGCGAAAATGCCGCAAAGGTGCAGCGCTATGCCATCAATTTCCGAGGCAGCGTCCATAACAGAGCCATCGCTATTCGGGATGCTGTGCTGGTGACGACTGATACGGATTTAGCAAAACACTTATCGGAGGTCACAGCCTTGGAAAAGGCCTACTCCGATTCGGCGGCTCCGATGGATCAGTTGTTCAAGGGCGCAAGCGTAACAGGCGAGGAAATTCGATTACTGAGCGCTATCAAGGACATCGAACAACAAACCCTTAACTCCACCAGAGCGGTAATCTCCCTGCGCCAAGCTGGTGACATATCAGGAGCTCAGGCGCTGCTGATGCTTCAAACGTCTGTGGACTACAGTGAGTGGCTAAAGCGCGTAAACGCATTGATCGACTACGAGGAAGCATCTATCAAGGCAAAGCTGGGCGCAGTGCAGGCAACCGCCAGCCAGTTCAGTATGCTGATGCTTATCGCGACAGGTATCGCTTTGCTGTTGAGCATCACGTTGTCGGCTGTAATTATTCGCTTCGTTAAATCCACACTGGGCGCCGAGCCCACAGACGTCGCATTGGCTATCGAGCGACTGGCCGCTGGTGATCTGAATCAGACAATTTCCACCGACTATCCCGGCAGTGTGATGGGCATCCTGAAAGACGCGCTAGGCCATCTCGGAGAGACTATTCAGCAAGTACGTAGGGCGGCCCAAGAGGTCAATCACTCGTCCACCCAGTTGTCCGCCTCATCATCGGCTAACAATGAGCAGACCCGCTTACAAACCCGCGAAGCCGAGCAGGTAGCCGCGGCCGTAATGCAAATGGCAGCGACGGTTAATGAGGTGTCTGGATATGCCGCGCAGGCAGCTGATGCCTCCCGGTTGGCTGATACTGAAGTGGAATGTGGGAACAAATTGGTTGCGAGCACCACCCTTGCCATTGAACAGCTGGCAGTAACCCTCGAGCAGACGACGGCTACCGTAAACCAGGTATCCAAACACAGTGAAAATATCGCGACAGTGATCGACGTGATCAACTCCATCGCCTCGCAAACCAATTTACTTGCTTTGAACGCTGCTATCGAGGCAGCGAGAGCTGGAGAGCATGGTCGCGGTTTTGCGGTTGTAGCTGACGAAGTACGTTCTTTGGCCAACCGTACACAGCAGTCGACCGAGGAAATTCGGGAGATGATCACGACGCTCCAATTGGGTACCGAAACGGCATCCCAAACCATGCGCAACAGTTGCGAGTTAGTGAGCCAGACGGTCACACAAACCCGCAGTGCGCAGGAAGCGTTGGAAAGGATCAGTGAGCAGGTTTCTGCTATTAGTCATATGAACGCCCAGATCGCGAGTGCCTCCATGCAGCAAAGTAACGTAACCGATGAGGTGGCTGAAAATATCAACCGCATCCATGGCTCGGCTGTTGAGTCGGCCAACGGCGCGCGCCAAGTGGAGGCAGCTAGCATCGAGCTGTCAGATTTGGCGAATCGTCTTACAGGTAAAGTGGCGTTCTTCTCTGCGGCTTAGGTCGGTCTGCTGCATTATTTTGGCACCAAGAGGAGGAGTGGGTTGAGCCTTATATAAGAGTTCGAATCCCCTGGTTTTCCGCCAAATTAAACGAAAAAGCCTCGATGACTCGGGGCTTTTTCGTGTCTGAAGTTCGAGAAGGTTTCTGCCGCATTTGGCAGGGGGGCGAAATTCAGCCTCTTCAGTTGCTGTCGCGCATGCCATGTATGGCGACGGCGCAACATCCCTTTCATCATCCTTTCCCGTGCCTGTTGATCAGCAGGTACTCGAAAGCATGACCGACAGTCCTTTCAGCGATCTCCTCCAGCTGTTCGGCGTGTATGCGCAACCTGGTGCCACAGTAATTACCCCATCCAAACCTGCGGTCTTCGGACGAGCTTTTACTCGTCACCTTGCTGTTTTTTTACTATCATCGTTTATCTGCGCACTCAAGGAAGAGAGGCTGAGCGCCTTGAGGCTGGTAGAAATTCATACTCGATCATTGAATGAGTTACGGCTTTTACCCAGAACCTAACGACTCAGCTAACCGTAATGACCTGTTTGGTGAAACCGATGAATAAAATGTGTGGCATCGTTGCAGTGCTAGGGATTGCCCTCTCGGGATGCGCTACGAAAGCTCAAGAAAAACCTGAAGTGACACCACCTCCTGCCGTCGTCCAGCAAGAAGCGCCTGAAGCCGCACCTGCGGCACCCGCACAATCGCCTGCGCGATATAAGGCTGCATCTGCGAGCGCCAGTGCTGACGCCGCAACTCCTTACTCACCGCCGGCCGTAGAGGCGGAATCAGAGACAAACTTAAACCAAAATCGCGCCGAGCAATGCCGTAAAGAGCTGGATGTTCTAAAGGTTTACAACAAAGCGTCTTACGATAAGTACGAGGCGGAATACCAGGCCATTGCCAGCAAGACCGCTAAATACATGGAAGTTAAGGATTCACTGGGTTCCGATTTGAACTATATGGTTATGCCTGCCTATCAATTTCAAATTCGTGAGTTTTGCTTCCGAGTGAAGACCCGGCTGTCGGAGCTTGTGCTTCGCCAAGCGAAATAATGACTTCACTTCAGGGCGCGTTTTTCGCCAGTTGAGGAAGCTCTGAAAAGACTTCCCTATCTGGTGAAATACTCGCCTCGCTCGAATCGAGCGGTAAGTACCCGTAACGCGATTGCCTTCGGCGCTGCCGAGCGCGGGGAGGCATCCTTTCCCGGCAATGCCTGAGTTGAATGAGTCATTCAGGCGATCGATGCCCTGACGCGCAGCCGGCGTGTATCCGCATCGCCGCGCCCACAAAATAAGTCGAAAACGATCTCGTCGTCCTGAGGCTGAGGCTGAGGCCGAGTTCCTGTTGGATTTTGAAAGAGGGGGCTTATGTTGTGCGGGCACAGGGGATATTCGCCGGCTCGGGTAGTTATCGAATGTGCGTAGCTCAGGTAATTGAAACTTCTGCAGCCAAGCAAGAATCTCCTAAGTATCAGCCAATAGGAGATCATTTATGAATTGCTATCTGTGCGGGCTGGAAGCGAAGCAGTCCGAAGACGGTGAGCGTGGTGAGCTAGTTGACTGCTCCGACTGCGGCACGTATCGAATTTCGCGGCTGGTTCTGAAAGAACTGGAAACCAAGACATTCGAGTTCTCGAAAATGCGCGATGACCTGCACCGCCAGCGGCAGTACAACGCTACTTTGGTCGCCGAGATCAATACAGAGACGGCCATTTGGGCGTGAGTGCCTGGCGGCATTGGACGTCTCTGCCTGCTAATTGGGCCGCCCGATGTAGGTCAAGGCCGCGCCACCGCTTAATAGCTTCCTCGTCACGCCAAAATGACAGTGAGAGAACTTTTCCTGGATAACTTAGGCTTTGGAAACGCTCAACTGAGATGAAACCATTCAGCTCTGCTAGCAATGGTTTCAGCTCAGCGGCAAGGTCAAGATACCGCTGGTATTGCTCCTCATGAGGCCATGCTTCAAAGATAACTGCGATCATAGCTGAGTTTCCTGATCACGATAAAACTGAGGGATGCGACCATTAAGGGAGGGCAAATAACTCCAACGATGAGGATGAGCAGATGAGGCTGGTTGTCGATGCAGCCATGCCAAAATCGCCTCAGAAGCGATAGTCAATGCAAGTCGCTGGCCTGGACATTCATGTCGTCCTGAGCCGAAGCTGAAGATTTTTCGTTGCGTTCGTTTGACCAAGAGGCTATCGGGGTCTGGGTTCGCGTAAGAATCCCTATTGGCTGAAGCGAGCAACACTAGAACGGTATCACCTGCTTCCAAAACGCTGCCCCCGATAGTGCATCGCTTCGCAACGAATCGCCGGGTGTTTTGCACGGGCGAGTCGTAGCGCGCTACCTCTTCCACCAAGTCTGCAACGAGCATCTGCGTAGGTTGCATGTCTTTAATCAGACCAGGGTTACGATGGAGCGCGACAAGGGTATTGCCGATCAGGCCTGCGGTGGCTTCGCAGGTCTGTGACAACAGGCCGATCAGGTTAGCGATCAATGCATCATGATCTCTCCAGGCGGTGGCTTCGCATCCGCTCCAGATATGGCTCAAGAAGCGGCTACTGTCATCCTCGTTACTCAGCAGCGCGCTGAATAGTTGACTAAGTCGAGTGGCCCCGGAATTAGCTTCACCGAGTTGAATTTCGTCGCTTAACGGCGACAGGCAGGCGACAAAATCCCGTGTCAGCCTCGCTACTTCCTGTAGCCGGCTGGATGGAAGGCCTATCAAGGCGGCAATAACGGATACCGGTAACGTGAACATCAACTCATCCAGGTTTTCGAACGGGTTATCGAGGGTCTCGACCACACGTGACACGATGTCTGCGACGCTATCTGTCTCGACAGAAGCCAAGGCAGGTTCGATAGCCATCCTGGGGCACAGGTGCTGCGGGCCCTCGTTCATGCGCATCAAACGACCGAAAATCATTCCTGTCACGCCTTGCGCGATCGCGGGAGGAATCGGCTCGTTTAGCGGACGCACCCGACAGTCGGGATGCCCCAGAATTGCTTCGACAGCCTTGGCACTACTTGCAATCCATAAGCGAAGATCTGCATCGAATAGCAGGCCGTTTTGTCGCCTGAGACCTGAGTAATAAATGTAGGGATCAGTATGGGTAGCTGCTTCAAAAGGCGTCATTCCGGAAGTCCTGTTCACAAAGAACGGCTACTATCGAACATCCTCCAAGGTGACGATTCGCTCAGGAACGAAATATGGATGCTCAAAGCAATGACACCGCGATTTCTCGGGTGGCCGGCGCTATTGCCGAACCAGCGAGGACGAAAATGCTTTGTTCGCTGATGGACGGCCACGCCCGTACCAGTACCGAAATGGCTGTCATTGCCGACGTCAGTGCATCCACGGCAAGCGCGCATTTGGCAAGGCTAAAAGAGGAGGGGTTGGTAAAGTTGCACACGCAGGGCAGGCATCGTTATTACAGTCTGGCTGACGCGCAAGTGGCCCAGGCTATTGAGGCCCTCATGGTGATCAGCCAAAACGCACATACCCGATATGTGTCCACGACCCCAACCCGGTTGCAGTTCGCGCGCACCTGTTATGACCACATGGCAGGAACACTGGCTGTACAACTGCATGACCATTTCATGGAGTCAGGCTGGTTAACCGTGCCGGTGTCCGGGGAGCGTATATATCAGCTTACGATGAACGGCGAAAAAGCCATGACCGATCTCGGTATCGAGATAGAAAAAGTAAGGGCACAGCGGCGTTGTTTCGCGTGCTCCTGCCTGGACTGGAGCATGCGGCGCCCTCATCTTGCCGGTGCACTCGGAGCGGCTTTTCTAAAGACGGTCATAAGCCGCAAGTGGGTTATCCAAGACCTTGATAGTCGGGCACTCGCATTGACATCCAAGGGACGAAAGGAGCTGTCTGGCCGATTCGGGATCATGCTGGAAAACAAAGAGATGGAGAGATCAGTAGTGCAGAATGCGACACATCCCGCCGAGCTGGCTTTGCCGGCACGATAATTACTAATCCCTTCAACTAAGCATCTATCAAGAAGCGGGCATTGCTTCGCGTGCCATATCGGAAATCAACGTGTATTAGCGGGACGCTTACTGTTCTCTGGTATTGCTCTGAAGTCGGGCAAGTCCAAGATCAAGCTGGAGCGATTGCTAACTGAGCTTGGGATTTATGGTTTTAAGGACGTCTACGGTCGAATCCTGCGACGTTACCTAAGTGGCCATTCACGCATGGCTTGGGATACCTACCATCGGTTGTTGTTTTGGGCATACGCGAAGGGATGGATCTCTGCATGGTTTTTTCGCGATCTTCTATTAGGGGCTTATCTGCGGGAGGCGGCCCAACTCAGCGCCCGCAAAATTCTGAACAGGCTTAAGCGCCAGGGATCCGCGCCAAGCTTGAGTCAGGGGCAGAGAGTATCTGGCCAAAGAGAAGGAGCGAGCGCAAGCAGTCGCCAGCCGCTTACAAATAGTTTCCCAGAAGACAGGCATATGCTGGGCTATCGCCCTGATTGAAGATGATTCGATGATTGGGGCGTGCGATGAGATCATTGGCCCGTGCGAACCGATAGGCCTAGCTTAAGTCATGCAGGTCTCGCCCCAGGGGGCGTGTCAAAGACCATTCAGAAAACCTTACCTTCAACCGCTGACGCTGCGGTGTACAGCACATAGGGCCAACCCTATAGGTTTTCGCCTCTGGAAATGGTGCAAGCCTGAGCAATGGCCAAGTCACACTGTCTGTTGAGTACTGCACGCGTATCGCTCCATCGGACACGGTCATACGAAGCCAAAAGTCGTTTGGGTCGCCACAAAAGCAACTCGGCGCCCAGTCCGAGTGGCCTTGGGTCAGTACGCTACTGATCATTGGCCGTCCGTCATTAATTTCTATCCCTGCCTTGAGCCAAGTCTGTTCATCGAGCCGGACCATAATCCCCGCTTGATCGTAAAGCTCGCGAAAATCGGCGTTAACTCTGACCTGAGCCGTGAAGCCTCCTGACGTTGAGAACCCCAAGAAATGTCCGCTGTCGCGTATGAACCCGTAGTGAGTTTCACGCCAGAAATCGGTTTGGAAGTCGGTTAGCACCTCCAGGGAACCGTCTGAAAAAGTTTTACAAAGGCTCGGTTTATTTAGCCAGTCAGCAGTTCGCCAAATTGACGCTTCGAAATTCTGACTGACCGATACAATCTGCTTTTTACCCACCTGGCTACTCCATGATTTGATCGCTGAATCTCGCGATTGGAAGTCCCGCATTGCAGATAAGTTTCCTCTGCGCAAAGCGAACGTTGATGCTACCAAGCTGCATTATGGCGCTTTCGCCATTTCACAAACGCCCACGTGATCGCCGGTCGGACTCATCTCTGGCTGCGTCATGTGGAGTGACGATCTACGCAGTGCGGCAGCTTTATTGAATTGGACTTCATCTTATCCCTGCTGTCATACCTCACGAGGCCGATTAATAACGGCTGGTTGAAATGGAGAAAGCTCATGCTCAGCTACCTGTTCATTGGCGCCAACGACGTGGAAGCCTCAGCTCGGTTTTACGAGGCGGTTCTATCTCCACTTAACTATGTGATGGAATATTCTGAAGGCCATTACTGTTTCTCGCTTCCTGAGGCGCTGGACAAGTCCAATGGGCCCGGTAGCATCCACATTGCGCGACCTTTCGATGGCGAGCCGGCTTCGGTAGGCAACGGGATGATGCCGGCGCTGAGAGCCGAATCGAGAGGCCAGGTCGACGAGGTTCACACAACAGGATTACATAACGGCGGGACTGATGCGGGCAAGCCTGGCATTCGAGAGGCTTACACCGCCGACTTTTATGTCGGGTACCTCCGAGACCCTGTCGGGAACAAGATTGCGGTTTTCTTTAAAGGCTAAACAGCAATCAGCAGGCGAGCCTTTGCGCGATCGTTATCGCGCTTGATTGGCAGCGAGAGACGTATACCACTGCAAATAGGGTGTATTTTTTACATGGCATTGGTTGAAGTCGGGCGAACCGTCATCCCACCAAACCGGCCCGCGCTCACCGAGATCAACCTTGGCCTTTTGAACCTTGGCCATCGCACTTTTCAACTGCCGTTCGCTACCTGAAGCTTTCGCTGTCTTTACTTCACGACGCGCATCCATAAGTTCGTTAACCAAACTCTGCCGGAGGTCTTCGGGGAGTGAAGGGTTACTGCACCGCCACAGTTTTTCGTTGACGATGAAATAGCGGCTGTCAGGTGTTGTTGGATACACGATGGGGCTCCAAAGGGCTCGTTAAGCGGTCGTGCCACAGCTCCGGTAAAAGGCAACGCCTGCCGTGCTGGCAGGTATTTCCAGCAGTGGCTAGCCAAGTCGTCTTTCTGAGCGAGGCGCGTGCCGGTCCACGATCCTCAATACCCCCCACAACATAGAAATTGCTATCGACATCCATGCGGCGATGATGCTGAAGATTGCCATTGCAAGGCTCATAAATTTCTCCCGTTGCTTTGTCGTCTTCTACTCTCACTACTAAGTGACCTTGTTCCCTCACGTGGGATTCAATTTATTAAATGGGCATGCGTCCACACGCTTGTGGATTCATGTACGTGGCTTTTTGGTGTAACGTAACAACACATCTAGAAGAGGTTCCCAAATGTCTAAACTCGCAGAATTCCGCCGGCTGGAAAAACATCTCGCCGAACAGCTTCAGGCGCTCGAAGCCTTGAAAGGGGATGCCGGCCTTAAGAAAGAAATTGAATTCGAAACGAAGCTGCGCGATTTGCTCGCAAAATACAGCTACAGCTTGAAAGACGTGGTCAACCTTCTTGACCCACAATCCGGCCGCCGCGCTACCGTACCGGCGCCAAAAAACGCCACACGTAAGGCTCGCCAGGTGAAGGTTTATAATAATCCGCACACCGGTGAAGTGGTCGAGACTAAAGGTGGCAACCACAAAACCTTGAAGGAATGGAAAGCCAAGCATGGTGCAGACACCGTTGAATCCTGGCTGAACAAATAATCTTAGTTTGAATATAAAAGGGCCAGCGATGGCCCTTTTTTTTGGGTACTTACTTACGGGTAGTTAACTCTTTTTCAGTCAGTGGCCGGTCGCGCGCGGGCAGGTCGACTTCTGGAAGTTTACAGCTTTGGGTCCGACAGCGAGAGCTGCCATCAGGGTGCGGTAACCAGGCCAAGTGCGGACGCCAGCGGCAAAAAAGGCGGTAGCCAAGGTTAAATAGCGGCCTGGTCAGCCGCCATGACAAGGGAGCAGCCCAGATTCCGAGTCCCGCTGCTCGCCAGCTCCAGAGGGTGGCGTCCAAGCCTGTGACCCACGTTCCATCGCCGAACCTGGCGTGTAACGATGACTCCATTTGCGCAATTGTGAAATCGACAGATTTGGCATCAAAGGCAGGATGACTGATGTCAACAAAACGGAGGCGATTTGGTGATGCACGCGCACGCAGGATTTTAATCTCTCGAGCGCAGAGTGGGCATTCACCGTCAAAATAAAGCGTCAGTGGCCATTTCATTCGCTCATGCATTACAGACGTGTCCTGTACTGGTTTTGGAGAAATATGCTCAGCGGGTTCGCTGAATTTCTTCAAGGAGCCCGACGAATGCCGGGCATTTCAGGCAGATGGTAGTTCTGCCTTACGGTAGACAGAGGCTAACTCATCTTCCGAAAGCATTGCACACTTGGGTAAAAGAGCCTCCGCTTGCTCAACCCTGTGGCCCCGGTACTCCCGGCACATCCATATTGATCTTGCGCCAGAAAGCTTCAGAGAAACTGTAAGCCGAGAAGGCGATCAGTCCCAATGCCATAACGATTAGGATTAACCATCCGCCTGTCAGGCCCTGAAGCGCGTCCAGGGCTTCTTTCATACCCGGTGGATCCATGGCTTGATAATTGGAACCGCTGATTGCCAATAGCAGTGCAATCTCTAAAAAAACGACTCCACGGGCTATCAGGCCGAATCGAGACACCGGGCGGACGTAGCGCATGATGTCTTCATCGGCCTCGAAATATTTCTCGAATGACGCTTTCCATCCCTTGATGATGTGCGCAATACCTACACCAAGCGGCACGAGGGCGATCAAGTACACCAACAGGTTTGAGTGATCCCAGGACAACAACTGCGCAAGCCAGTCTTTGGTCTGCCCTCCGGAGTTGCCCGAGCTTGTAATGCCGCTGATGAGTAAACCTAACGCAAAAAACGCTAGAGCGCCGTTGACTAACCCGCCCGCCAACAGACCACCGCGAATGACCAACCCTTTGAATTTGTTGCCGTGATGATCGACATCACGCGTAGCTTGCAGAACGCGCCAGGCCGCGAATGCAAAAAGTCCCGCGACCACAAGCCCCACTAAAAAATAGCCAAAGGGTTGGCTCAGCAATGCTTCCAGGCTCTTGTGGCTGTCTTTCGGTTTCGTTGAATCTTGTGCTGCGAGCAGTGCGAAGACGCCGATGATGAAATAGAGCATACCCCGAGCGGCGTAGCCTCCCCGAGCGAGTATGACCAGGTTATGTTGCGCGGACATTCGATGTATTCCAGAGGTTTTGATACAAGAGCAGACCCCTATCGCAGGGTGGGGTTCTATTACTCAGTTGAAGCACAGCCCAATCCTTGTGCCGTGTGCAGTTTTTCAAACTCCCGCGATGCCGGGTGGTCAACCAGATACAAGCCTCTTGAACACACGGGTGTACGAATGGATAACTACCACATCACGAAAACCGAGAAACTATGGGCGCTGGTTAAAGAGGGCGCGCAACGTCCTTCCAAGACAGCATCCACAAAAGCCGAGATCACGGCGATAGCCAGTGAATTCCTTCAGGGCAAAACGGCCTCGCTCAAGATTCACAAAGAGGACGGAACGATCCAGGAGGAACGCACTTTTCCTCGCGCAGCAGACCCAAGAAAAACCAAAGGCTGATTCGAACGCTGCCAGCTATTGAGCGGTTGCCGATGCGTGTTTGCGCATGGGCTTTCGCGCTCATATACGCCCGGCCAGCGACGAGCAGCTTTGCAATGCGCACGGCCAACCCAGGGAATTAATTGAAGATGATCGCATGCCTCGGTTGGGGCTCTTTAATCTGGAAACCTGACACATTGCCACTGGCTGGCGAAACCGCTTCGAGACCTGGATAGCGCACATGATTAGCTCATCAACTTGAACTAATCCTGGCGCCCATCCCCCTAACGCTGTGCAGAAAGTCGCTGGCTCGGGTTGAGCCCGAGCTATCCAATCACACGCTAAGGCTGGGTAAATCATGAAAAGTGAACAGGTGGAAGGTATTGTAGAAAAGGTCGCCGGCAAGGCACAGAGCGCGGCAGGCAAACTGTTTGGTGATTCGACGCTGGAAGCTGAAGGCGCTGGTCGTCAAGCGGCTGGTCAGTTGACCCAAGCCTACGGCGACGCGCTGGACAGCGTATCTACATTCGTTAAGGAAAAACCAGTGGCTGCAATCGCGATTGGTGCGGTTGCTCTGCTGGTGCTTGAGCGTCTGCTGCGCCGCTGAAATTTACCGCTGGGCCGCTGCAGCTAACCGTAACGCTTCCCTTGTACTCTCTGTTTTGATCGAATCAGAGAGTGTGAGGGCGGCCGAGTTGCTTCCGAGACCTTGACGAAGCGATCCACGGAGGCTGTGCGAAACAGCACTCTGAATCACGGAAACCGAACCAGACTTTAGAAGTCTCGCGCACGCCGAGGCTTATGCAGGGCGCCAACGGCCGGCTGTCGCGCCAGGCCGTGGGCAGAATGGATCATCACTCGACCGTGCAAATCCAGCGATGATTATGGCGATAGGGCGCGCGCGTGAAGTGAACGTCTGAAACCAGATTCAGCCCGCGCTCTTTCAGTGCTTCGGTCAGTTGTACGAGTGTCTCTGCTTGGATAGTCATTTCTGTTACCTCGTCAGATTTACTGCGCTCATAATTCTTGACCGAGCGGGTAACTTGCTAATTCAAATTTTCTGTAAAATTGTTTAATGCGCTCCCGCCATACGCACGCTGTCGCGGAATAATTGAGTATGATCACCCCGCGCGCCTATTCGGTCGCTAAGCTTCACCCCCTCTGAAAGGACATGAGCATGGCAAAGCATTTCGGTAATTCAGGCCTTTTCAAAATCACTTCGTATCTCTGCACCGACTCCCTGGGCTGCGGCATTGCCAGCTGGGAGCTGAAAAATAGCGCGTTGAATACGAAGGAGTTTTTGATATGTCCAAAGAATTACTCGGAGTTTCTGCTCTAGGGTTGATGATCGTCGGTGAGTTTTGTGCAATTTACAGTGAGGTGATAACTGCCAGGCTTGCGCAAACAGGCAATGGTTCATGGGAGGCATTTGTGCTTCCCGTTGTGGTTATGTGTTTTGCCGGGATGTGTCTGCTGGGCGCCTATTGGCTGGGATATCTTGCTGTCGGTGATATCTGGATTGTCACCGTAGTTTCAGTCACGTCGTTGCTGCTGCTTGAGCCGATAGTGGTCTGGTCCCTGTTTCATGAGGCGCCTGGGCGAGGCGCGTTGATCGGTTTCTGCCTGGGTGCCTTGGGGATGCTTGCCACGGTGCTGCTGTAGCCTGGACCGTTGACCCGGCAAGCCAATGCTGGGTCGGCAACCGCGGGTAGGCCAATGCTTATCTCAACCCGCACGGCTGCACTTTTTTCCATTCTTCTGATCTACCTCTGTCCCAGCCACCCGATTCCGACGGGTGGCCAACAGCCATAGACCGGTACCGATGGATCGAACGTTAACTGTTTTTATCACCCGATGGCCGCTGTTGCTGGCTGCCGCGCTGGCGCTGTGTGCCGTCGGTTGCAGCCAGCAACAGGGGCGCGACATTGCCAGACAGTTCAGCGATGGCAAGCCCGATGAGTTTTTTCAAACCAGCGTTGATCGCATGGCCACCCTGGGCATGCGCGATAACCTGCAAAGCCTCTATCTGCTGATGAGCAAGCTTTACCTGCGCAACCCCAACCAGTGGCGCCAGTCCGGTTATCCGGATGCGGTGACGGCCGCGCGTACGATTCGTCAGGCTATCGAAAACCGGCAGCCATTGCCCGCGCTGGGGGAACGTCGTGATCTGGCGGCCTTGAGTTACTCCTTGAGCCCGGAGTTTCGCGGTGATCGGGTCGGGGCGTTCATCTACGCGATCGGCAGCATGCTCGTGACCGCACACGGTGGGCGGACACAATTTTATGTGACCGACTCGATCAACCCGCAGTTTGTCAGCAACGCCGCACGCAATATCGAGAAAGCCACTTGGTTGCTCGGCCAGCGCCAGGACGCCAATGGCGTGTTGCTGCTGTTTTCCAATGAAATATCGGAGGAGGGCAGTAACCTCAGTTTCGCCGTGGAGTTCGGCAAAATCGTCGCGCGCCTGGACCTGCTGACTCAGATACTCGATGAGCGTTACCGCCGCATTGGCCTCAACTATGCGCAAAGTCTGTTGCTGATGAATTTCTTGCCCGTGCAGTGACACGCGGCTGCATGGCGTGGCCAATGGGTACGGCGTTTCCCTATCCTTTGTAGGAAGTTGCCTATCGTGCTCTGCACCGCTTGAAACACGCCCCCGGTCAGCCCTAGCCTCGGACTTTTCTTAAACATGAGTGCCTACCTTGGGTAAGCGAAAAACGGTTTGGCCTACTGATCGCGAAATCCGTCTGCGATTTATTCTTTTTGCTGTCATCGACGCTGCGAGTGCTCAAGGGGTCGCTTCGCAGGTGTTGTTATCCGCGCATAAATTGCTGCGCGACTCGCCCACGGAGGCGCAACTGCGCGACATGCTTGGCGAAATTCTGGCCACCGAGGAGATGTCTGGTTTCAGGTTCCCCGTGGGTTCGGACGCTGATGATCTTATGCAGACGCTGGAGTTGCCGGGCACACAGGGCAATGACTGATCACTCAGTGCTCGTGTGAGTAAATAATCCTGGTCCGATACGGAGGTTGGAAGCGCCTGTGCTTCAGTCACGCGTGACCTGGCGGGGGCAGGGGGCTTCCCATGACTGTTCGCGTGCCGGCACTGCCGCCCACGCTCCCGTATATCCAAGGACCTGTCCATGCTGTTGCGACCTCCTGCGCTTCTTTTCGCCGCCCTGAACCTCAGCTCATTGGTACAGGCCGAAGACCTGCAATTGGCGCCGGTCGAAGTCACGGCGACGCAGGCCACCCCCGGCGAAATCGCCCAGGCACAGCTCAAAAGCGTACCCGGCGGCACTAACTTCATCGACATGGGCAGCGTGCAACAAGGTCGGGTGAGCACCAACGAGGATGTCTTCAAGTACCAGGCCGGGGTGTACGCCAAGGCGGCGAATAACGAAGGCGTCAAGTTGTCCATTCGCGGTTCGGGCTTGAACCGCAGCCCCGGCTCCCATGCCTCCGGGCTGTATGAAATGTTCGATGGCCTGCCGCTCACCGGCCCCGGCGGCACCCCCTATGAACTCAAGGACCCGCTATGGCAGAGCCGGGTAGAAGTGCTGCGCGGCGCCAACGGCTTCGATCAGGGCGCATTGGCCCTGGGTGGCGCGGTCAACTATGTCACCCACACTGGTTTTGACGCGCCTGAATTGCAAGTGCGCTATGAGGCGGGCAGCCGTGGTTACGCCCAGCGCGAGATCAGTTCCGGCCAAGTGCTTGGCGATGCCGATTACTACATCAGCCTCACCGATTCAGCGTCCGACGGTTACCAGCACCAGAGCGCCGGAACCGGCAAGGGTATCGCGGCCAACTTCGGCTATCGCTTCAACCCGAACCTGGAAACACGCTTCTATTTTCGCTACCGCGAAACCACCAATGACACCCCCGGCAAGCTCACGCGCGACCAGATCAGCCATGACCCGCGTGCCGCCAACAGCCTCAACGCCGCCCGCGACTCCAAACGCCTGCAACCGGGGTCCACCTGGCTTGCCAACAAGACCACCTTGCAATTGGATGACGCTTCGCGGGTCGAAGTCGGGCTGGCCTATCACGACTACCCGATGGACCTGCGCGAAGGCACCAATCGCCTGAAAGTCGCCTACACCGACGTCAGCGGCACCCTCAACTACATTCGCCAGGACAGCTTGTTCGGCCACGACAGCACCACCACGATCGGCCTGCGCACCACTCAGGCGATGCCTGATAATGGCGCCTCGGAGTACGTGCGAGTCCCGGCCGGTAATACGGCGGGCTACGCGCCCGGCACCAAGACCCGTGACTACACCTACCTGGGTTCCGACACCGTGCTGCATATCGGCAACGACCTGGAGCTGGTCCCTGACCTGTGGCTGACCACTGGCCTGGCCGCGATCTATACCCGCCGCGAAACCCAAGTCACCTATCCGGACGGCCAGGCACCGACCCGCCAACAGGATTGGGACTACGCGCCACGTATCGGCCTGCGCTATGACTTCACCCCGCAGTTGCAGGTGTACGCCAACCTGAGCCGCTCGGTGGAGCCGCCGCACGCCTGGTCGATGATCTGGGGTTCCAATAAATACTTCGGTACCGGCAGTGGCGCGGCCACAGGCTTGCAGCGCGAAGGCGTGAAATTGCGCAACCAGACCGCGACGACCCTGGAAGTGGGTGGGCGCGGTGAGGCCTGGCTCGGCGAGTGGGACCTGGCGCTCTACCGCTCCGAAGTCCGCCACGAGCTGTTGACCGTGGAAACCCGGGCCCAGAGCGCGACCGGCAATGCCATCGTCGCCGAAGCCAATGCCAGCCCCACCGTGCATCAAGGCGTGGAACTGAGCCTGCTCAGCCCGCTGTGGGACGGCGGTCGCAACGGCCGGCTTGCGCTGCGTCAAGCCTATACCCTCAGCGACTTCCACTACCGCGACGATGATCGCTTCGGCGACAACACCTTGCCCGGCATTCCCAAGCACTACTACCAGGCGCAGCTGCGCTACAGCCACCCGAGCGGTTTCTACACCAGCCTCGACACCGAGCACGCCTCGCGGGTGGCGGTGGACTACGCCAATTCTTACTACGCCGCGGCCTATACCACCCTCGGCGCCACGTTCGGCTACGATGCGCCCAGGCAGGACTGGCAGGCCTGGGTCGACCTGCGCAATCTGACCAATCGGCGTTATGCCAATACCGTTACGCCAGGCTATGACGACAGAGGCCTGGATGTCGCCCGCTCCACCCCGGCGGATGGCCGTGGCCTCTACACCGGCGTGTCGTGGCGTTGGCGCTGAGGGCGCATCGGCAGGCGCGAGCGCCTACTCAGCCTTCGTTCCGGCGCAGGCGTTTGTACAGGGTATTGCGGCTCACCCCGAGTTCGCGGGCGAGGTGAGATATGTTGCCGCCCGCCGCCTTCAAGCGTTGCGTCAGGTCGATGCTGTCATCCATGCGCTCATAGGCAGGCTCCGGCGCCGGCCTGTGCAAATCCACAAAAAAGTCATCGGGCAGATGCTCCGGGCGGATCGGCTGTTCTTCGGCCATCGCCAACGCTACCTGCAACACACTGCTCACCTGGCGCAAATTGCCTGGCCACGGGTGTTGTTCGAACAGCTTCAGCACGTCGGCACTCAGCCCGGCCCACTGGGTGGGGTCGCGGTGTTGCTGCCACAGTTGCTGGAACAACGCCTGCTTGTCGCTGCGCTCGCGCAACGGCGGCAGTTCCAGGGTCAGGCCGCCAATGCGGTAATACAAATCCTCACGAAAGCGCCCGGCTTGCACCAGTTCCCGTAGCGCTCGGTTGGTCGCCGAGATGATGCGCAAGTCCACCGGGAACACCTCACTGCTGCCCACCGGTTGCACACAACGTTCCTGCAGCACCCGCAGCAGCCGAGCCTGGGTCGGCAACGGCATATCACCGATTTCATCGAGAAACAGCGTGCCCTTGTCGGCCTTGCGGATCAGGCCGATGCTGCCTTTTTGACTGGCGCCGGTAAACGCGCCTTTTTCATAGCCAAACAGTTCCGATTCCACCAGTTCAGCCGGAATGGCCGCACAGTTCACTGCGATCAATGCCTGTCGGCTACGGGAGCTGGCCTGGTGCAGGGCTTTGACGAACACCTCTTTGCCCACGCCGGTCTCGCCGTGGATCAACAACGGTATGTCCTTCTCAAGCAGGCGTTCGGCCTGGCGCACGGCTTTCTCCACGCGCATATCACCAAAATGCAGGGTCTGGAGGCTGACTGCGGTCGGTTTGGACGGCGCGGGTTCATTGAACATTCTCGCCTGTACCGGCATCTGCCTGGGTCGTTTGAGCAGGCATTGGAAGCGATTGCGTCCCGCCGCCTGCAGGGAGAACGGCAGCCCCTCCGGCTGATTCAACAACTCCAGCAGCGACACCTTGAACAAACTGTCGATCATCACCCGCGACAAGCTGATGCCCAGTAGGTTATCCGCGCGCCGGTTGGCCGACAGCACCTGGCCGCTTTCATCAAAGATCAGCAGGCCTGCCCACTGACTGTCGAGGTTGCTCAGGCCGGTGTTGAACGTGAGCTGGAAATGCTCGCCGCGAAACAGGTTGAGGATCAGCCGGTTTTCCACGGTCTGGCTCATCATCTTGACCATGCCCAGGGTGTGGGAGGGCGGCAGGTAGCTGTCGCTGGACACATCCAGCACCGCAATGATCTCGCGTTGGGCGTCGAAAATCGGCGCCGCCGAACCGGTCATGAAGCGGTTGGCCTTGAGAAAGTGTTCGTCGTGCTCGATGTGCACGGCCTGGGCGCAGGCCAATGCGGTGCCGATGGCGTTGGTGCCGCTGGCGCGTTCCATCCAGCTGGCGCCCGCGCTGAAACCACGGGCCAGCCCGGGCTCGATAAAACGCTGGGTGCCCCACGACGTCAGCACCTGGCCCTGGTTGTCGGCCAGCATGATCAGGCAGTTGGAATTGCTCAGGATGTTTTCGTAATAGGGCAACACTTCCTGGTGAGTGGTCTGCACCAGTGAATGCTGGCTCTCCAGCAATTGCCGAATGCCCTCGGCGGGCAGTTGATCGAAGCTGGGGACGCTTTGGTGATCCAGCCCGAACGCGCGGCAACGGCGCCAGGATTCCTGGATGAGGGTGTCGTGAGCCAATGGTTCGGCCATGGTGTGACCTTCTTTTTATTGTTGTTGGGTCTTGCACGCTTTACCTGGAGCGACCGAGTCATCAGTCCATCTTCAGCGCCTATAAAGTGTTGTTCACAACTGTTCATTGTCAACCCCCTGAATGTTCAGTTGTTCAGTTCACGTGTTCACTGGTGAACGTCCCTTTCAACCTATGTTGTTGTGAATCATGGACTTGCCATTTTTGGCACGAAACTCGCTGTGATAGCGGGCCAGATTCATTCCAATAATAAAAAAGGTCGTGTCATGTCATTGACCCTGGAACATGTCTCCCGCGTTGTCGAAGGCCAAACCTGGATCGACGACGCCAGCCTGCGTTTCGAAGCCGGTTCCTTCAACGTATTGCTCGGCCGCACCCTGTCCGGCAAGACCAGCCTGATGCGCCTGATGGCCGGTCTGGACAAGCCCGACACCGGCCGCATCCTGATGAACGGTGTGGATGTGACGCAAAAACCGGTGCGCTTGCGCAACGTGTCGATGGTGTATCAGCAGTTCATCAACTACCCGACCATGACCGTGTTCGAAAACATCGCCTCGCCCCTGCGCCAGGCCGGTGTGTCCCATGAGCAAATCCAGAGCAAGGTGCTGGAAACGGCGCGGATGCTGCGCATCGAAAAATTCCTGCAACGCCACCCGCTGGAATTGTCCGGCGGCCAGCAGCAGCGTACGGCCATGGCCCGCGCGCTGGTGAAGGATGCCGAGCTGATTCTGTTCGATGAGCCGTTGGTGAACCTGGACTACAAGTTGCGCGAAGAACTGCGCCAGGAAATGCGCGAACTGTTCAAGGCGCGCCACACCATCGCCATTTACGCCACCACAGAGCCGAACGAAGCCCTGGCCCTTGGCGGTACCACCACTATTCTTCACGAAGGCCGGGTGATTCAGAGCGGCAAGGCCGCCGAGGTCTATCACCAGCCGCAAAGCGTATTGGCCGCCGAGTTGTTTTCCGAACCGCCGATCAACCTGATGCCGGGGCGCATCAGCGGCAACGAAGTGAGTTTCGCCAACTTCGTGCACTTCCCGCTCAATGTTGACCTGCGTCCCATCGGCGAAGGCGAATTCCGCTTCGGCGTGCGCCCCAGCCATATCAGCCTGGTGCCGAGCAACGACGATGACCTCGAACTGGCGGTGACCGTGGAAGTTGCCGAGATCAGCGGTTCGGAAACCTTTCTGCATGTGCGCAGCGAACACTTCCTGCTGGTGCTGCACTTGCCGGGGGTGCATGAGTACGACGTCGATGCGCCGATCCGTGTGTATATCCCCACTCATAAACTGTTTGTGTTCGATGGTCAGGGGCGTTTGGTCCAGGCCCCCGGGCGACGTATCGCGAGGGTTGCCTGATGGCCGAGATCCATTTGCAGAACCTGGCGCACAGCTACAGCCCTACGCCGAGCGGCCCTGAGGATTACGCGATCCGGGAAATGAACCATGTGTGGGAGCAGGGCGGTGCCTACGCCTTGCTCGGGCCGTCGGGGTGCGGCAAGTCGACCTTGCTTAACATCATTTCCGGCCTGCTCAGCCCGTCCGAGGGCCAGGTGTTGTTCGACACCCAAGTGGTCAACGACCTCACCCCGGAAAAGCGCAATATCGCCCAGGTGTTCCAGTTCCCGGTGGTGTACGACACCATGACGGTGTTCGATAACCTGGCGTTTCCCTTGCGCAACCAAGGCATGGCCGAGGCGAAAATCCATAGCAAGGTGCAGGAAATCGCCGAAGTCCTCGACCTGCAAAACCTGCTGACCAAAAAAGCCCGCAACCTCAGCGCCGACGAAAAACAGAAAGTTTCCATGGGCCGTGGCCTGGTGCGCGACGACGTGTCGGCGATTCTGTTCGATGAACCGCTGACAGTGATCGACCCACACCTGAAGTGGAAACTGCGGCGCAAGCTCAAGCAGATTCACGAGCAGTTCAATATCACCATGGTCTACGTTACCCACGACCAGTTGGAAGCCTCTACCTTCGCCGACAAAATCGCGGTGATGTACGGCGGGCAGATCGTGCAGTTCGGTACACCGCGCGAATTGTTCGAGCGGCCGAGCCACACCTTTGTCGGCTATTTCATCGGCAGTCCTGGGATGAATCTGATCGAGGTGCAGGCCGAGGCGGGCGGTGTGCGGTTTGCCAACACTTCTTTGCCGTTGTCCGACGCCTTGCAGCAACGCCTCGCCGCCACCGATTACAAAAAACTCCAGGTGGGTATTCGCCCGGAATTCATCCATGTGTGGGATGAGCACAACCCTGACGCCTTGCAGGCCGACGTCACGCATGTGGAGGACCTCGGCACCTACAAAATCATGACCCTCAATCTCGACGGCGCCACGCTCAAAGTGCGCCTGGCCGAAGATAAACCGGTGCCTGAAGGCCGCGCCTGCATCAGCTTCCCCGCGCAATGGCTGATGCTCTACGCCGACGACTACCTGCTGGAGGTGCTGCCATGAACAAGGTGCAAAACAACAAGGCCTGGTGGCTGGTGTTGCCGGTGTTCCTGCTGGTGGCGTTCAGTGCGGTGATCCCGATGATGACGGTGGTCAATTATTCGGTGCAGGATATTTTTGACCAGTCCAGCCGCTACTTCGTCGGCGCCGACTGGTACAAACAGGTGCTGCTCGACCCGCGCCTGCACGACTCGCTGTTGCGCCAGTTCATCTATTCGGCCTGTGTGCTGTTGATCGAAATCCCCCTGGGCATCGCCATCGCCCTGACCATGCCGACCAAGGGGCGCTGGTCGTCGCTGGTGTTGATCGTGCTGGCGATTCCCTTGCTGATTCCGTGGAACGTGGTCGGCACCATCTGGCAAATCTTCGGCCGCGCCGATATCGGCCTGCTCGGCTACAGCCTCAACGCCCTGGGCATCAGCTACAACTATGCAGCCAATACGGCGGACGCGTGGGTCACGGTGCTGGTGATGGATGTGTGGCATTGGACCTCCCTGGTGGCGCTGCTGTGCTACTCGGGGCTGCGGGCGATTCCGGATGTGTACTACCAGGCCGCGCGCATCGATCGCGCATCGGCCTGGGCGGTTTTCCGACATATCCAGCTGCCCAAGATGAAAAGCGTGCTGTTGATCGCGGTGATGCTGCGCTTTATGGACAGTTTCATGATCTACACCGAACCGTTTGTGCTGACGGGCGGCGGGCCGGGGAATGCCACTACGTTCCTGAGTCAGACCTTGACCCAGATGGCCGTGGGCCAATTCGACCTCGGCCCGGCGGCGGCGTTTTCGCTGGTGTACTTCCTGATCATCCTGTTGGTGTCCTGGCTGTTCTACACCGCCATGACCCACTCCGACGCCAACCGCTGAGGCCGCCAACATGAGCAAGCGCAAGGTTATTCCACTGCTGATCTACATCCTGTTCCTGTTGGTGCCGATCTACTGGCTGCTGAACATGTCGTTCAAGAGCAACACCGAAATCCTCGGCGGCTTGACCCTGTTTCCGCATGATTTCACCCTGGCCAACTACAAGGTGATCTTCACCGACCCCAGCTGGTACACCGGCTACCTTAACTCGCTGTACTACGTGAGCCTGAACACGGTGATTTCCCTGAGCGTGGCATTGCCGGCAGCCTACGCGTTTTCGCGCTACCGTTTCCTGGGCGACAAGCACCTGTTCTTCTGGCTGCTGACCAACCGCATGGCGCCGCCGGCGGTGTTTCTGCTGCCGTTTTTCCAGCTGTATTCGTCCATCGGCCTGTTTGATACGCATATCGCGGTGGCGCTCGCGCACTGTTTGTTCAACGTGCCGCTGGCGGTGTGGATTCTTGAAGGTTTCATGTCCGGCGTGCCCAAGGAAATCGACGAAACCGCCTACATCGACGGCTATTCGTTCCCCAAGTTTTTCGTGAAGATCTTCATCCCGCTGATCGGTTCCGGCATCGGCGTCACGGCGTTCTTCTGCTTCATGTTTTCCTGGGTTGAACTGTTGCTGGCGCGCACCTTGACTTCGGTCAATGCCAAGCCCATCGCGGCGGTGATGACCCGCACGGTGTCGGCCTCGGGTATCGACTGGGGCGTACTGGCGGCGGCGGGGGTGTTGACCATTCTGCCGGGCATGCTGGTGATCTGGTTTGTTCGTAACCACGTGGCCAAGGGCTTTGCCCTGGGCCGGGTCTAGAGGAATCGATGATGGAATGGATGGCCTGGACCACCCCCACTGCACTGTTCTTTGGCGGCATCGCGCTGATCCTGGCGGGCATGACCACCTGGGAACTGCGCTCGCCGAGCATCCCTCGGCGCGGTTTTTTACCGATCAGCACCACCCGTGGTGATCGCTTGTTTATCGGTCTTCTCGGCAGCGCCTACCTGCATTTGCTGGTCATCGGCGTTACCGACTGGAGCATCTGGGTGGCGTCCGCGCTCTCCCTGGTATGGCTGTTGAGTGTGATGCGCTGGGGCTAGTGCCCTTAAAAAAACAACCAGGAGGTCTCTATGTTGAATAAAAACAATAAGCTGCGACATAGCATTTCATTGGCCGCCGTACTGGCCCTCAGCGGTTTGAGTGCCTCGGCCTGGGCCGATGCGTATGAAGATGCCGCGAAAAAATGGATCGGCAGCGAGTTCAAACCGTCGACCCTCACGGCCGAACAGCAATTGGAGGAGTTGAAGTGGTTTATCAAGGCCGCCGAACCCTTCCGTGGGATGAAGATCAACGTGGTGTCGGAAACCCTCACCACCCACGAGTATGAGTCCAAGGTGCTGGCCAAGGCCTTCAGTGAAATCACCGGAATCAAGCTGACCCACGACCTGCTGCAGGAAGGCGACGTGGTGGAAAAGCTGCAAACCCAGATGCAGTCCGACAAGAATATCTATGACGGCTGGGTCAACGACTCGGACCTGATCGGTACGCACTTTCGCTACGGCAAGACCGAATCCATCACCGACCTGATGGCCAACGAAGGCAAGGACTTCACCTCGCCGACCCTGGACCTCAAGGACTTTATCGGCCTGTCCTTCACCACCGCACCGGACGGCAAGATCTACCAGTTGCCCGACCAGCAGTTCGCCAACCTTTACTGGTTCCGCGCCGACTGGTTCGAGCGCCCGGACCTGAAAGCCAAGTTCAAGGAAAAATACGGTTACGACCTCGGCGTGCCGGTGAACTGGTCGGCCTATGAAGACATCGCCAAATTCTTCAGCGAAGACGTCAAGGAAATCGACGGCAAGCGCATCTACGGGCATATGGACTACGGCAAGAAAGACCCGTCCCTGGGCTGGCGCTTCACCGATGCCTGGTTCTCCATGGCCGGCGGCGGCGACAAGGGCTTGCCCAACGGTTTGCCGGTGGACGAGTGGGGCATTCGCGTGGAGGATTGCCACCCGGTGGGCTCCAGCGTCACCCGAGGCGGCGACACCAACGGCCCGGCGGCGGTGTTCGCCACGCAGAAATACGTGGACTGGATGAAGGCCTATGCGCCGCCGGAAGCGGCCGGCATGACCTTCTCCGAATCCGGCCCGGTGCCGTCCCAGGGCAACATCGCCCAGCAGATCTTCTGGTACACCGCGTTTACCGCCGACATGGTCAAACCGGGCCTGCCGGTTGTGAATACCGACGGCACGCCGAAATGGCGCATGGCGCCGTCGCCGGTCGGGCCATATTGGGAGAAAGGCATGAAGAAAGGTTATCAGGACGTGGGTTCCTGGACTTTCCTGAAGTCGACCCCGGAAAAACAGAAACTCGCCGCCTGGCTCTACGCGCAGTTCGTCACCTCCAAAACCGTGTCGTTGAAGAAGACTATCGTCGGGCTTACGCCGATTCGTGAGTCCGATATCAACTCTCAGGCCATGACCGACATGGCACCGAAACTCGGTGGCCTGGTGGAGTTCTATCGCAGCCCGGCGCGCACCGAGTGGTCGCCGACCGGCACCAACGTGCCGGACTACCCACGCCTGGCGCAACTGTGGTGGAGCAACATCGCCGCCGCTGCCAGCGGCGAGAAAACCCCGCAGCAGGCCCTGGACAACCTGGCCAAGGAACAGGACGCGATCATGACACGCCTGGAACGTTCCAAAGTGCAGCCGGTGTGCGGCCCGAAAATGAACCCCGAGCGCGATGCGCAATACTGGTTCGACCAGCCGGGCGCGCCCAAGCCGAAACTGGCCAACGAGAAGCCCAAAGGCGAAACCGTGAGCTACAACGACCTGCTCAAGCAATGGGAGGCGGCGCGCAAATAACAACACAACCCCCTGTGGCGAGGGAGCTTGCTCCCGCTGGACTGCGTAGCAGCCCCAATCTTCCAAACAAAGATCGGGGCAGCTTCGCGACCCCGGCGGGAGCACAAATAACAACACAACCCCCTGTGGCGAGGGCGCTTGCTCCCGTCGGACTGCGTAGC
>NZ_JASLAW010000245.1 GCF_030147005.1 Pseudomonas sp.
GGGCAAGCCCTAATGCCAGTCAGT
Organism: Pseudomonas sp.; assembly: GCF_030147005.1. Lineage (GTDB taxonomy): Bacteria > Pseudomonadota > Gammaproteobacteria > Pseudomonadales > Pseudomonadaceae > Aquipseudomonas. Next base: position 25 of record NZ_JASLAW010000245.1, read on the forward strand.
TAAGACAGAACCGGTCCCTGTGGCGAGGGAGCGTTCTCCCCCTGGACTGCGTAGCAGTCCCAGTTTTTGGGCCGCATCGCGCCCCAACGGGAGCAAGCTCCCTCGCCACAGGTCGCAGGTTTTTCTGCTTTAGCGCTTAACTGACCGGCATTAGGGCAAGCCCCGTCCCACAGGTGATCGGCAAGAACGGGCGGTTATTTTTCCTCGCGCACCGTGGCCACGTCATCCGCCTTGATACGGATGCGCTTGCCGGCGATATCGGTAAATTCATAAAAGCCGTCGGCGGTCTTGGCGTTGGGTGTGTCCTTGGTCAAATACTGTGTGCCGTTTTGCAACGTCACGACGGTTTGCGTGGAGCAACCGGCCAATACCAGAAAAGTGAGTGCAACCAGCGGAAGACCCAAATTCTTCATGTTCATTACCCTTACCTTAAACCCTGAAAAGTCCCGCGCCGTCTGGCTGCGGGCTATAAATGTTACGCGATCAGCTCCCTCATCTGATCGCTTTTTTGCAAAAAGTTGCAGGCGCCATTTATCTATTACTGATTGCAACAAACCGTTTGCGACGGCACTCTGTATGCATAACCAGTAGTTGATTGCTTAGCGCCATGGCCCACCCACTCGAAGACCCCTTGTATTACCTGCACAACTTCCGCCAAGTGCTGAGTTGGTTGGAGCAACGCTATGCCGATTTGCTCGATCCGGACGAATTGCAGTTCATTCAGCAATTCGACAGGCTGCCGCAAGCGTCCCAGGCGTTATTGGTGCGCATGGTCATGCGCAAGGGCGTGCATTTTCGCGGGGCAAAGCTCAATTACCTGGAAGTCGGCTGCCCGCACGCGGCCATGCAGCCGCTGCTGGCGTTCGGTTGGGTCGATGATCAATGCCTGCTGGGCTTCGAAGAGCTGTTCGGCCTGCTGCAAAAAGGCGAACTCTTGATGGCCTTCAAGCCCTGGATCGAGCAACCCAAAGGTCGCAAATCCGACTGGTTGCAGCCTTTGGCAGCGCAGTTCAACGAAAGCCGCAGCTTTGCCCTTTGGTGCCCCGGTCTGGAGGATGTGCTTTACAGCCTGACGGTGATGGAGTTGTGCGACCGCCTGCGCCTGATGTTTTTCGGCAACCTGTATCAGGACTGGTCGGAGTTCGTGCTGGCGGACCTGGGCATTTACACCTACGAAAAGGTGGCGTTCTGCGCCGAGTCCCGTGGGTTGCGCAGCCGCGCCGACGTGCAGGGCTTTTTGTTCCTGCACCAGTGCCAGCAAGCGTTTGACGCGGGTGAGGCGCTGGAAACGATATTGGCGCACATTGCCACGTTGAACACCGACAACCCCTGGCTGGAAAAACGCCGCGCCAAACTGCTGTTTCAGATCGGCCAATACTGTGAACGCAGTGCCGAGTTGAACGTGGCGGAGCAGATCTATCGCGCGTGTGCCTATCCCGGCGCGCGTTCGCGTTTGATCCGCGTGCTGGAGCGTCAGGAGGCTTACGGGCAAGCCATGGCGTTGGCCGTTGCCGCGCAACAGGCACCGGAAAGCGCGGCCGAGCAGCAACACCTGCTGCGCGTATTGCCGCGCCTGCGGCGCAAGCTGGGTGAGCCGACGGTGCCCAAGGCCAAGCCCCGCGCCGTCACGCGCCTGGACCTCGCACTGGCATTGCCGGAACCGCTGATGTCGGTGGAATGTTGCGTGCAGGCCCATCTGAGCGAGCCGGATGCGCCGGTGCATTATGTGGAAAATGGCCTGATCAATTCGCTGTTCGGCCTGCTGTGCTGGGACGTGATCTTCGCGCCATTGCCGGGCGCGTTTTTCCACCCGTTCCAGCGCGGGCCCGCCGACTTGCACAGTGAAGACTTTCATCAGCGCCGAACCGAGTTGTTCAGCACGTGCTTTGAGCAACTGCGGGACGAGCGCTACAAGACCACCATTCGCCAACGTTATGTGGACAAGTGGGGGATTCAATCGCCCTTTGTGTTCTGGAACCTGCTCAGCGAAGAACTGCTGGAGCAAGCCTTGACCTGCCTGCCCGCCGAACACCTGCGCTACTGGTTCGAGCGGCTGCTGCTGGATATCCGCGCCAACCGCACCGGGATGCCCGACCTGATCCAGTTCTGGCCGGCGCAGAAAACCTACCGCATGATCGAGGTCAAGGGCCCTGGCGACCGCCTGCAGGACAACCAACTGCGCTGGCTGGAGTTCTGCGGTGAATACCAGATGCCGGTCACGGTCTGTTATGTGCGCTGGGCAACGTCCGCTTGAGCTATAGCGTCGCGGTGCGCGCGTTGTGTGAGTTCACGGCCAAGGTCGGTGACCTGGACCTGCGTTTTACGCCGTCGCCCAGCGCCCAGGAAGGCATCGTCGGCCATCGCACGGTGGCGTCGCGGCGCAGTGCGCATTACCAGAACGAAGTGGCGCTCGAGGGCGAGTATCAGCAGCTCAGGGTGCGGGGCAGGGCGGACGGCTATGACCCGGACGGCAACCGCCTTGAAGAGGTAAAAACCTATCGCGGCGACCTCCAGGCCCAGCCGGCCAACCATCGGCTGCTGCATTGGGCCCAGGTCAAAGTCTATGGCTGGTTGATGTGCCAGAAGCTCGGGCTTGATGACATCGAACTGGCGCTGGTGTATTTCGATATCGTCGGCGAGGGTGAAACCCTGCTCAAGGAGCGTTTTGCCGCGCCCGACCTGGAGCGCTTCTTCAACCAGCAATGCGCGCTGTTTCTGGACTGGGCCCACCAGCAGATGCAGCACCGCGAGGCGCGCAACCGCGACGCGCAAAGCCTGGCGTTTCCCCACGCCGAGTTTCGCGTCGGCCAACGTTCGTTGGCCGAATCGGTCTACAAAGCGGTCAGCACCGGCCGTTGCCTGATGGCCCAGGCGCCTACCGGCATCGGCAAAACCGTCGGCACGCTGTTTCCGATGCTCAAGGCGCTGGCGCCGCAGCAGTTGGACAAGATCTATTTCCTCACCGCCAAGACCCCCGGCCGCAAGCTGGCGCTGGATGCCGCCCAAGTGTTGTACGACAGCAGCCCCGAGCTGTCTTTGCGAGTGCTGGAACTGGTGGCGCGGAACAAGGCGTGCGAGCACCCGGACAAAGCCTGCCACGGCGACTCGTGCCCGCTGGCCAAAGGCTTTTACGACCGCTTGCCCGCCGCCCGCCAGGCGGCGTCCAGGGTTCTTCTGCTTGATCAACGTCACTTGCGGGAAGTCGCCCTGGCCCACGACGTCTGCCCGTATTACCTGAGCCAGGAAATGGCGCGCTGGACCGACGTCGTAGTCGCCGACTACAACTACTATTTCGATTTTGGCGCGATGCTGTTCGGCCTGGCCCAGCTCAACCAATGGCGGGTCGCGGTGCTGGTGGACGAGGCGCATAACCTGGTCGAGCGGGCCCGCTCGATGTACAGCGCCAGCCTTGATCAATACAGCCTCAAGACCTTGCGCGAGAGTGCACCCGAGGTGCTGAAAAAGCCCTTGCAGCGCCTGAACCGTGAATGGAACGCCTTGCACAAGGACCAGCTCGCGCCGTATCAGGCGTACGCGGCCAAGCCCGACAAGCTGCTCCAGGCCCTGAGCCTGTGCGCAAGCGCCATGGGCGACTACTTCAACGACCATCCCGAAGCGCTCAACGGCGACCTGCAAGCCTTCTACTTCGAGGCGCTGCAATGGGCCAAGGTGGCCGAGCTGTTCAACGAGCACTTCATCTTCGATATCAGCAAACGCCAGTTCAGCGGCAAGCGCAGCAGCTCGACCCTGTGCCTGCGCAACGTGGTGCCGGCCGAGTTCATTCGGCCCCGGTTGACCGCCGCGCGCAGCAGCGTGCTGTTTTCCGCGACGTTGAGCCCGCGCCACTATTACGCCGACTTACTGGGGTTGCCGGCGGATACCGCATGGATCGACGTCGAATCGCCGTTCAAGGCCGAGCAATTGCAGGTGAGCATCGTTGACCGCATCTCCACGCGGTTCGTGCACCGCCAAGCCTCGCTAGAACCCATCGTGGCGCTGATCGCCCGCCAATTCGCCGAGCAACCCGGCAACTACCTGGCGTTTTTCTCAAGCTTCGATTACCTGCAACAAGTGGCGCAATTGATGGCTGAGCGTCACCCACGGATCACCCTGTGGTTGCAGTCGCGGGGCATGGCCGAGGCTGAGCGCCAGGCCTTTCTGGACCAGTTCACCCCGCACAGCCAGGGCATCGGTTTTGCGGTGCTGGGCGGCGCCTTTGGTGAAGGTATCGACCTGCCCGGTGCGCGCTTGATCGGGGCGTTCATCGCCACCCTGGGCTTGCCGCAACTCAATCCGGTGAACGAACAAATGAAGGCGCGCATGGGCGCCATCTTCGGCGCGGGCTATGACTACACCTATTTGTATCCCGGTATTCAGAAAGTCGTGCAAGCGGCGGGCAGGGTGATTCGCAGCCAGCACGACCGAGGGGTGGTGATGTTGATCGACGACCGCTTTGGCGAGGCGCGGGTGCGGCAGTTGTTGCCCAAGTGGTGGTCGACCGATAGCTGATGGACGCGGCCAGTCGACTTTGTTGTCCAAAGTCAGATGTGCGGCAGTCCGGATGTGGGCGAGGGCACTGTTGGATTTGTACTGCTTGACCCACCGCCATCGCGGCCTCGCTAGGGCTCGAGCGCTCCCACACGGGCGTGTTGCTTAAGCCTTGCAGGTGCCGTCGCCGTCGCGCACTAGGTTCCTTACTTTCTTATGGGGCGGCTCTGGGTCGATGGGTAACGGATGCTCCTGTTTACCGGCAGATGAATGGATTACGCAAGGCGTGTGCCGAAACCGTTAAGGCACGGCGAATCACCTGTGGCGAGGGAGCTTGCTCCCGCCGGGCTGCGAAGCGGCCCC